>NZ_JALKAK010000001.1:0-465349 GCF_023015645.1 Pseudohalocynthiibacter sp. F2068
CCGGCGGTTTCAACGGGTGGTCGCAACACTTTAGTCTTTTTGGAAAGATGGAGTGTTAGAGATGAAATATCGGACGCGGACGTTTTACACGGACAAACAGAAATCTGAGATGTGGGATCGGTGGCAGCGCGGCGAGTCGATGAGTTCGATTGGACGGCATTTCAATCGTGCGTCGTCTTCGATCTTCCCGCATTTGGCCCAGTTCGGCGGAATCCGACCCGCTGCCCGTAAGAGGTCGCGGTTTGCTTTAAGCCTCACAGAGCGGGAGGAGATATCTCGCGGCTTGGTCGCAAAGCAATCCTTCCGTTCAATTGCCAAAAGTCTGAAGCGGTCGCCTTCGACGATCAGTCGAGAGGTCCGCAGGAACGGTGGACGTCAGGCCTATCGCGCGGCGCGCTCGGATCAACGGGCCTGGGACTGCGCAACGCGGCCCAAATCATGTAAGCTCTCGTTCAACGACCCATTGTGTCAACTGATTGCACGCAAGTTGCGTCGGAAATGGTCGCCGCAGCAGATTGCAGGTTGGCTTAAACGCAAGCACCCGGATGAGGAGCAGCACCGCGTGTCGCATGAAACGATCTACCGCAGCCTTTATGTGCAGACCCGTGGTGTTTTGAGGAAGGAATTACAGCAGTGTTTGCGCAGCCCGCGTGCCATTCGACGGTCACGGCATGCGACCCAGAAAGGGCTAAAGCTGCGCAAGATCAAGGATGCGATCCCGATCAGTGAACGCCCTCCAGAGGTCGAGGATCGGGCCGTGCCGGGGCACTGGGAAGGCGACCTGATCGTAGGGTCCAACAACAGCTACATCGCCACACTGGTCGAGCGTCATTCCCGGTTTGTGATGCTGGCCAAAGTCGAGAACAAGGACACCCAAAGTGTCATCACAGCCCTGATCAAGCAGGCCCGCAAGCTGCCCAAAGAGCTGTATCGGTCACTGACCTGGGATCGCGGCTCTGAGATGGCAGGGCATGCGAAGTTCACCATAGCCACAAAGATCGACGTCTTCTTCTGCGATCCGCAGTCACCTTGGCAACGCGGTAGTAACGAAAACACCAACCGGTTGCTTCGCCAATACTTCCCGAAAGGCATTGATATATCGGGCTTTAGTCAAGCCAAACTCAGCGCCGTCGCTCGTCAACTCAACGAGCGACCTCGAAAGACCTTGCAATACCAAACGCCAGCAGAGAAATTTGAAGCATGTGTTGCGGCGATCAGTTGAAACCACACCCGCATAGCGGTTGTTAGACCGTGATGCCGCGAACGACTGGTGTGAGCTTATTCTGTTGAAAAACTCCAGTTTCGGGCCTAATCGATGAACTTTTTTGCCATGCAGGCCGAGTAGTGGGGTTGGCCAAACGCCATCTTAAACGCTGCTGGGCGATCGCATCACGTCTGGTTCACAATCCTATCTAACTTTCGCCGGCCGCGCGTTTCCACCGGAAAATCGTGATTTTCAGAATTTGGTGTCTTTCAACAGAGTAAGCCCTTCCAAGACATTCGCAATCAAACAATCACGCCGGAGTCCAACTGGTCGAACCGGTCAGTCATCCTAAGCACGGTCTCCTACGCTAGTGACGGCTGTTAGCATTCCGAAGCACAGCGGTCGTCCGTATTGAGCGCAACTAGCCTTCGGGTTCTGGCGTCAGTACGTTCTTGTCAATCAACTGGCGGAGGCTCTGTGCTGCTTCTGCTTGTACCCCTGGCGTGTTCAGGGCTGCCGCAAGATTTGAGACTTTCTCGCGGTAGAGTTTGGCGAGGTTCGGATGCAGGGCAGGTGGACGAAACATTTGGATGGCGTTTCGAACAACGACAATTGGTACATCGTTCCGCACGACGAAATGCTGGGTTGGAACGAATTGGCCGCCGCTCAGAGAACTGCGTCATGGCTAAAGGAGAACGCCTGCTACCAAAGCGCAACGCAGTCGAAGACATATTGGAAAGATTGCGGGCACAATCGAGCAAGCTGCGTAGACGAATGATGATGTTGATGACACCACCATTTTTAGAAATCAGCTCTTATGTCGAGTTACAGTTTCGACCATATTTCGATAGTTTTTTTGATCAACCTCAGGCCAATGATAATCGTTAATACGAGAATTGCAGAAGCCTTTGACAGAGCTATAAATTGGAAGAATTATCTCTTCGAAGCTACCGTCAGCTTGGTGAGATATACCGTCTGAATCTGATCCTTCCGTCTCCATGGTCATAGTAAATGCATTTGCCTTACGTGCCAACGACATCACATAGAACGCTGGTTCCAGGCTCAAATGGACCAATTGTTTGTCTTCGTAAGTTAGAAGCCGAGACAGGGCGATCATCGTGTCATCGATAAAGTCATTTGGCACATCTGATATATTTTCTTCGAGGCAATATTCATTGTCAGTGATTGTAAGATTGACCCAACCATGTTCCGGCGCCCCTAGAGAGAATTTCATTTCGTTAGCTCCGATCCACAAAATTACTACCAAATAGGCCCTACCCGGGGAAAGCCTATTATCTGCCGCCAAACTTGGAACACCTTGGCTCAAAAACCGTGACGGGTACAAAAAGATCAAATCACTGTCTTTTGAAATTAGCATGATTTGCGAAAGCAGGCTTCGGATAGGCTAAATGCGATTATTCTGACATTTCCATTTAAGTTGTTATGCTCAAAAAAATATTTTCATGACAGATAGAGACGCAATATTATGAATCGAAACCTAGAAAACAAATTCGCACGGACTTTTATGGTGCTTGCGCTCACTCTTTCGATGGCGTCTGGAGCGCGGGCTGCGTGCGGCGATTTCGCGGGTAATGGCGTTGATTGGTCGCACTGCGATCTCCGGATGGCAGGCTTGAAAGGGGAGAACCTTGCCGACGCAAACCTGACCGCAGCGTGGCTCTCTCGCGCGAACCTGACTGGTGCGAACTTGACAGATGCAGACTTGGATGGAGCCACCCTTCGAGGATCGACCATGATTGGCGCAAACTTGACAAGTGCCTCGTTGAGAGGTGCGAGCTTGAGCCTTGCAGACCTGACGAGCACTAATTTGTCCAGAGCCGATTTGTCGGGTGCTCTCTTGGGAGGGGCACACCTAAACAGTTCGGTTCTAGCTTCGGCGAATCTAGTCGGAGCCCATTTGGGGGTTGCTGATTTGACCGATGCAGATCTTACCGATGCGCTCATGAACTCTGCGCATTTTGATCAAGCCAATCTAGACAGCGCGAACCTGACCAGAGCGACACTTATTGGAGCGAGCCTGACACGAGTGAACTTGACAGGCGCAAATTTGTCGGATGTAAACGCGTCAGCCGCAGACTTCAGTGGCGCAGATCTAACTGGTGCCAAATTGACTCACTCGGTGTTAATCGGCGCAAATTTTGCGGCGTTCTATTTGAGCGAAGATATTGACTACGCGGCCGCGCATCTGACTAGTGCAGACTTAACAGAAGCGAACCTAACGGCATCAAATCTTGCCGGCGTGTCTTTAATTAACGCCGATCTGAGCGGTGCTATCCTTTCTGGTTCCAACCTGATTGGTGCCGATCTGACCAGCTCTAATCTGAATGGTGCCGTTCTTATCGGAGCGGACCTGACCGGCGCAGACTTAACAGATGCAGATTTGACCGGTGCGGAGCTGTGCCGTGCTATTTGGACAAATGGCAGAATTTGCGAATGCGGCTTGCTGGGGCAGTGCAATTGATGGCTGCAGAGCCTACGTCGCATATTGATTTATTTTCGTGAATTTCTCTCTCGAGAAATTCCAGCGAGAGGCGAAGTGTGTCGATTATTGACGGACAACAACGCTGGGTATTTCTGCGCGGATTAAAACTGAACAGGGAAAGGTTTCATTAATGCCAACAAGTGACATGTCGAGCAAACCACCTTGGAAAATCGTTGCTGAACACAAAGGCACGTCCCGCAGAGCGTTCCAGCGCACGGACGAGTTTAAACACACCGGAAACAACGAAGGAACCCAAACCGATTCCGTGAAAGTTCTGGATTCAGAACTGAATATAATTTTTGAGACGTCGATGAAAATTGAATGGGAATACCACGGGTTCATCAGCGTCGCCTTTTCCGATGACGGAACAGAAATAATGCTTAGGGGTTCTGACGGGCAGCAACGCACGGCCCGACTTGTATAGAGTGCGCAAACGGGATTTGCCCTGATTGGCGGTCACTTTGTTTATTTCTTCGGATGCAAAAATCCGATCAGTTGGGTGCACGATTTCCCCAATTTTGAGAAGGCGAGTCACGGCTTAAAACTGCCATTGTCACGGGAAATATCTCTAATCTACTCAGCGTTAGGACTTTGTCAGTTTCCCTGTTACTGTCTATTAATGCTTAAAAAACTTTCAGTCTTAGCGCTCGTTTTTATCTTTCTCGCTTCCACTACTTCATGGGCCCAAGTACTTCGTGCCCGGCCTTTTGATGAAGGCCCGACCAATCAAAGGTTTTCCAGTTTTAGAGAAAATCTGCTGCAAGCAATTAAAATCCGCGACGTAGACTTCGTCGTTAGCCAGGCAAGTAGCGACATTGAGCTCAGTTTTGGCGGCACTGCAGGTCGCGAAGCGTTAAGGGATTTCCTGACAGTAGATCCCCAAAGCCTGTCGGAGGATTATCGCCATTTGGCACCAAAAATCCGCGAGGAAAACTGGGCTAACCTGGAAGGCACGCTCCGTCTTGGAGGGCGGTTTGAAGAAGGTGGTCTTGTCTTCGTCGCTCCGTACACGTGGGTTGTCGAATTACCCCAGTCTGCCAACCCTTTTGAAACGTACTTTGTCACCGGCGATGGTGTGGCGTTACGTAGTCAGCCTAGCCAATCAAGCGAAGTGATTACTCGTTTGAGTTATGACATTGTGACAATGCTGGACAATGACGACAGTAAAACCTACCAAAAAATTCGCTTGATAGACGGGACCACTGGTTTCGCCCACGGTGATTACCTTAGGTCGTCCGTTGGTTATCGGGCTTTTTTCTCCTCCGAAAATGGCCAGTGGAAAATGACAATGTTTATTGCGGGAGATTGATGTGAAGGCTTTCATGAGAGCTCTGCCTCTAGTCCGAACCAAACCAGTTTCACCGTCAGATATCCCGCCTTTTCGCAGCCGAGACAGCGCGAAAATCTGGGTTGCTTTTACCTTTGCAAACTTACTTCTGGCAGCAACCATTTTTACACCCCCAGCCATGGCTCAACGTTTTGTCAATGCAGAGCCGACAGAGGATAATTCAGAAGGTCTTAGATGTTATATCATCAACTCCCGGATTGGCTGGCAGTATATGCCGTTGATCAGAGGATTTGAGAATGAAGTTAGTATTAACATGTCCGACACCTGGTCTGTCGATGCCGCCAATTATGAGAGAGTGGGCATTTTCGGTCATACCGGTGCAGATGCTGAAAGGCTGGGCCCGTATTCAGAGTACAAGTTCAGCCCAGCATTCGACTTCGGATATTTGTTGGTGAGTGATACGAATGGAAATTTCTACTCAAGTGTTGTGAATGAGTTCAAACTCAACCCTAGTATTCAGGGCTTATATTTGCGCATCAATGACAGCGATGAGACGCTGCATGACAATGTTGGATTTATCCGAGTGTGCACACAACAAGTCTTATGGTAATCATGCGCATCGACAGGTCGCTTGATTTCCGCCTCAAGACGCATGTGCCGCCGTGATCAGGGCTCAAATTCGCAGACCGTGGCGCACGTTTACACTCACTCCCGGAATTTTTAACTTGAGGAAATGGTCAGTGAAACAAAGATTTGCCGCAGTAATTATTCTTGTATTCAGCTTTACGCATTTTATCGCAGCGCAAGAAAATAATCTTGCTGAACAACCAGCGGCAAAAACTGCACCTTATCAGATTCTACTGGAAACCGACTACGCCGAACTGACCGGGTGCGACGTCTACCACAGCTATGAAGACTCACTCGTAATCGCTCTGGACTTTCTGGTCTTTGACGAAGGCTCGGACAAAGACGCTCTAGGCTATGTGCAAAGAGAAACCGTCCACTTATTTGAGCATCTGGTTAAAAGCGGTGAAACCGATTTAGTGGATGCCGCCTGTCTTCCCATGTCTCTGCGTCGTTTGGGAGAAGAGTTAGGGCTTTTGAGTGAACTGTCTTCAACTGTTCCCGATTTTGCCTACCCGTTGTCTTTTCGCTATGATGGAGGTTCTACAGGTTTTCCAGATGAAGCGGGCAAAACCTATTCTGTTCAATCACGTGCAAACTATATTGAAACAACCGAATGTCTGGTATCTGCGTCGACCTATGAGAAGCTCCAAAAAGCGTTTATTGAGTTTTTCTACTACTCTGGGCACCCGGGTGACTCCAAAAAATACATGTTAGCATTTCTTACTGACGTAAGAGATAGCCGACCAACGGCAGAGGGTGAACTGAACCCAATGTGTATGACCCCGGAGATTACAAAACTGGCGCAAGACATCGGCGTCTTGACGGAAGGTGGAAAGATAATACCGTGAAGTGATCTGTCGATACCAAGGGGCGTGAGCCTACCCTTTATCAGGTGATCTACGGCGCGGATCGTTTTGAAGTGATCAGACAGAACGGCGTTTTCGAACAACAGCAAGTATCGCGGAAAAATTATGAGCATAGAACAAGCGAAGAAATACATTAGAAGATTGCGAACCGAGGTACCTTTGCGGCAGCAATTCGAGCTGGTCTGGCAAGGAAAGCGCCGCAATCCGGATGATATCTACGTGATCAAGGGAGAATCGATGGTGCCTCATCTGCTGGCCTCGTCAATTCCCGATTTCAAGACTGACCCCAGCGGCAATCAATCATGGTGGAGTATAAGTAGCGCCCAGCAGGATATGCACGACCTGCTGTTTAGCAAATGGGATGGCAAAGACCACGCTCAGCGATATCTAGACGGTGGCACGATCTCAAATGAGAGCATACAGAAAGTGATCGATAAACCTGAGATGGAGGCGGTGCTACAACTCTTGGCCAACGTCGCCAATGCTTGTTGCGGATATGAAATCAGTCTGGCCCACATGAACGAGGCTTGGCATTGCTATGTGCAATGGGTTTACAAGAAAGTTGACTACACGGGAAGGCATGACGAGGTGCAGCGCCTGCGAATGGATTTGGTCGATAAATTGTCCCTGCGTACCCATATCAATGACTTGGTTTCATCCAAGGATATGCCATTGGGCGTTGCGGGTCTTTTAAAAATCTACTTGCAGACGGGATTCACCAACGAAGGTGCGTACGAGGGCTTTGAAGAACATAAAACCCTGCTTGAATCAGTAGTTATTGTAGCCGAAGAGGCTGGCTATAACTTCAGTGCTCTCGACTATCTCAAGGACTGCATCCACAAACAAGCGGAGGACGATCCGGGGCCTGATCTGGATGATCGTTATTGGCCGGAGGACGACCCCAATCGCTGGAACCACCAATCAATCACGCCGGTGCGCCTCAGTTTTTGAGTGATCCTCCCCTTTTGAATTGGACCGCTCTTATGGTTGGGAACAGAGTTCTTCCCCGCACAGGATCATGACCCGACGCGGAGCCCAAACCGGTTAAAACGGGAGGCTGAAGCGATGACACTGATCCGTGCCATGCCGGACAAGGAGCTTCGGATTGCGCTCGCCCAATTGGAATCGCTTTTCAAACTCGCGCCTCACCCAGGGTACAGGCGGATTTCACAGTTAGCCATTGAGAATCCTGCGAGTTCTCTGAAAGTGTTGCCGTGGCCCACAACGGCCAGTGGTCTTTCAGTGAGGCGGGCAAGGTCCTGCGCGAAACCACGTATCCGCTCTTGAAACACGTCCTTGGGTTCGAGGGGCACGCCGTTTTCATTAGTCAGGCCCTGATGCCACCAAATCTCTTCCAGATGATCGAAGGAAAGATCGAGAAATTCGCTTTTCAACGTGCTCGCAGGCCGACCAATGTCGCAGCTGTAGCTAAGAAGCTCACGGTGCTCGGCGACAACCCTTATCGGTGCAATGTCGTCGAAAATGGTTTGCGCCGTCTGGATAGCACGCGTGAGCGGAGAGGTTATCACTTGCATGATCCCAAGGTCCATCGCAGCGGCTTTGGCTTGTTCGGCCTGAAGACGCCCTTTTGGGGTAAGTGGAGCATCGAAGATCATTGGATCTGGATCACCATCTTTGTGCGCTGCATTGAATTCCGATTGTCCGTGCCGGATTAGATAGATTGCCATTTCAATACCTTTGCCGGGCGTCGCCCCGCATTTTTCGGGTCTGAAATTCCGGCATTTTTTCAATTATTTCCCGATACAGAAGTACTGCAATCTCGATTGCATGTCGAACTTAGTCTGAATCCGCCACACCAGAGCTAAGTCCTACGCACTCCAAATATGTGAATCAAGCATCAAACTGATATCGGGACGGTCTTTGCGCACCGCTTGCTGCCGAAGATTTGTGGCCAGTTCACAAACCACCAGTGTTGGCGTGCAAGCCCCAAAGTAGCCGTTGGCGCGGCCGCAGAAAATTGGCATTTTGTCCGCATAGCAGTCGCTCAGGGTAGGAAGAAACAATGTCCGCTAATGGCGCAAAAGGGCCAAGTAATCCGAGCGACCCTACTTCTGCCAAGACATAGGGGAGGTGCAATCTCTCAGACATTGAGAATGGGATCGGCGCGGGTGGTCAGATTTACGCGTGGGCAAAATCAAGACATTTTTCTTAACGGCTAAACGCTAACCTCATAGACCCAACACAGCGTCTCAGAAATGCGCCTATCAGTATTCTGGTACAATGTGGTTTCGACAATCGTACCGACCACTATTTGAATTAGACTTGATATTGTTATTGTGAAAACGACCTTTTGAATCTGCTTTTAGCAATTCTGTCACCACCTGTTCTCCAATCTCGCAGTAATGGTAGTAGGTAGCAGGGCAAGTCTTCTATATCTCCGATCCAACTGTGATGCCTTCTGATGCGTCAATGAGGCACAAATGATTTCATTTGATTGGCCTCAATCTTTTTCATTGTGTGGTAAAATATGTGGTAACAAAAATAGTTACCTACAAATAAAAAATAATAAACAAATAGTTAGCTGATGTTATTGGCGGACTGTCTGTCCGCCACCCACCCCAGTCTCTGTTAGCATAGTCGAAATTTCCCTGTTTTATCCCGACTTTCCGGGGCCTTGCGCTGTGTCATCTGCGTGGGAGACACCTTTGATCCAGTCGATCAGGGCCGAATCCCTCGGCTGTCTCTGCGGCCAGCATCACGCGCTTCGGTAAGGCCTGATTTTCCCTGCTAACAGGGAATTAACAGGGAAATTTTGCTAAAACAGCCCAATTTGATCCAAATCATCCGTCAATAACCATAAAATATCAATGTGTTACGAGTGAATTCCCTGCGCAAATTAACAGGGAAATTTTTCACCGTTAACAGGGACCTTTCCCAAGGGAACAGGGAATGACATGCGCAGATCAGGGATGGTTTAGATCTTGTCTGAACCCGTAAATCCGCGCCTGCACATCCCAGTCGAGCGGGATCGGTTTGCGGATGATCTTTTCCAAAGTCAGTTCTGGCGGCTGACTGCCAACGAGGATCGCTTTTTGGATCTTGGGCGAGAGGAAGGCGAGTTGGGCTCGGGTACGTACATATGATTCAGAGTGGCTGGTTGCGGCGGCAATGTCGTTCAATGATTTTCCCCGGCGCAGGTCGGCTGTCCAGATATGTGCCCGAGCCAGCGCACGCAGCATCGTTCTGTCTGGTTCGGGCTCACGATCGCCAGCGATGATCTTTCCCTCGACGCCGCGTCGACGCAGCGCGAAGGGTGCTTGGATTTGCAGCGCGGATGGATCGATCTCGTCAGGTTTCAGGCCAAGTTCATTTGCTATCTCCGTCGTCTGCAGGTTCAGGACGATGCGCCCATTGGCCAGCTGGCCTCCCACAGTAATGTTTGCGAGAAGCTCGGGTGCACCTTTCAGTAGCCTCTGTGTTAGATCTTCGGCCTTGGTGCGGACTGCGTCTCCAAGCTGAAGATCTGGCATGACGCAAATTCGGTGACCATTGGCGAGGTCGCTCAAATGCCGCGCGATGATGTCAGCAACTGCCTGCTCCATTGCCATTGCGGGCAAGCGCCAGCCACTTGGATCGGTACCGCCTGAGATAAGCCGATTGGAGACGTAATACCGCAACCGTCGTCCATGGCGTTGTGTATGTGTGGGCGTCAATCGGTCTCCGGTCTCGTCCCGTAGTTTACCGGTAAGTGGCGCAGCCCCGATCTTATTGTGACTGCTTACAGAGCCGACCTGCGATCTTGGCCGGGCGCTGGCGTCCTGCAACTTGGCCTGAACGCGATCCCAAAGCTCAATGTCAATGATGGCCTCATGCTGCCCGTCCCAGACATTTGTTTTGTGTCGGATCTTGCCGATGTAGATAGGATTGCGGAGCAGTGCGTAGATCTGACCGCGGGAGAACGAATTGCCGCCCTGGATCCGCCCCGACTTGAAGTGGTGCCGCTTCGATCGCAATCTCATTTTCGTTGTCTCGTGCATGACCTTATTCAGGCAGCCAAGCTGGACGTAGAGGTGGAAGATCGTCTCGACGGTTTTCGCCTCATTCTGACTGATCACAAGCCCGCGGGTTTTTGGATCAGGGTGCGGATCATAGCCAAGGGGCGGCACCCCACCCATCCAGAGGCCCTTCTTTTTTGAGGCAGCGATCTTGTCACGGATCCGCTCGGCCGTGACCTCTCGTTCGAACTGGGCGAAGGACAAAAGCACATTGAGCGTCAGTCGCCCCATCGACGAGGCGGTGTTGAAGGACTGTGTTACAGACACAAAAGAGCAGCCAGCTGCATCAAATCGCTCCACGAGCTTTGCGAAGTCGGCAAGAGAGCGGGTCAGGCGGTCGATCTTGTAGACCACAATCATCTGGATGCGACCCGCGTCAATGTCAGCAAGCAGGCGCTGCATCGCAGGCCGCTCCAGCGTGCCTCCGGAGATGCCACCATCGTCATAGCGGGTTTTATCGGGAACCCAGCCTTCATGCCGCTGGCTGGCGATGTAGGCGGCACAGGCCTCGTGTTGGGCGTCGAGCGAGTTAAAATCCTGATCGAGTCCTTCGTCAGAGGATTTGCGCGTGTAGATCGCACATCGGATCCTTGGTTTGGTCATCGGAGTGCCGACTTCTTGAGTCCGAAGAACCGCGGGCCGGACCATCTGGCACCAGTGATGGCGCGGGCGATCGCTGACAATGATGAATGGCGCTGACCGTTCCAAAGGAACCCACCCTCAACGACATCGACGGCATGGGTTACGCCGTTCCATTCCCGGATGAGCCGTCCGCCCGGTTTGAGCGCCGGGCTTCTGGTCTCAGGCTTCACTGCGTCAGCCCTGTCAAGTCTGTCGATAAGGCCCTTTGGCAGCCCGCCGAATTGTCGCGCCTGGAGTTCGAAGGCGAGGAAACGTCGCAGAAACGGGCTGCTCAGCCGCTTTGGGACCGGTGTGCCGAAGATCTCTGACCAGGCGGCAATCAGGGCCGTCCGGTCCATGGCCTCAATGTCTGTGATGGGTGGTATCATCGGGCACCCTCCGGACCGCCAGTAATACGGTATGTGGCTGTGCCGCCGGGTTTGGCAGCTTCGGTCCGATCAATAGCGTAACCGGCTTTTCTGAGCCCGCTAAGGCCCGCTCGAACCGAATGAGGTTGCCAACCCGTGGCCAATTGCAGGGTGGCAAGGTCGGCACCAGCCTTTCGGGCAAGAAGTCGGCGCAGGACTGCGGCTTTCGTTTCGCGTGGGAGTGTTGTTTTGGAATTTGGCATGTTTGGTCCTCGGATGTGCCGGGCCAGCGGAGTGCTGGCCCTGGTACCGAGTTGCGCCCGGGGTCAGGCCGGGCGTGGCATCAGTGACGCTCGTGTCGGGCGTGAAGTCCAGTCCGGAGTGACTGAACTGTCCGCTATTTCAAACGGTCTGGGATCGAGACACCTGTCCGTTCACGGGCATCCAGGGCAAGCTGTCGCTTGGTATGCTCGTGTTCTTCATCTGCATGAATGGCAGGGCCAACCTCGAGCATCACTCGGATCGCTTCGAGCTAAGACGCTTTGTGGCACTTCAACCCTTATGCAATGGGCAAGATAGGCAGTACCAGACCAGCCGCCGGTTTCCAGGGCGCATAGCTATAGTGGCGCGCTTGCGCTTGTAGTGAAACACTGTTCTCTCATAGGCTTCGCTCTTGAAGATCAGCGCGCCCGTCGCGGCCCAAGCACTCAAGGAGGAAAAATGACCCAAGCCCTCTCTCCGTCTGGCCCCTCCAAAACAGCACAGGTGCGATGGTTGATTCTTTTTGGGGTCTGGCTGATATATTTCTGCTTTGGATTGACCATCGCGTCGATGGCGCCGCTGGTAAGCCCGATAAGTGCCGAGCTTGGCATCAGTAACGGTCTGATGGGGGCGATCCTTGGCGCATGGCCACTGACCTATATTCTGGCCGCCATTCCCTGCGGAATCCTGCTCGACCGTCTGGGTTCGCGGCATATGCTGCTGCTGGCGGCACTCGTTATGGCCGCATCAGGGTTGGCGCGCAGTTGCGCGGAAACGCCGATGCAGCTGCTTCTGGCGGTCGCGCTCTTTGGGATCGGGGGCCCGATGATCTCGGTTGGGGCGCCAAAGATCATCGCGCGCCTCTTTCACGGCAAGACACGCGCTACGGCCATGGGAATCTACGTGACCGGCCCCTACCTGGGCGGGATACTGTCGCTGTCGCTGACCAACAGCGTTGTCATGCCTATGGTGGGCGATGACTGGCGCAGCGTGATGTTAGTTTACGCCGTTCTGGTCGCGCTGAGTGGCGTGGTCTGGTTCGCGATAGCGAGCCTGCCAGCCGCTCGCAAGCAAAGTGGCGGGGAGGAGGGCAGCGCGAAGTTCAACCTCTCGGCCTTTCTCGAAATCGTGCGCTTGCCCGAGGTGCAACTGATCCTTGCGATGAGCATTGGTATCTTCTTCATCAACCATGGCCTGAACAACTGGCTGCCCGAGATTCTGCGCGGCCACGGCTTCTCGGCGGTGCAAGCCGGGTATTGGGCCGCGATTCCATCCTCGGTGGGCATTATTGGCGCGCTGGTGATCCCGCGTCTTGCCGTGCCGGAACGGCGACTGACGGTAATGGCGGCGCTCTTCGTGTTCTCCATGGCCGCAAGCCTGCTGTTACAAGTCTCAGCCGGGCCTCTGCTGGTCGTGGGGCTGATCCTGCAAGGGATGGCGCGCGGTGCGATGATGACGGTGGCGATCCTGCTGCTGATGGAGACGCCGCGCATCCCGGAAGAGCGGCTTGGCCTCGCAGGCGGGCTGTTCTTCACCTTTGCCGAGATCGGGGGCGTGATGGGGCCGATCACCTTCGGTGTTCTGTCCGATCTGTCGGGCGATTTCGTGCTGCCGCTGGCCGCCCTGACGGTGGTGTGTGCCGTCCTGCTGACCATTCTGGCGCGGCTTCGCGCGCTTCTGAGATGGATGGGGGGCTGACTAGCCGTTGTGCGAGGCTTCGATCTTCGCTTGGATATGCCTGCCTGCGGTGATCGGGGGATAAAGCGCCCCGTCGCCAGCACAGCTTGGCAGGCATTCGATCTTGGCGTCGTAATCGGGATGCATGAAGTAGCCGATGGACATCCGTCGTGACATGGCATCGTTCAAGTCTTCCGGCGTCACGACCCGGTGCATGGTTGAAACCCACTTGTCATTGGTCCACCGCTGCATCATGTCGCCCAGGTTCACCACAAGCGCCCCTTTGGGCGGGCGAACGCGTACCCAGCCACCGTCGCGGGCAACCTCCAAACCACCTTTGGCCTCGGTCATGGCCAGAATGGTCAGAGCGCCGTAATCGGTATGCGCGCCGGTGCGCAACTGGCCGGGCAGGGGTGGTTCTGTCAAGGCAGGGTAGTGATGCGCTGACATGATCGAGAAGTGCTTCTGGATAAGGGGCGCAAAATGGTCTTCGGGCATCTCGGCAGCGACCGCGAAGATGCGCAGCAGATCCGCCGAAAGTCCCTCGAAGGCGCGGTAGAGTGCAACCAGCGATGCGTCCAATCCCGATGACGTATCCGGGATCAAGTTCGCTGCGTAAGCCGTTGCAGCTTCAGAGATATGTGCGAAGTCAGCGGCGTGATCGTCGATCGGCCCCAGAAACAGGCTTTCGCGCAAATCCTTGGGCGCATCCTTGCCCAAGGTGGCCGATAGCCCGCGCGTCGCGATCCCGTGATAACCGCGTTGTTTGGCAGGCCCAGTAGGGTGCCACTTTGCCTTCTCTTTATCCGGCAGATCGAAGAATGCGAAGCCTTTCTCGAAAACCGTATCGAACAGGGCCTGCGGAATGCCATGGCCCGAGAGGACAACAAAACCGATGGTCTGCGCCGCCTCGGCAACCTCGCGGGCGACGCGGGCTTTGCCTTCAGGGTCCCCGGCAATGAAGGGGGCGATATCGATCGCGGGAACGTTGTTGGTCATGGTTTTTCCAATCGGGCTATCACGTGGTCATAGGGGATGTCGCGCGAGATCAATCCGCCCGACAGCAATGCCGCCTTCAGCCGAACGAAGGCGGCGGGGGGCAGATCGGTCTCCCGCGCCCAAAGGTTTGAGGCTTGGTAGCCTGCAATGACGCTGGTCAGGACAGTCTGGGGCACATCGGGAAAAAGTTCTGCAAGCTCGGCGGCAATCTCGGATGCAGGTTCGCTCGCCATGGCAGAAAGCGCAGGCGCGATCCCTGCCAGGAGGGCCGCGCAGGTCTCTGGATGCGCCTCCAGATACCCGCGTTTTGTGTAGAAGCTGGTGTAACCGATATCACCCCGGTTGGCGAAGCGATGCCAGATATGAGCGCTTCCCTCGGCCACAGCGGCGGAGGCATAGGGCTCCAGCACCTGCGCCACGTCGATCTCGCCCGCTGCGAGCCGGGCAGGGGCTGTCTTCATCGGGGCCTTGGGTGTGATGTCGAGGCTGGCGGGATCGACACCAGCGCGCGTCAGATCGTCCTGAAACGTCATCCATGGGGTCGGCACCTCGGTCGCAACGGCGAGGCGTCCGCTTTGCAGGTCCTCAAACCGAAATCTAGGGTTGGCTGCGCGCCCGATCAGTACAAACGGGTCCCGCGCCACGATCTGTCCAAAGGCCACGAGCGGGCAATCTGGATCACGGTCATGGTGCAGCAATACGCGCATCGGCCCGCCCCAGGAGATATCGGCACGGCCCGCCAGTAGGCCCTCGGCGGTCTCGACTGGATCGGGGGAGAGCTGGATGTTCACCTCCAGCCCCTGATCCGCCCAATATCCGCGCCGGTCAGCCAGATAGAAGGGCGCGTAGACGATAGTGCGCAGGTTCTCGTAAAGTGTGATCATGGCGCGGAAGCTGGTCCCTTGAGTTCAATCGTGTTGCCATCGGGGTCCCGAAAGGTCAGCGATGGCCCTGTGCCACCCGCCCCAAACCGGTCGCGGGGTGCGGTGGGATCAAGGCCGTGGTTTCGTAGATGCGTCATCAGGGCATCAGCATCAAACGGCTCGATCTGCAGGGCGACGTGATCGACGTTTTGTCCAGTGCTTTCAGGATCCGGCGCGGGCAGCAGGTCGATCATCGAAGACCCTGCCGACAAATGCATAAGGTTCAGCTTGGTGTTATGCCGGACGACCTTGCATCCCAGCACGGCTTCATAAAAGTGCACGGAGCGCTCCATATCCGAGACATAGAGTACAACATGGTCGATCATCTTTACGGTGAATGTCATTGGGGCCTCCGGTTCGGGATTGGTATCGGGTTGCATGGGGCGTGATCTTCGCTAGGCTGCGCGCTGCCAGAGCGAGGGAGCCAGACATGCCGGTTATTAAAGTTACGCTGATCGAAGGCTATGACGCGGAGACAATCGCGACCCTGTCGCGGCGGATGACCGACGCAGTGTGTGCGACGATTGCCGCCCCGCTCGACGCAATCACGGTGATTGCGGAAGAAGTGCCCCCGACCAACTACATGCGCGGCGGGCGGTCGCGCACGCCCGGTGCGCCTGTTCCGGGCGCCGCAGAGGTCGTTCAGGATTTCCTCACCGCGATGGAGGCGCGCAATCTGGCCCGCGCCCAAGGCCATCTGCACGAAGACTTCAAGATGGTCTTTCCGGGCGGCGCTGCGATGCGGACGCTGGACGAGCTTATCGCATGGAGCAAGACGCGCTATTCTAGCATCAGCAAGACCTTCGACGGTTATGACGAGGCGTTCGAGGGAGACCGCGCTATCGTCTGGTGCCGGGGTACTTTGCATGGCACGTGGCTCGACGGCAGCGCTTTCGAGAGCATTCGCTTCAGCGACCGGTTCGAGCTGGTCGCTGGGCGCATACTGCGTCAGGAGGTCTGGAATGATCTGGCCGAGCATCGCACCTCCTAAGCTCCAAATTTGCCGCCAAGCTCGTCGAATTCGAGCGCACCGAGACGGTCCTTGATCTCGCCGAAACCTGCCAACAGGTTCGGCTCTGAGCCGGGCGTGCCCGAGGCTTTCAGGGACGCCAAAGCCTGTTGCACGCCTTTCATGGCCGCAAGGATCGTCGTCACGGGGCAGGAGACCCGTGCTGCGCCCAGCTGTTCCAACTCGGCGAAGGTGAACAGCGGCGTGCTCCCGCCTTCCACCATGTTGATCGAGACGGGGGCGTCGATCTCGGCAATAACGCGTTTGACCTCGTGGCGGGTTTCGATCCCATCGACAAAGATCAGCGTCGCGCCCGCTTCGGCATAGGCATTGCCACGTCGGATCGCCTCATGGACCCCAAGGGATTGCAGTACATCGGTGCGCGCGTTGATGATGAAATCTGCATCCCTGCGGGCATCTGCGGCCGCACGCAGTTTGCCGATCATTTCTTCCATCGGGATAACAGCCTTGCCGGTGAAGTGCCCGCAGCGCTTGGGCATGACCTGATCTTCCAGATTGATCCCGGCAGCTCCCGCAGCCTCGAATTCCCGCACCACATGCCAGGTGGTGGCAGCATCGCCAAAGCCCGTGTCCCCATCTGCCATCACCGGGATATCGACAGCACCAGCGATTACACGCGTCCGGTCCAGCATCTCGCGAAACCCAAGGATACCGATGTCGGGCAAGCCCAGATGGCTGGCCGCTAGCCCGAAGCCAGAGCCTTGCACCGCGTCAAAGCCCGCATCCTCGATCAGCATCGCCGACAGCGCATCGTAAGCGCCCGGCATGACCAGCAACTTGGGCGCTTGGATCAAGGTCTTCAGACGTGTGGTTTTTCGCATCTCTCACCCATTTGAGTGGATTCGGGGGTTGCTGCCTAGCCTGTCTCGTTTAGTGTTAACTGTAAACAGTTTGCAGAGAGGAGACGTGGTGCAACCCAATCGCCCTTTTGCCCATGCCGACCGTGCGCCCTATTCGGCCTGGCCGGATCGACCCAAGATCTCCTGGCCAAATGGCGCGAAACTGGCGCTCTGGGTGGTGCCGAATGTCGAGCACTACGAATACGCGCCGCGTCCGTCACCGGTGCGCAACCCTTGGCCCAGAACCCCGCATCCGGATGTGATCGGGTATGGTTCGCGCGACTATGGCAACCGCGTGGGTCTCTGGCGGATGTTTGATCTGTTTGATCGGCTGAACATCCGCGGCACGGTCTCGCTGTCAATTGCGAATTGGGTGCACTATCCGCACATCTTCGAGGCGATGGAGGCGCGCAACTGGTCGGTGCTCTGTCACGGAATGTACAATACGCGCTACCATTGGAACTATTCCGAGGAAGACGAGCGCGCGGCGATACGCGAATGTGTCGACCTTTACGGCGAGCTGACCGGAAGGCAGATCCGGGGGTGGTTCAGCCCAGCGGCCTCCTACACATTGAATACGCCCGACCTGATCGCGGAAGCTGGCATCACCTATTACACCGACTGGCATCACGACGACCAACCCGCGCCGCTGCGCACCAGATCCGGCTCGCTAATCACGATCCCCTATACGATGGATCTGAACGACTCGATTCTGCACCGCCAGCAGTTCGAGGCAGCCGATTTTTCCCAGATGATCCGCGATGGGTTTGACGAGCTTTATGCCGAAGGCGGGCAGGTGATGTGCATCGCATTGCACCCCTACATGATGGGCCAGCCGCACCGGATTAAACATCTGGCCGAAGCACTGGAGTATGTGCTGGGCCATGAGGGCGTCTGGGCCGCTACGGGTGAAGAGATCGCCGATTGGTATCTGGCCAACTGTCAGGACCATATCGACTGGCATCAGGGGCTTGCGACATGACCGAGCCGCGCGAGGGGATGGATCACAACCTCTACCCGTTCTCGGCGATGCCCGAGCGGCCCGCAATGCACTGGCCCGATGGGGCGCGCATGGCGGTCTGCGTTCTGATCCATCTCGAGTATTGGGAGTTGGAACCGCCCGAGGACGCATGGAAGGACACACGGTTCACGGGTGAATACGGGTTCTATTTCCCGGAATACCGCCCCTTCACCCAGCGCGAGTACGGCAATCGGATCGGGCTTTTCCGCGTGCTGAAAGCGCTGGAGGGGCGGGGGCTTAAGCTGACGGTTGCTGCCAATGCCAGTGCGCTTGAGCGTTACCCAAGGGCGGTGGATGCTTTGCAGGCGCGTGGTGCGGAATTCGTCGCGCATGGCGAATACCAGTCGCGCATGCTGACCTCCGAGCTTGGCGAGGCGGAAGAACGTGCCATCATTCAGCGCACCACCGATACCTTCGAACGCGTCCTTGGCGCACGTCCGCGCGGCTGGCTGGGCCCCGACAGTGGTGAAAGTGCCCGCACTCCGCAATTGCTGGCGGAAACCGGGTATGACCATCTGCTCGACTGGCCCAATGACGATCAGCCGTATCTGTTCCAGACCACGCCACCGCTCGTGTCGATCCCGAACCAGATGGAATGGGACGATGTGACGGCCCTCTGGCTGCGCAAGGTGCCCAATCCACGCTACCCTGACCTCGTGGGGGATGCCGTTGAAACCCTCGCTGCGGAAGGTGGGCGCAGTTTCATGCTATCGCTGCATCCGTGGGTGATCGGGCAGCCGCATCGAATGCGCTATCTCCGCGAGGCACTGGATCGGCTGGGGGCGGTTGAGAATATCTGGAGCGCGACCGCAAGTGAGATTGCCGATCACTGCCGTCAGGTCTGGGGAGCAGGCTGATGGTGCTTTCCGAGCTTGCCTGCGTCGTGCGCTCCAAGAACGCAGGCCCGACTTTACTGACCATTGATGTGCTGTTTGCCGATGAGGCAACGTTCGCGCGGGGGAGTGTGGCGCTTACGGCCGAAGCGGTGGCAGAGCGCTACGGGCACGCGGTCGAAAACATTCAAGTGATTGCTGTGCCAGCAGCCCGCGCGGTGAAGATCGTGCTGCCGCGTGCAGTGCCCGCAGGCACCCCGGGAGATCGGGATGTTTACGGCGCGCAACAACACGCGCTGCTGCTGGAGCTTGCGGTATGAGCGCCTTTGCGCGTCTTGCTGCCCGCTGGCCGGGGCCGGATGCGCCGCTGCGAGTGCTTGCCGCGTCGGGTCAGCTGGGACTGGGTATCCCGCAAATGGCGTTCCAGGCCGGGGTTGCGCGTAAACCTCATGTCATAGCCGCCGATATGGGATCGATCGATCCGGGTCCGGTCTATCTCGGATCGGGCAAGATGGCCGCCTCGCCCTCGATGGCGCGGCGTGATCTCGCCCTTGTCCTGCGGGCAGCGCGCGAATTGGACGTGCCACTCTTGATAGGCAGCGCTGGAACGGCAGGCGGGGCGTCGCATCTGGCCACGGTCGAGAGCCTTTTGCGCAGCGTGGCGGCTGAATTGGGTTTGAACTTTTGTCTGGCAACGATCGGGGCAGACGTGCCGCAGTCTATGGTGCAAGCGGCAGAAAAGGAGGGGCGTCTCACCCCGATCGGACCAATGGAGCCGGATATCGATTGCTCAGTCGCGATTGTCGGCCAGATGGGGCAGTGGGCCTTTGCCAAGGCGCTGGACAGCGGCGCGGATGTGATCCTTGCTGGCAGGGCTTGTGACACCGCCCCCTTCGCGGTGGTCCCGGTCTTGCTGGGCTATCCAAAGGGGCCTTCCGTCCATATGGCCAAGATTCTTGAATGCACTTCTCTGTGTTGCGATCCCGGCGGGCGCGATGCGATGATGGCGACGCTGAAAGGCGATGGCTTCACGCTGGAGAGCATGAACCCTGCACGCGCGGCCACGCCCATGTCCGTCGCCGCCCATGCCCTCTACGAGCAGGCCGATCCGACCCGCGTTTTCGAGCCCGAGGGCCATGTCGACCTGAGTGAGGCGACTTACCAAGCCGTCGATGCCCGCCGTGTCCATGTCCAAGGGGCGGTTTGGCACGACGCCGCCAGTCCCAGCGTCAAGATTGAGGGCGCGCGGTTTCTGGGGCATCGAGTGGTGATGATGGCGGGGATTGCCGATCCGGGGTTCATCGCGGCGTCTGACGATATTCTGAGCGGTGTCCGGGACGCGGTTGCTGACTTGATCCCGTCTGAGCCGGACGCGCCATGGCAACTGTTCTTCCGGCGCTACGGGATCGATGGTGTTCTAGACTGGCCTACACCTCCGGTCACCCCGCCGCGCGAAGTGTTCATCCTTGGCGAGTGTGTCGCCCCCGACACCGAAACTGCGCGGGCCGTTGCCGCTGCCGCCCGCCAGCAGCTTCTGCATTGGGGGTTTCCGGGGCGACTGTGCACCGGCGGAAATCTCGCCATTCCGGTCACCCCGCCTGAACTCGATGCGGGACCAGCTTATGCCTTTTCACTTTACCACATCCTGCAATTAGACACCTGGGAGGCGCTCGACGCGCTCTTTCCCGTCACCCTTCACGATATCTGAGAGGACAGCCCATGACCCAGACAGTCGCCGATTATGTTCAGGAATTCAATGCCGAGCGGGTCACCGACCCCGCGCGCTCGGCCCTTGTGATCGTGGATATGCAATATGCCACGGGTCATCGCAGTGGGGCGCTGGCGCGCAAGATGAAGGCCGAGGGCAACAGCGTAACTGACTGGCGCTTTGACCGGATCGAGACCCTCGTCATCCCTAACAACCAGCGCCTGATCAAGGCGATGCGCGCGGCGGGCGGCAAGGTCGTCTACGTGACCATTGGGGCGGCTCTTACCGATTGTTCGGACGCGCCTGTGCATATGCGCGCGTTCTTCCAGTCGGTGGGCAATTACGCAGGCCAGCGCGAGCACCAGATCATCGATGAACTGGCCCCCGAACCCGGCGATCCCATCGTGCGCAAGACCTCAATTGGGGCCTTTGCCTCGACAGGGCTGGACCATCTGCTGCGCGCCCTCGACCGCGAGCACTTGTTCATGACGGGCGTCTCGACAAACATGTGCGTTGAGACCACAGCGCGCGAAGCCGCGGACCGGGGCTATGCCGTCACGCTGGTCGAGGACGCCTGTGCGACCACCCACAAGGAATTGCACGAAGGAACGGTGCGCAACTTTGGCCGTTTTTTCGGCAAGGTGCGCTCCACCGACGAGGTGATCGAGCTCCTGTCCTAAGTCTTGATGGTGTTGGCACCAGCCATGTAGACGGCGATCTGTGTGATCTGCCCGTCCTGCGTGGAAAAGACATTGGCGTTCGACTTGGGCTCCGCCGCGCCGGGGCCCGAATAGGTCACTGTGAATTGGCTCGCGATCCGGCCTGTCGAGGGTGAGGGCGAATGGGTGAAGTCGTGGTGCACCGCGCGCAGCGGCCCCTCCCAGCGCGTCGCAAAGAGCGTCCGGATCGCATCGCGCCCGTCATAGGTTATGCCGTGGGTTTCAATCGTCATGATGCAGCCCTCTGCCAGTGTTTGGGCCAAGGCGTCAGGATCGCGGGCGTCGAGCGCCCTGAAATATCGCATCGCAAGCTCTGTCAGCGCGTCATCGGTCATGCGGTATCCTTCAAGGTGTTTTGCCCCGTCATGTAGACGCGCACGGTCGCAAAGCGGCCATCCGCGATCTCGAAGAAGTTACAGTTTGATTTGTGGGTCAGGCTGCCATCATGCTCAGTGTTCTGGACCGTGAACCGGGTCGCGATGCGCCCCGATTCCGGGTCGGGGACATGGGTGAACGTGTGATGCAACACGGCCGTATGATCGGTCCAGAGCCGAGTGAACATGGCGGAGATTTCGGCGTGCCCTTCGAGGCGGATACTGTGGGTCTCGACCGTGAAGACGCAATCAGGGGCGAGGGTGTCCAGCAACCCAAGCAGGTCCTCGCCGTCCACCGCATCGAAGTAACGCTTTACTAGGGTGATTTGAGCTTCACGAGTCATGGCACGGTTCCTTCGGGCAGCCCGGCTATATGGCCGGCGATGCCACCGGGCGTGGTCAGCCATAGGTCGTCACGATGTTTCAGGATGTGGTCGAGTGCGCGACGCAACGCTCGCAGGCGGAACGGCTGGCCGATGACGAAGGGGTGCAGGACGATGTTGAAGACCAGTGGATATTTCTCGGATTGCAGCAGCATCTCGTCGAAATGGTCGATGATCATCTCTTCGAACTCGCGGCCCGTGTGGTGACGGAACACCTGTGCTGGGCTGTCGTTCAGCTCGATCGAATAGGGCATGGATAGCATCGGTCCCGCGCGTGTGCGCATCCAGAACGGCTGATCATCGGCGGGCCAGTCGAGCATATAGCTGTATCCCGCCTCCTTCAGCAGATCGAGCGTGATCTCGGATTGCACGATATAAGGCCCCAGCCAGCCTTTGGGCGGCGCGGCAAAATGGTGTGTTATGGTCTGCGTGGTCTCGGCAATCATGGCGCGCTCGGTCGCCTCGTCCATGACATCTTGGCGCTCCGAGTTGGTCACGCCGTGCCCGATCACCTCATCCCCGCGCGCCCGGATACGTGCCACGATCTCAGGGCACTGGTCCAAAGCGGCAGCGTTCACGTTGTGCGAGGCAGGCAGGCCAAGCGCGTCGAGTAGATCGAACAGGTACCAGATGCCCACCCGGTTTCCGTAATCGCGCCACGCATAGTTTCGCGTGGTCTGCGCCGCACCCGGCAGAGTGTGATCACTGCCGAGCCCTGTCATGAACGAAAACCATTCGATGTTGTTGAACAGGCATACGGCCAGACGCTTGCCCTCGGGCCAGTCATAGACCGGGCGCTCGGGAAGGGGAACGAACGGGTACCTATTGTGGTGTCGGATTTCCATGGCGATCCTCTTGGGGACGATAGGAGCAAGGTTGACAACGCCAAACCCATTTCGTCAACTGTTTACAGATTGCAGCAGCCGGGGGAATGCGTAATGCCGCCATGGACCGGGGTTATCACCGAAGAAGAAGAGCTCCGCTACGCATCTGCGGGGTTTGGCGGGGCAGGCGGGTTTGGCAGCCGCCCGGCGCTGCTAATAATCGACGTGCAGTATCGCACCGTCGGCACCGACCGGAAGCCTTACTGGGAGGCGATCAAGGAATATCCAACCTCCTGCGGCGACGTGGGATGGGATGCCGTAGACAAGATCACGCCGCTTTTGGCGGTGTTCCGGGCCAGAGAGTTCCCGGTTCTCTATCCGCATGTGGCCCCCAAGAACGCCGCTACCGATGGTGGGCGTCTTGCCCAGAAGATCCCGTCGATCATGGGGATTGATGCCAAGGGCTATGAGTTCGTCGAGGATATCGCCCCGGTTCCGGGCGATGTGGTTTTGCCCAAGAAACACCCCAGCGCCTTCTTCGGAACGCCCCTGACCAGCCATCTGATCGATCTGGGTGTCGATACGCTCGTTGTGACGGGCTGCACTACGTCTGGTTGCGTACGCTCTTCGGTAACGGATGCCTTTGCGCTCAACTTCAAAGTCATTGTGCCGGAAGACTGCGTCTATGACCGTGCGCCAACTTCCCATGCCGTCAACTTGTGGGACATGAACGGCAAATACGCGGACGTCATGCCTTCGGCGGACGTGATAAAAACCCTGAATGGACTGGAGACCGCGTCATGAGTGCTGCTGATATTGAAACTGCACTGGCGCAACTGGTCGCTTTCACCAGCGGAACCGAATGGGCGGATATACCCGAGCCCGTGCAAAAGCGAGCCACACTTGTTCTTTGCGATGACATAGCCGCGATGGTGGCCGCGCGGGGTGAGCCCGAGATTGTTGCGCTCCACGATGGTGTCGCCAAAAGCGCGGGCCAGCCTGAGGCCACGGTGTTCAATGCGCGGGGGCAGCGGTTCGATCGCTACTCGACCGCTCTGGCCAATGGCTGCGCTGGGGACTGGGCCGAGCTGGACGAGGGCTATCGCCGGGTGATCTGTCACGCGGGGGTCTATTGCCTGCCGGCCTTGCTCGCCGAAGCCGAGGCCGGGAGGCATTGCACGCAAGACCTGCTGCACGCCTTGGTGATCGGCTATGAAACCGTGGCCCGTGTGGCGCGGGCCTTTACCTTTCCGAACCTTGTCCTGCACCCCCATGGCAGCCTCGCCGCTGTCGGGGCCGCAGCGGCGGTCTCGGCCTTGCGCCGCGTGCCTCAGGACATAGCGATCGGGGCGATCTCCAGCGCCGCGACGATGGTTTTGCCGGGCCCCTATACCCACCCAATCCAGGGCTCGCTGGTGCGCAACGTCTGGCCGGGCATTTCTGCCCAAACCGGGCTTCGCGCGGTCGATTGGGCGGCGATTGGCATTCGTGGTCTGCCCTCGGCGCTGCACGACGTCTACACCGATGCATTCGGGGCGGCGGCGGATGCCGAGCAACTGAGCGGCGGTCTGGGCGAGGCTTGGGCGATCTCGGACGGCTATCACAAGGTCTTTGCCTGCTGCCAATACGGCCACGCCACGATTGAGGCCACAAAGAAGCTCCTCCAACAAGTCCCCGTCGAACGTGTCGCGGCGATCCATTTGGAAACCCACGAGAAAGCCCGGATCATGGACAACCCTGACCCGGATACGACGATTGCCGCGAAGTTCTCAATCCAGCACATCGCTGCGACGGCAGCGGTCCATGGCAGTGGCGGGGCGGAAGCGTTTTCGTCCAACTCGCTGCACATCCCTGAAATCATGGCGCTACGCCACAAGGTCAGCACCTCGCCTTACGAGCCGCTGCCCGACTGGCCCAACGACCGTCCTACGCGTGTGACGTGGACGCTCGACGATGGTTCAACCCTTACCGAAGAGGTCATGAGCGCGCGCGGTGGCCCGGACCTGCCCTTCACGCCGGATGAAATCCGCGCAAAGATTCACGGCATTGTCGATGGTCCTTACCCCGCGATGGGCGCCGTCGTGGATGAGCTGCTCGATCTTGAATCGGCTGCGCTGTCGCGGCCTTGGGATGAGACCGTACGCGGTATGACAGGGGCATGAGCGAGACGCTTGATCTGCTGGTCATTGGGGCTGGCGCCTGTGGGCTGGCAGGCGCTATCGCCGCCCATGATGCTGGCGGAACGGTTGCCATTCTGGAGGGGCGCGACCGACCGGGCGGTAATTCCGCACTCTCAACCGGGTCGATCCCTGGCGCGGGCTCCAAATATCAGCGTGCGGCTGGCATCGAGGACAGCCCCGAGCGGATGGTCGAGGATCTGATCCACGTCGCGGGGCATCATGATGCGGATGATCTGACGGAGATGATCGCCGCCGAATGCGGCCCGCTTTGCGAATGGCTGATTGATGACCTAGGCGCGCGGATGGAGCTGATCACCGCCTATCGCCATGTTGGCCACTCGGTCGAGCGTCTGCACGCGCCCAGGTCCCGGCGCGGACAGGACCTCGTGGACGATCTGCTGCGCTTCGTGGCGGACCGGGACATTCCCATCGCCGTGGGCAACCGGGCGGAGGCCTTGCTGGTGGAAGACGGCCATGTTGTGGGAGCCGTCGTGGGGGGCGAGCCCATTCGCGCCCGCAAGGTGCTGCTGGCCACGAACGGGTTCGCCGCCGATCCGACGCTTGTGGCCGAGCATTGCGCCGAGATCGCAGCGGCGGAGTATTTCGGCGCACCCGGCAGCACCGGCGATGCTGTGCGTTGGGGGCAGGCGCTCGGCGCGGCTTTGGGCAATATGGGGGCCTATCAGGGCTATGCGGCTGTGGCCTATCCGCAAGGGCAACTCCTGTCTTGGACGACGTTGGAAAAGGGTGGCGTCTTGGTCAGCAAGACGGGCCGCCGGTTTGGCAACGAAGATCTGGGATACTCGGGCTTTGCCTCGCACGTGATGAAGCAGGGTGCGTTCGCTTGGGCGATCTATGATGCGCGCATCCATGCGGTGGCGGAAGCCGAAGAAGAATACGCCGAGATGTCCGCGATGGGCGCGGTAACATGGGCCGACACGCCAGGGGGGGTGGCCGAGGCGGTTGGACTCGACTCCGCCGGGCTGGAGGAGACGATTGCGGCCTATAATGCAGCGGCGCGCGGCGAAGGGCAGGACGCCTGCGGCCGGACCGCTTTTTCGATGGCTCCGCTCGAAGCGCCTTTCGCGGCCGTCAAGGTCAAGCCGGGACTCTTTCACACGCAGGGCGGTTTGCTGGTGGATACCAAGGCACGGGTGCGCAAGGCGAGTGGGGGCATCGTGCCGAACCTCTTTGCCGGTGGCGGCGCTGCGGCGGGCATCAGCGGGCGCGATGGCGCACTGGGCTATGCCTCGGGCAATGGTCTGATCACCGCGCTTGTGCTTGGTCGTAGGGCTGGAATGGTCACGATGGAAGAAATCAAGGCCGTAGCATGACCGGGGCAGAGCGGATCGCTGAGTTTGCAGCGCGCACCCTGATGGAGGGCGTGCCACAGCTGGTTCTGGACGCTGCGCACTTGCACCTTCTTGATGCGTTGGGCGTTGGGATCGCCTCCTCGACCGTCGTGGGCAACACGGATTGGGCGGCGGCAGCGCCTGCAGGATCGGCCAGCTTGCTGTCCGGTGGAACCGCTGAACCGGGCGCTGCGGCGATGATCAACGGCGCGCTGATCCATTCGCTCGAATACGATGACACGCATATCGGATCGGTCGTGCATGGCAGCGCGGTGGCAGCCCCTTTGGCGCTGGCTGTGGCACAGCTGGCTGGCGCATCCGGGCGTGATCTGATCCTCGCCTATGTCGTTGCGTGGGAGGTTGCGATCCGCATTGGGCTCGCGGCCCCGGGCGCGTTTCAGGCGCGTGGGTTTCAGGTCACCTCGGTTGGCGGGGCGATCGGTGCGGCAGCGGCAGCGGCGCAGGTCCTGGGGCTGAATCACGAGCGTGCGGTTTCGGCTATCGGGATTGCGGGCGGTCAGGCCTCCGGCACGCTCGCGTTTCTGGCCGATGGCGCGACCTCAAAGGCGCTGAACCCCGGATGGGCGGCGCGCACTGGGGTCGAGTCTGCGCGTCTGGCGCAAGCTGGTATGACGGGCCCGGCATCGGTTCTGGAAAGCGCTTTCGGGGTCATGAACGCCTTTGCCGGGGGCGGGGAAGGGCTCGACCACCAACTTGCTACGCTTGGGGAGGACTGGCTGCTGCCACAAGCGGCCTTCAAACTTTATCCCTGCTGTCACTACATTCACCCGTTTCTGGAGGCCTTGGAGCAGGTGATGGCGCAGGGGGGTGTGGCCGCCCATGACATCACGTCCCTGACGGCTTTTGTTCCGCCTCCCGTCGCTCCGCTGGTCTGCGAGCCGTGGTCGCGCCGACAAGCCCCTGCCTCAGGCTATGACGGCAAATGGGGGCTCGCATATTGCATGGCGATGATGCTGGTGGAGGGACGCGTCGATGTGGCGAGCTTCGAGAGCGCGCCGCGCGAAGAGGTTATTGCCGTAGCGCAGAGGATGGTGTGGAAGCCGATGCAAGCGCATGGCTTTCCCGAACGCTTTGCGGCCCGGATCGAGGTCGAGACACCGCAGCGGCAGGTCAGCGCCGAGGTAAATCAGGTACGCGGCGCGCCAGACCGGCCCGTGGAGGGCGCGGATATTCGTGCCAAGTTCGCCGGGAACGCGGAGCGCAAATTCAGTCCGGCGCGGGTCAGCGATCTGGAAGGCACGGTCCTCAATATCCATGCAGCCCGCGACACAGGGTGGCTCGGCACACTTCTGCGCACCTAGTTCATCAGGTTCGGCAGAAAGAGCACGATCGACGGGAAGGCAATCAGCAGCCCCAGCGTGAAGACGTCCATGATCAGGAACGGCGTCACCCCGGCAAACACCTCTTCCAGTCTCAATGGGACGGGCGAGGCAGATCGCACGACATAGACATTCAGGCCTACGGGCGGCGTGATCAGACTGATCTCGGCCAGCTTGATCGCGATGACGCCCAGCCAGATGGGATCGTAGCCAACGCTCGTCATGATCGGGAACATCACGGGCAGGGTCATGACCATGATGGCGATGGGGTCAATCAGCATCCCCAGCAGAAGATAGAGGGCCGCGAAACCAAGGAGGTAGGCGATGGGCGAAAGCTCCAGCGCGAGCATCCAGTCCGAGATGTCGCCGACAAGGCCTGTGTAGGTCAGGAAGCGCGCGAAGATGATGCCTCCGATGACGATGATGAAGATCGTCGAGGTGGTGATGCCTGCGTCCTTGAAGGTCTCGACCAGCATCTTGAAATTCAGTTTGCGCTTGGAAGCCACGATCAAAAAGGCCCCGAACGCGCCCACAGCTCCGGCGTAGGTCGGTACGAAAAAACCCAGATAGATCCCGCCAATGACAAGCAGGAACAGGAATGAGATGCCCCAAACGCCCTTCAGCGACTCCCATTTCTCGCGGCGTGTGATCGTCACGTCCGGAATCGGGGCAAGGTCCGGGCGCGCCCTGGCGACCAGATAGATACCACCCATGTAGATTGCCGCCGACATCAACCCCGGGATTAGGCCCGCCACCAGCAGACGCGCTACGGATTGTTCGGTGATGACTGCGTAAATGATCATCAGGATCGAGGGGGGGATCAGCGAGGCCAAGGTGCCCGAAGCCGCGATACAGCCCGCCGACAGGCGCTTGTCGTAGCCGAATTTTGTCATCTCCGGCATGGCCATCTTGGTAAAGACTGCGGCATTCACGATGGTCGAGCCGCAGGCCGCGCCGAAGGCCGCCGAGGCTAGCGTGGTGGCCATCGCCAGACCGCCTGAGATCTTGCCCAGCCAATTGTAGGCGGCTCGGTATAAGTCCGCCGTTAATCCCGCTTGGGTCGCAAGCGCCCCCATCAGGATGAAGAGGGGGATAACGGCAAGCGTGAAGGAATTTGTCGTCGAAAACGGCACCGTGGCCAACTGCGCCAGGGCCGCGTTCTCGTTGATCGTGATGAAAATGCCAATAAAGCCACTCAGACCGAGCGCAACACCGATGTGCACGCCGGTCGTCAGGAGAAAGAAAAGGAGACAGGCGACAATTACACCCGAGGTCGCTGGATCAAACATTAACCGTTACTCGACTTTCTGCAAGATGCCGAGCGGGTCGTTTTCGAGCCCCTCGCCGGTTTTGATGCGAATTAGATCTTGGATCAGATGCAGCGTCAGTTGGAGGATCATCAGCGCGCAACCAGCCGCGAGAGTGAAACGTGCGGGCCAGAGCGGGAAGCGGATCAGGCCAACGGTGGCCTCTCCGATCTGGAGGGAATACTGGGCTTCGGAAATAGCCTGGGACAGGATTAGGCCAAAGAACGCCATGGCGGCAAGGTCGGTGATGACATCCATCACTGCGCGCACCCGTGGGGGCATCTGGAAATAGACGAGCTCGACCCGTATATGGGCGCGCCGTATCTGCGCATAGGCCAGCGCACCAAAGACGATCAGAACCATCGTGCTTTCGGTCAATTCGCGGGGGCCGGGCACCGGGATCAGCAGTATCTGGGTGCCAACAATGTCAGCCACGCCAAGGAACATCGACATCAACATGCCAACACCGCCAATCATCAGCACGACGAGGGCGAGGCGTTCGACAATTCGGGAGATCAATTTCACGGGGGTGCCTATTGTCGGAGAGCGGTGGCGGGCAAAAACACCCGCCACCAAGTTTGATCTTAGTCAGCGTCGATGATCGCACGCCAGTAGGTGGCGACCTCGGTGGCCTCATCGCCCATTCCACGCGAGGTCATATCATCGACCCAGTTTTGCAGGAGGTCAGGGGCTGCGTCTTTCCACTTTGCCAGTTCTTCTGTAGGGAAAGGCTTGATCGTGCCACCGGCTTCGACGATGGCCGCGCCAGCTGCTTCTTCGGCGACTTCGATGTTGGTGATATAGGCTTGGCCCGCTTTCGTGGCCTCTTCCTGAATAATCGCCTGATCATCAGCCGAAATCGACTCCCACACATCTTCGTTGATCACGATCAGGTGGCCGGTGATGGCCATGACCGGACCACAGCTGTAGGGGCCGGGCTCATAGAGGCGGTTGGACAGGATGTTGCCGCGGTTCAGGAACGAGTAATCCAGCGATCCGCGTTGAAGGGCTTCGTAAACATCGCCCACGCCAACCGAAACCGGCACAGCGCCGATGGCCTCATGCGCTTTGGGGATATCGGCACCAAACGACCGGATCTTCTTGCCTTCGAGGTTCGCGACGCTGTCGCAATTCTCGTCTGCGCCGGTCAGGTAGTAACTGCCCAGGGGTTGGTGGAACAGGAACTTGACGCCGAACTTCGACAGCTCTTCTTGGAAGTAAGGCATGTCCTGGAACGCCGCAGCGGAGATTTCCATCGCCTGACGCGGGCTCTCGAAGACGAAGGGTATCTGATAGGCGCGCCAGAACAGCAACTGGTCGGCGTAGTAGCCTGGCACGACCGAGGCCATGTCGATGGCACCACGGCCTGCAAGTGTCATCACCTCGTTGCCGGCCCCAAGACCGCCTGCGAAGGTGATCTCGACGGTCACGCGACCCTCGGTTCGAGCGGTGACGGCTTCGGCAAAGTCTTTCTCGGCCTGAAGGAAGGCAGAGTCACCCAAATAGTGGCCCCAGCGCAGGGTCACATCCTGCGCACTCGCGGCGCTGGCGGCGAGAAGCGCTGCTCCGACGATGCTGGTAAAACGGTTAAACATGAACGTCTCCCTAATTAAATGCCGCCATTCCGGGGCGGTCGGTTCGTGGTCAGTGAAAACCTGATCGGGACAGAGGAAGCACCTGTTACTTGACCACGAAGCGCGTCACCCTGCGGCAAACGACATAGTCCGGAAAGATGCGCCTTCCAGTGAAAAGATTACCCCCTCAACCAATCGGTCAACTGTTGACAGTTTTGCGAACTTGACAAAGACTTGTCAACGACGACGTTCGTTTTAGGGAGAATTGATTGTGAGCAGCTTGCGAAAAGATGCCGATACGGCCTTGCCGCAAACGCCTGCTGCGGAAGTCCGATCAATCCTCGACAAACTGGCTGCCCGTGCGTCCTGCCGGGACTTTGACAGTAGCCTGATCGCACCTGAAATTCTGGAAGACATCGTGCACGATGGCGTCGAGGCGCCCTCGTCCTGCAATCAGCAAAACTGGCATTTCATCATTGTCACCGACCCGGCCCGAAAAAAGCGTGCGCGCGAAATTTCCGGTGGGAACCATCACTTTGCCGAGTGCTCGGCACTGATCTACCTGTGTTTCCAGAAGGGCTGGACGCATGGCAATTTCTCCATCGTACAGTCGGTTGCCGGGGCCTGCTATCACATGATGCTCTCGGCGCATCTGCGCGGCTTCCAATGCATTTGGAATGCAGGCATTGGGGATCATGTCGCACTGCGTGAAATGCTGGATTTGCCCCAGACATTCGATGTGATCGGCGCGCTTGCGATTGGTCGAGCAAAAAGCACAGCGCCCAAAATGAAGGCACCGCGTAGATCGGTGGAAGAGATTTTCTCGTGGGAGCGATTCGAGCGCCCCGAAGCCAGCCTCTATCCGGTAAAAGACGCCGCTGTTTATCCGTATTGGGAAATCAAGAACGATTCCAACCCCTTCGCGCAATGGGACCCGAGCGCCTGGAGCTGGGCTCAGATCGCGGATTTCCGCGGCTATTCGGTCTGGGCCAAATCCCCTCTTGCGGGGGTCTATGTCTCGCGCCGGCAAGGCGATGCGTTGGAAGCGGAACATGCGCTGCTGCCGGATGCGCAGTCCGGTGCGCGGGTTGCCGAGATCATGCCATGGGGCGGGACCACGACAACGGCCCTTTTGGAAAAGCTGGGGTCGGATGTTTACCTGTCGGTGGCGGAGTTGTCGAAGAACAACCTAAGCTTCATAAAGGAACGTCTGCGCCGCGAAGGGCATGATCTGGGCCGTGTTACTTTTGATCTGATGCACGATGGCAAGCTGCCCTATGCGGGTGCCTCCATTGATCTGGTGGTTTTACCACAAGTGCTGGAACACATGCCGGACCCCAAAGCCCTGCTGGACGAGGTGGGCCGAGTGCTCGCGCCGGGCGGGTCATTCGTGGCCAGTACGCGCAACGCAGACTCGTCCTACGGTGCGCTGTGGCGCGATCAGGAATCAAAGGCGCAGGTTCCAAATCAGGGGCCGTTCACTCTATTGCCCGCAAAAGACGTGGCCGCGTGGGTCGCCGCTCGGTTTGAAATCGACGAAGAGGTTGGGATCGGTGCTGAGGCAACCGGCGACGCCGCTATCCTGACAGGCGCAGCGCGCTATTCCGGCCGGATCTATGCGGTGCGAGCCCACCGTGTTTGAGCGCGCCTCACCTCAACTCACGGGCAACAAACAGCCCGGCACCCACTGCGTCGTCCTGCAACGCGCCATCACGCAAGGCAAAACGACCGCGCGACAGGGTGTGGACGACGCGCGCGCTCATCCGTTCGCCTTCGTAGATGGAATAGCCCGCGTCGGTGCCCAGACTGTCCTTGCTGACCACCCAGTCGGCGTTCAGGTCCACAACCGCGATATCGGCATCCGCACCGGGGCGCAACGTGCCCTTGGCGTTCAGCCCCATGCGGCGTGCCGGGTTCTCGCTGACAAGGGGGATGAGTTTGTCGAGGGGCAGCCCGCGGCGGTCGTACCCGTAGGTCAGCAGGGCGGGGAGGAAGGCATCAAGCCCCGGAAAGCCGGGTTGCGCCTTCCAGATGTTGCCGTCCTTGCAACTGATCGGCCGGTGAATGTGATCGGTCGCAATCGTGTCGATATCTCCACGCGTAATCGCAGCCCAAAGCGCCTCGCGGTCTTCGGGCGCGCGCAGCGGTGGGTTGACCTTGCCGACCGCCCCGATTGCGCTGGTCGTGTCATGGGTCAGATAGTGCAGGCAGGTTTCGATACAGACCTCGGATCCGGCAGCGCGCTGGCGCAGGGCTGCATCGAGCGCTTCGCCAGAGGAGGTATGCACCGCATGAACCGGGGTTCCGGTGATGCGCGCGAAAAAGGTCGCGCGCGACAGGGCATCGGCCTCGACAAACGGCGGGCGGGTGGCGTTCCACGTCGCCAAGCCGTTATTGCCCTCGGGATCAGCGGCGGTGACACGGTCGCGCAGAACCCACGCAACTTCGATGTTCTCCGGGTGCGGGCAGAGCAGGCCGTTGTTGGCCGCCAGCACCTCCAACAGACGGAAGAGAAACCCGTCATCCGTGCCGGGAAGCCCAAGGCGCGCACCCTCATTCCCGCGAATATTCATGAAGAGCTTGGCACTGGGGGCACCGCGTCCGATCAGGTCGGGAAGTTCGGCCAATTGGTCCTCGGTTGCGATGACGAAATGAAAGCCGAAATCGACCCGTGCCCCGGCTTCGGTGATCTGGCAAAGCTCATCAAAAACAGGTATGTAGGGATCGGCGCTCATCACATAAGAGATGAGCGCCGTCACACCGCCAATGGCCGCGGCCCCGGTCTCGCTTTTGGCATCTTCGGGCACGCGTGGGCGGGCTATGTCCATGCCATGCCCCAGGTGGATATGCGCATCCACCGCGCCGGGCAGCACCGTCAGCCCGGTTACATCGATATCCTCGCGCGCATCGCCCGCGCCGGGGGCAGCAATCGCGGTAATTGTGCCATCCGTGACCAGAACATCGGCCGACTGCAGGCCCAACCCCGGCAGGAAAGCAACGCCGCCTCTGAGTGCAAGATCCGCTTTGTGGGCCATGGTCCGTCTCCTTCAATAGGGACTGTACCATGACATTGGAGCGTGTGCCTTATCAACCCATCACCGACCGGCCCCGGCTGACTTGGCCAAATGGCGCGCGTGTGGCTGTCTGGGTTGTATCCAATGTCGAGCACTACGAATACCTGCCGCCGGCGACGGGCGGGCGCGATGCTTGGCCGCGCACGCCGCACCCGGACGTGCTGGGCTATGGCTTGCGTGACTTTGGAAATCGGGTCGGGCTTTGGCGGATGGCTGAGGTGACCGATGATTTGGGGATTCCGCTGACGCTCTCGCTTAATCTGGCGAACTGGATGCATTATCCTGAGATTTTCGAGGCCTCCGAAGCGCGTGGCTGGGATGTGATGGCTCACGGCCTCTATAACACGCGCTATCACTGGGGCATGCCGGAGGAGGCTGAGCGCGAGGTGATTGGCGAGTGCGTCGATATCTACCGCTCCCTGACGGGGCGCATGTTACGGGGCTGGTTCTCGCCCGCCGCGACGTGGACGCATAATACCCCAGACCTCGTCGCAGAGGCCGGGATCAGCTATTACTGCGACTGGTATCACGACGATCAACCCACTCCGATGAACGTGCGGCAGGGCCAGTTGATCACGCTGCCCTATCAGATGGATATCAACGACGCGATGGTCTGGCGGCACCATTTCGAGGCGGAGGATTTCGCCCAGATGGTGATCGATCATTTCGACACGCTCTGGCACGAAGGGGCGGATCAGGGTCGCGTTGTTTGCATCGTGCTGCATCCCTACATCATGGGTCAGCCGCACCGCATCCGGGCGCTGGAACGTGCACTGCGCCATGTCGTGGAGCACGATCAAGTGTGGATGACCACAGGTGCTGAGATTGCGGACTGGTATCTCTCGGATGCGTGGAGGCAGGCCGCATGACCATCTCGGCAGGCATGGACCACAATCTCTATCCCTATCGCGGGGTGCCCCAACGCGCCCCGCTCGCGTGGCCGGGGGATGCGCGAGTCGCCTTCGCGCCGGTGGTCTATCTGGAGCATTGGCCGATGGAATCGACCCCGGACGGCTATGTCGATCCCCGATTCCGCGACCCCTATGGCAAGTTTGAGCCGGATTACCGAACCCATACATGGCGGGAGTACGGCAGCCGGATCGGGATATTTCGGCTGTTCGAGGTTCTGGACAGGCACGGTCTGACGGCGACACTGGCTCTCAACGCCTCCGCCGCTGCGCGATACCCCGCGCTCATCGACGAAGCCCTGAGCCGCGGTTGGGAGATCGCTGCGCATGGTGAAGTCGCCGACGCAATGGTCACCTCGCGGATGTCGGCCGACAAGGAAAGCGCCTTGATCCGCCGCTGCATTGACGTGCTCGAAGCGGCCACGGGCAGTCGGCCCAAAGGCTGGATCGCGCAGGATTTTGGGGAAAGCACGCGCTCAATTGGCCTCTTGGCCCAAGCGGGCTTCGAATGGGTGGCGCATTGGCCCAACGATGACCAACCCTATTGGATGACTTCGTCGCCGCCGATCGTCTCGGTGCCGCAACTCTCCGAACTCGATGATGTAGAGTGCCTTTGGCACCGTCGCGTCCCTACACCGCGCTGGCCTGCGATGTTGGAAGAGGCGGTGAACGTGTTGGCAGGCGAAGCCGGGCGGGTCGCAGTTATCGGTCTGCATCCATGGCTTTTCGGAATGCCCCATCGTATTCGCTATCTGGACGAAGGATTGGGGCGAATCATTCAGACTAAGGGCCTGTGGGCTACGCGTGTCGGGGAAATCGCTGCACATTTTAGATCGAGACAGGCCAAGGAGGATGAGTTGTGAGCGAATCGAACGAATCAGAGCGTCTTGTTGCGCAAAACCTGTCCGGGCTTGCTCTCGAACGCCTTGAGAAGGCCATCATGGAGGGCGAACTTGGCCCCGGTGAGCGGCTCAGCGAAAGCGGACTGGCACGCCGGTTCGGGATTTCGCGCGGCCCGTTGCGCGAAGCCATCGGACAGTTGGAAGGTCGCAAGCTGGTCACGCGTGTTTCAAATCAGGGCGCGCGGGTCGTGTCGCTGTCAAATGAGGATCTGCTCGACCTTTTGCAGGTGCGTGAAAGCCTTGAGGGAATGGCATGCCGCCTTGCCAGCCAGAACATGAACGAAGCCGATCTGGCGCGGCTCGAGGACATGCTGACGGCGCATGAGAAGGCGGACGCCATGCGGACAGGGCGTGGGTATTTTCAGGGTCCTGGAGATGGCGATTTCCATCAGGTCATTCTCGCGGCCTGTGGCAACAGGCGGCTGACGGGCATGCTGGGCCATGAACTTTACTCGCTGCTGCGCCTCTATCGACATCGCCTGTCGATGCGTCCCGGTCGTCCCGCTGAGGCGTTGGAGGAGCATAAGCGCATCGTGGCCGCCTTGCGCGCGCGCGATCCCGATGCCGCCGAAGCCGCTATGCGGGCGCATTTGCGCAGAAGCCGGTCAGCGGTTGAGGACTGGATGACAGATGAGGAGTTGCACCAATGACAGGCAGCCTAGCCGATCGCCGCAAAGCCTTCCGGGCGCGTATGGATCGCCGGGATGCAATGATCCTTCCGGGCGCAGGCAATGCGCTGACTGCAAGGGTGATCGCCGACCGGGGATTTGACGCGGTCTATGTCACCGGGGCGGGCATTGCGAACACCTACCTGGGCGCGCCGGACATAGGGCTTGTCACCTTGACTGAACTTGTGGGCACCGTCTCCGCCATTGCCGAGATCACCGACTTGCCGCTCATCGTCGATATCGACACCGGGTTCGGCAATGCCATCAATACGCAACGCACTGTCCGCATGATCGAGCGCGCCGGGGCCGCTGCGATGCAGATGGAGGATCAGGTTTTCCCCAAGAAATGCGGCCACTTCGCGGGCAAAGCTGTGATCCCGCTTGAGGAAGCCGTTTCGAAGGTCAAAGCCGCCGTCGATGCCCGCGAAGATGCCAACACCCTGATTATTGCGCGCACCGATGCCCGCGCCATCCACGGGCTGGAGGCTGCGCTGGATCGCGCCGAGGCCTTCATCGAAGCCGGGGCCGACATGACATTTGTCGAGGCGCCCACGTCCGTTGAAGAAATGCAGGCGATCACCGCGCGTCTGAGCGTCCCGCAGGTCGCCAATATGGTTGTTGGTGGCAAGACACCGCTGACCGCGCAGGCCGATCTCGTCCGGCTTCGGTTCTCGATGGTGCTTTATGCCAACACCCCGCTGCAGGCGGCCATGCGCGCGATGAGTGACGTGCTCGGCGCGCTCAAGGCCGATGGCGATGTCAGCGGCGTGATCGACAAGCTGGCCGATTTTGAAGAACGCCAACGCCTCGTAGACAAGGATGGCTATGACGCGCTCGAGGCGCGCTACAAACTCGACTGAACCAGAACCGCCCCAAGCGCCGTAGCAACGGCGGCTTGGGTCGGATCGACAACCGGGCGTCCAATCGCCGCTTCAAGCCCGGCGCGATGGGCCGAAAGCCCCGCGCAACCTAGGACAATCACATCCGCATGGTCCTCGCGCACCAGCGTTTCGGAGACCGCCTCCAGCCGCGCAAATGTCTCCGTGCCCGAAGCTGTTTCCGCCACTGACATGTTCAAAGGACGCTCGACCACCATCCGTTCCAGCACGCCCATGCGGCGCAGATACTTGCGGTGCCGCAGGATCGACCCGTCCGATAACGCGATCACCCCGATCCGGTCGCCGCGCGCCATGGCCGTCAGAAACCCGCTTTCCTGCATCCCGAACACCGGGGCAAGGGTCGCTTCGCGCGCCGCATCAATGCCAGGATCTGAATAGCAAGCTATTACCACGGCAGAGGCATCCGCGCGCGCGCGGATCATCGCCAGCAGCGGTGGGACAGCCGCATCGCTGTCGGCCTGGCTTTCGATCCCGAACGGGCCTTCGGGCACGGTGACGCATTCGATGGGCGGGCTTCCCGCTATGCGAAACGGCTCCATCGCGGCGTCCAGACCGGCGGTGACGGCGGGGTTCGAGTTCGGATTGATGACAAGGATCGGGCCGCTCATGGCAGGATCGCCCCGAAATTCTGGGTCGGGTCCAGCTCTGGGACCGGCTGTCCGGGGTGTCCGGTCGAATCAACCGGCGCCCGCTTCACAAACTGGCCAGAGCCGGGTTCCGCGATCAACTCGCCCTTATCGACGATGCGGCGACCCCTGCCCAGCACGGTGACCGGTCGGCCCGTCACCTTAATCCCGGCAAAGGGGTTGTAGTCCATCGCATCGTGCATCTCGTCTGCGAACCATGTCTCGTTCGGGTCCCAGATTGCAATGTCCGCATCGGCCCCGATCGACAACGAACCTTTGCGGGGCAGCATCCCATAAATCTGCGCGGCGTTGGTCGAAGAGAGCGCCACGAACTGGTTCAGACTGATCCTCCCCTTGGTCACGCCTTCGGAGAAGAGAAGTGGCAAACGCATTTCGATCCCTGGCATCCCGTTGGCGATTTGGCGGAAACTGATATCGTGCCCGGCGTTGAATTTGCCCGTTTCGTCATAACGATAGGGCGCGTGGTCGGAGGAGACCAGCGACAGCGACCCGGCCTGCACGTGCTGCCAGAGCGCCGCTTGTGTGGACGTGTCGCGCAGGGGCGGCGAGCAGATGAACTTCGCCCCCTCCATATCCGGTTTGTCCAGATCCTCACGGGTCAGGAACAGGTATTGCGGGCAGGTCTCAGCCCAAACCTGTCCGCCCTTGGCACGGGCATTCGCCACGAGCTCGGCCCCAACCTGGGTAGAAACATGGACGATGAAAAGTGGCGCTTGCGCCAGCCGGGCCAGCGAAATAGCCCGATTGATCGCCTCTTCTTCTGCCAGTCCGGGGCGCGAGGGGGCGTGGTAGCGCGGGGCCACGTTGCCGCCTTCGACCATGCGGCGGGCCATCCAATCAAGCATGTCGTGGTTTTCGGCATGCACCATGGTCAGCGCGCCGTGGCGTCCGGCCACCGATAGAATATCGAGGAACTGCGCGTCCGACACCCGCGTCGCATAGGTCATGAAGACCTTGAATGAGGTGACGCCCTTGGCAAAGACTTCCGGCAATTCGGCCAGAACATCTGGCGTCGGGTCGGTCAGGATCAGGTGATAGGACCAGTCGAGCACGGATTTCGGCACTGCGCGACCGTCATAGGTCTGCATGGTTTCGGCAAGGCTCTGGCCGGTCTTTTGCGCCGCAAACGGGACAAAACAGGAGTTGCCCCCGAACGCTGCCGAGATCGAGCCCGACTGGTAATCGTCCGAGGTCATCACGCCCATGCCGCTTTCCTGCGCGATATGGCAATGCGCCTCGATCCCGCCGGGCATCACGATGCGATCCGTTGCGTCGATCACATCCTCGGCGTCTGTCACCGCCTCGGCAATCGTGACGATGCGCCCATCTCGGATACCGATATCGGCGCGGAAAGTCTCGGTTGCGGTGGCAAGTAGCCCCCCGCGAATGGCGAGATTATGACTCATGGTTCAGCCCTTTGTTCCGTCGGGATAAATCACACCGGTCTGGCCAGTGATGCGGCCGTAATGTTCAGTCCGGCGATGGCGTTTGAAATCAAAGATCGTGGCTTTGCCGAACTTCGTTGCATCCATATCGCAGGCATGGACCAGCAATTCATCTCCGTCCGTTTTCGCCTTTTGAACGATCATGCCGTTCGGCGCCACGATGATGCTACCCGCAAACAAGGGATGGCCGTCCTCATCCCCCGCTTTGGCCACGGCAACCACCCAGGCGGAGTTCTGATAGGCCCCGGCCTGACAGCAGAGATCGGAGTGAAACTCGCGCATCGAGGGTGGCTCGTCCGGGTTTTGCGAATTGGTGGTGGGCGTGTTGTAACCAAGCATGATCAACTCGACACCTTGCAGCCCCAGTTCACGGTATGCCTCGGGCCATCGCCGGTCATTACAGATCAACATTCCCATCCACGCGTCCATGTTGCGGAACACTGGAAAGCCCAGATCGCCGGGTTCGAAATAGCGCTTTTCCAGATGCTGGAAGGCGCGGTCCGGGTCGAATTCGGAGTGGCCGGGCAGATGGACCTTGCGGTATTTGCCGACTATGTTCATGGCCTGATCGGTGAGGATCTGGGTGTTGAAATGCTGCCCCTCCGGTGTCTTTTCCGCGTAGCCAAAGGAAATGGCGACATTCGCTTCCCGAGCGCGGTCAAACATGGGTTGTGTGGCGGCGTTGGGCATTTCGGTTTCGAACCACGTGGCGACCTCGGCTTCGTCTTCCATATACCAGCGCGGGAAGAAAGTGGTCAGGCAAAGCTCGGGGAACACGACCAGCGTGCAGCCTGCGGCGATAGCCTCATCCAGCAGCGCGATCATGCGTGCCACGACCGCGTCGCGACTGTCGGCCTTCTGGATCGCACCCATTTGCGCCGCACCAATGACTATTTCTCGCATAACTGTCTTCCTCTTCTCTGCCTATCGGGGGGCTTGCGCCATGTCTGTAAATAAGTCGTCCAAGGTCTCGGCTGTGCCAAGCGCCATGATCTTGTCCCAGATGCCGATCGCAGCGTCTTCGCGCCAGAGACGTGTGGTTAGGGATAGGTATTTCTCGCGGATTTCATCGGGCGGATAGGGGTCGGACCAGTCGCCGCGATTCGTCTCGGTCGCCGCTTGAAGCACCTCGCCAGATTTCAGGGTCAGCGTGATCCGGGCTGGGCGCTTGTTGGGCAGAAGAGCGGTCAATGCCGGGTCTTCGACCACCTTCACCCGTTGTGCCAGCGCAAGGATTTCAGGGTTTGTGACATTAGGCATCGTGAAGCTGTCGACGCCTGTCGAGTCATTGACCAGCGCCGATGCCATGGCGAAGGGGACCGAGAATTTTCCCGCGAGCACGTTCTTGGGGACCGGGTCGTCCAACCCGACGGCGAGGGAATAGGTCTCGACCAGAACGCTCTCGACCGCGCGGTGATCCAATCTCTCCGGACCCGCACGCAAGCTCGCCAGAGCATCGAGGGCGGCGTGATTGTAGCGACAGCACGAATGCATCTTGAAATAGTTGCGGCTGACTTCCCAGCGAGTGCCCAGGCCTTCCGCAAACGCGGCCTCGTCAAAGCTGTCGGACACCACATGCCCGAACACCTGCGCCACACCGTCATGATCGCCGGTATAGCCCGAGGCGATCATGTCGCCTGCGAGCACGCCCATTTGACCCGAGACACCTGCGAAGACGTTTCGCACCGTGCCGCCCTCCAGCATTGTGCGCCGGGACGTGGACAAGCCGAGGCTGGCCGAAAGGCTGATCGCGTGGCGCATCTGCTCGGTTTGGGCACCCTGCAGGCGTGCCACCGCGGTCGCCGCACAGATCGCGCCCCAAGTGCCATGAGGATGCATTGCCGTGCGCAGCTGCGTCGCAATCCCGACCCGAGCGCCCACGTCATAGCCTATGGCAATGGCTGCCAGCAGGTCCGCGGCACTGACCTGCCCATTTGCCGCTGCGAGCGCGGCGGGTACGGTGTGCATCCCGGGATGACCTTTGCAGAACTGGTTGCCCTCATCCATTTCCAGCGTCGTGCCCGCCGTGCCGTTCAAAAGGGCGGCGGTGCCTGCTGGTCGTGTCTCAAACGTGCCGATCAGCAACGCCGGACCGCTGCCGGTCTGGCGGCTGGCAAGCGCCGCGACATCCGGCTCGGCCGCACCGCCAACAATTGCACCGATGCAATCGGCAAGGATTAGGGCCGTGCGCTCGGTCACCTCAGGTGGAATGTCCGATGTTGCCGTCTGCGCTGCGAAGGCCGCCACTTGCCCCAGACTGTCCATCCCTTGCCTCGCCTTCGTTTTCCTGATTGCGTGGCAGAATAGGCGTGCGATGGGCGGGCCTGCAAGCAATTAGGAGATTTTCATGAAACGGGTTCTGGTGATCGTCCCCTTTCCCATGAGCGAAGAGAACCGCGATCAGCGCCGCGAACAGCTCAATTCGGTCGAACTAGGTCCCGATATCGAGTTTGTCTTTGAGTCCGTCCGCGTCGCCCCGAAAAACTATGTCAGTGCTTCGGATATGGCGCTGGCCGAGTTTGGGGCCTTGGAGGCGGGGCTGGAGGCCGAGGCGCGTGGCTTTGATGCGGTCTGTATCGACACGATGTCCGATAGCGGCATGGCTGGGCTGCGCTCGGAATTGTCGATCCCCGTGATTGGCCCGGGGCGGGCGTCAGTACTGATGGCGATGATGCTGGGCCACCGGTTCTCGATCATCGCGATGTGGCCGCATTGGCAGCATCTATATCGCAAGACGGTGATGGAGTTGGGGGTTGACGCGCATTGCGCCTCGGTGCGCTGGATCAATGCTTTGCCTGATAACCAATCGCTGCTGGCAGGCAAGGAAAGTGATATCTTCCCGGCCCTTGAGGCGGTTGCGCGGCGCTGCATCGACGAGGACGGCGCCGATGTGATCCTGCTGGGCTCTACCACGATGCACCAGTCCCACGCTTACCTCGCCGAGCGTTTGCCGGTGCCGGTCGTGAATCCCGGTCCGCTGACCTACAAACTGGCTGAAACCGTGCTGGGGTTGGGCCTGACCCATAGTCGTGCGGCCTATCCCGCCACGCTCGCCCCACGCCGGGATGTGATCCACGCGATGCTGGACGCGGCAGCAAAACACGACCGTTAGACAATAGCATCTTGCGTTAATGATATATAGTTATAACATTAATGCATGATCACAATTGATTCTCCCGTTTTGTCGTGACCAACGCGGCTCACTCCTCTACCAAGGGAAAACCTCTGGTGCGGTTGGACCCGGCCTCGCCGATGCCGCTCTACCAGCAGATGGTGGTGCAGTTGCAAAGTCGCATCGAAAGCGGCGAATTCGGTCCGAGCGCCGTTCTGCCCGGCGAGTTAGATCTGTCGCGTGACTACGGCGTCTCGCGCATCACGGCGAAGCGGGCGCTCGATGAACTGGCCGAGGCAGGTCTCGTCAAGCGTGAACGCGGGCGCGGCACGCGGGTACTGGAGCGCCCCGGCTCGACAACGATGCGTACCTCGATTGACGGTTGGCTGGAAAACATCAGCCTTATGCAAAGCACGACCGAGGTGCGCCTGCTGTCGTTCGACTATCTCAACGCCGGGCCGGATATCGCCAGCGCCTTGGAATTACCCGAAGGCGCGGAGGTGCAGCGCTCGGTCAGGGTGCGCACCTTGGACGGCGCGCCAATGTCCTATCTGGTCTGTTTCCTGCCCGGCGCGGTTGGGCGCAGCTTTCAGGCCGCTGATCTGCGCTCGACCGCGATGCTGAAATTGCTCGAGCGAGCCGGGCATGGCGTGGCCTCTGCGCGCCAGACGGTCTCGGCGACTCTTGCCGCCCCCGACACGGCTCAGGCGCTGGACATTCACGCGGGCGCGCCGCTGCTTGAAGTGCGCCGGATCGCGCGCAGCGCCGATGAGCGGGTCGTCCAGTATATCCGGGCGCTCTACCGTCCTGAGCTTTACCACATTGAAATGTCGATGACGCGCAAGGCCGGGCCGGATGGCCCGCTTTGGTCGGCAGAGGAGGGGGTAAGCTGATGCAGCAAACCTTGGCGCAAAAGATCATCTCGCGGGCCGCAGGGCGCGACCACGTCATCCCCGGAGAGGTTGTGACCGCGAAGGTTGATCTGGCGATGATCCACGATTCCGGAGGGCCGCGTCGCGTGGCTCCGATCCTCAAGGACCTCGGCGTCGGTCTTTGGGACAAGGAAAAGGTCTTTCTTGTCTCGGACCATTTCGTGCCCGGTGACACGGAGGAAGGCGCTTCCATCCTCGCGCTGACCCGCGACTGGGCGCGCAGCACGGGCGTGCGGTTTCATGACGGGCAGGGCATTTGCCACGTGGTGCTGCCGGAAAGCGGACAGCTGCAGCCCGGCATGTTCGCGGTCGGCGGCGACAGCCATTCGCCCACCGGCGGGGCGATGGGAGCCTTCATGTTCGGGATTGGGGCGACCGAGATGGCAGGCGTTCTGGCGACGGGTGAGATCTGGGTGAAGGTGCCCGAGACGATCCGCATCGAGTGGACCGGTCGTCTGGGCGATGGGCTCATGGCCAAGGATATCATGCTGGCGCTCTGCGGGCGTCTTGGCATGGACGGGGGGAAATATCAGGCGGTCGAATACACGGGCGATGCGATCAAGGTCCTGTCGATGCAGGAGCGGATGACGCTGGCTAATATGGCCGCCGAGTTGGGCGGGCAAACCGGGCTGGTCGCTCCCGACGAGGTAACCGCCGCGTTCCTGCGCAGCGTCGGCGGCGAAGTCCCTGACCTGGGCGATCTTCATACCGACCCTGATGCGTTGGTGCTCGAGCATCACAGTTTTGACGCCACGTCCCTCACCCCACAGGTCGCAGCCCCACATTCGCCCGCCAATGCGATGCCTGCCCTGGAGGCAGAAAAGACCGCAATCGGGGTGGCCTATGTCGGCGCCTGCACCGGGGCGAAATATGAAGACCTGCAGGCCGCCGCCCGTATCCTGAAGGGGCGCAAGCTGGCCGCGGGCGTCGAGCTTCTGGTCGCCCCGTCTTCCAAGCGCGATCAGGATCGCGCCACCAAAGACGGCATCATGGCCGTGTTCGAGGCGGTAGGCGCGAAGATCCTGCCCAATGCCTGCGGGATTTGTGCAGGCTACGGCACCCACCGTTTGGGCGCGGATGTCACCTGCATTTCCTCGACCGCGCGCAATTTCAAGGGCCGAATGGGCGAAGCTTCCTCGCAGGTCTGGCTTGGCTCGCCCCTGACCGTGGCCGCCGCAGCGGTGGCCGGACATATCGTGGACCCAAGGGAGATGCTGGCATGAGCGGGCGTATCTTTTTATTTGGCGATGACATCGATACCGATCAACTTGCACCCGGCCGATACATGCGCGGCGGGATCGAAGCGCTGGCCGCCCATTGTCTCGAGGCGACCCGCCCTGACTTTGCCCAAACCGTGCAGCCCGACGATATCGTGGTGGCTGGGCGCAATTTCGGCGCGGGCTCGTCGCGCGAACAGGCTGCTGAAGCCCTGCGTCACCTGCAGGTGGCGGGCGTCGTGGCGCTGTCTTTTGCGGGCATCTTCTACCGTAACGCCGTCAATCTGGGGTTGCCCGTCCTGATCGCCCCGTCGCTTGGTGGGGTCGCGGATGGAGACGCCGCCACGCTCGATCCAGAGGGCGGTGTGCTACGGCTGATCGACAAGGCCGCCGACATTGAGCTCGAGACGATGCCCGAGAACCTCCGTGCCATCATAGAGAACGGTGGATTGGTGCCACATCTGAAAAAACGCTTCGCGGCGGAACACAAAGGACATGCCGAATGACTTTGAAAGCCCTTCTCAGTGGGCCTGACATATTACTGGCACCCGGCGTTTGTGATGCGCTGACCGCCCTGATTGCAGAGCAATCGGGGGCAACGGCGCTTTATCTTTCGGGCGCGGGCATTGCCTACACGCGCTTTGGACGCCCCGATATCGGGCTTGTCTCCATGGCCGAGGTGGCCGAAACGATTGCGCTGATCCGCGACCGGGTGGGGATCCCGCTGATCGTGGATGCCGACAACGGCTTTGGCAACGCGCTGAACGTGCAACGCACTATGCGGGTGTTCGAGCGGGCCGGGGCCAATGCTTTGCAACTGGAAGACCAGACCATGCCCAAGCGCTGCGGACATCTGGATGGTAAAACGCTGATCACCGCGACCGAGATGGCCGGAAAGGTCCGTGCGGCGGCCGATGCGCGCGCCAGCGACGATACGCTGATCATCGCGCGCACGGATGCAATTGCAGTGGAAGGATTTGAGGCCGCCATCGACCGGGCCGAGCTTTATGTCGAGGCGGGAGCGGATGTTCTCTTCATCGAAGCCCCGCAAGACCGCGCGCAGCTTGAGTCGATTGCTCACCACTTTGGCGGACGCATCCCGCTGATGGCCAATATGGTTGAAGGCGGCAAAACCCCGATCCACGGCATGGCCGATCTGCAAGCTTTGGGTTTCTCGCTCGTCATTTTCCCGGGCGGTGTGGTGCGGGCTTTGGCGAAAACGGCAGGCGACTATTACAGGGGCCTGATCTCGACCGGCTCGAATGAAGGGTTCCGCGACCGGATGTACGATTTTGCCGGCCTCAACGAGATCATTGGGACACAAGACATGCTGAAGCAGGGAAAAACCTATGGAGATTGATCCAGTCACCCTCGCGATCCTAAAGGGTCGCTTCGAGCAGATCGCCGACGAGATGGACGCAACGCTGTTCCGGTCGGCCTTCAACCCGATCATCGCCGAGGCTCATGACGCCAGCCACGGGCTCTATGATGCCGAAACCGGGGATACGCTGGTCCAAGGCAAGTCCGGCCTGCCGATCTTCGTGGGTGTCATGGCTTTTGCCGTGAAGGCGGTAATCCGCAAAGCCGCAGCCCAAGGCGGCGTGAACGAAGGTGATGTGTGGATTTTCAATGATCCCTACGATGGTGGCACCCATCTGTCGGATTTCCGTCTGGTAAAACCCGTGTTCCGCAATGGCGCGGTGTTCTGCTATCTCGCCTCGGTCGGTCACTGGCACGATGTGGGCGGCAATGTGCCGGGCAACTACAACCCGGCGGCGACCGAGTGCTTTCAGGAAGGCATGCTAATCCCGCCGGTGAAGCTTTATGATCGGGGGGAGTTCCGGCAAGACGTGGTCGATATCCTAACGGCCAACTCGCGCCAGCCAATGTCGCTCTATGGTGATCTAAATGGTCAGATCAACGCGATGGATCTGGGCGAAAAGCGCCTGAGCGCGCTGCTCGATGAATACGGTGTTCCAACCGCGCGCGGCGCACTGGCGGCCCTCAAGGCCCGCGCTGCGACCATGATGCGTGCGCAAATCTCGAACCTGCCCTCGGGCACCATCTCGGCCGAGGATTGGCTGGACAATGACGGCATCGATGATGTGCCGCTGAAGATCGCGCTCGATATGACGATCGAGGGGGACAAGATGATCCTCGATTTCACGCGTTCCTCACCTGCCTGCAGGGGCCCGGTGAACATCTCGCGCGCGACGACGATTGCGGCCTGCTACGTGGCCCTCAAGCATATCTTCGGCGATGTGCCAGCCAATGCGGGCGTGCTGGAGCCTGTCGAGTTTCGCATCGACGACGATTCGCTTCTGTCGGTGAAAGCGCCCAAGCCTGTGGGCGGCTACACCGAAACCATCCTGCGCCTGATCGACGTGATGTTTCAGGCGGTGGCCCAAGTGGCCCCGAAATCTGCGATGGCCTGCGCCTATGGCACGATCAACGCGTTGTCGCTGGCCGGTCACCGTGCCAATGGCGCGCGCTGGGTGATGTTCTCATTCTTTGGCGGCGGGCACGGCGCGCATGGGGCGGGCGATGGCCTGAACCACGGCAACGCGCCGATTTCCACGGCGACGATCCCGCCTTTGGAGATACTCGAATCCGCATATCCCATCCGCTTTACGAAATGGGCGCTGCGGCCCGATTCCGGGGGGGCGGGCCTCTATCGCGGCGGATTGGGTGCCATCTACGAGATCTCCCTGCTCGAACAGGAGGCGGATGTGTTTCTCTTCGGCGAGCGCGGAAAGGTTCCGCCGCGCGGTGTGGTGGGCGGTGGCGATGCCGCGACGAACCGGTTCTTCTTTGAACAGGCGGATGGTGAGCACACGCCGCCAATGGTCTCGAAGATGGTGGGCATTCACATCGAGAAGGGCCAGTACGTGCGCCTTGAGACGCCCGGTGGGGGCGGCTACGGCGATGCGCAGCAGCGAGACCCCGAAGCGGTGCGTGCGGATGTGATCGAAGGGTATGTCAGTGCCGAGGCGGCGTGCGAGGCTTACGGCGTCGTTATTTCAACGGATGGTTCTGTAGATCAGGCGGCGACCTCTACCCTGCGGAAGGAGCGCGCAGCATGAGCGGCACAATCGTAATTGGCGTGGATGTGGGTGGCACATTCACGGACGTATTCGTTTACAATGAAGCAACCGGGCAGGTTGAGACGACCAAGGTGCCTTCGACCCGCGGTGACCAGTCCAAAGGGTTTATCGAAGGTATCAGTCGGAAGGTCGTGGATTTCGGCGATATTCGCACCGTCGTCCATGGCACCACCGTAGGCACCAACGCGCTTCTGGAACGCAAGGGCGCGCGCACCGGGATCATCACCACCGAGGGGTTCCGCGATGTGCTGGAAATGCGCCGCCGCGACCGCCCTACCACATGGGGGCTGCGCGGTGCGTTTGACCCCGTCGTGGATCGCCCCGACCGGGTCGAAGTGGTCGAGCGGGTGCTAGCCGATGGGACTGTTCTGCAAGCCGTCGATCCTGAGGCGGTCAAAGTGCAGGCCCGTGCATTGGCCGAGGCCGGATGCGAAGCGGTGTGCGTCTTCTTCATCAACGGCTATGCCAACGCCGAGAACGAACGGATCGCGGTCGAAGCTGTGCGCAGCGTCTGGCCCACATCTTATGTGACCGCGGCCACCGAAATCCTGCCCGAGATCCGAGAGTTCGAGCGCCTCTCGACCGCCACGCTTAACGCCTATCTGCAGCCTGTCGTGTCCTCCTACCTCGACAGGTTGGAGCAGGGGCTGGATGCTAATGGCTTTGATGGCGAGTTGCTGATCGTGCAGTCGAATGGCGGCGTGATGGGCGTGGGCACGGCCAAGGACTTTCCAGTCCGCACCGCGCTGTCGGGCCCGGCTGCGGGTGTTATCGCGGCGCAGGCCATCGCCGAGGCGGCAGGCTTTGAGAATATCGTGACCTGCGATATGGGTGGGACCTCGTTCGATGTGTCGCTCGTGGCTGAAGGGGCAGCAGCGCTGGCGCCGCAAACCTCCATTGATTTTGGCATGGTCGTGCGCACGCCGATGATCGAGATCACGACCATCGGTGCGGGCGGTGGCTCCATCGCCAGCGTCGATGCCAGCGGACTGTTGACCGTTGGACCGGAATCGGCGGGCTCTGATCCCGGTCCCGTTTGCTACGGTCAGGGCAATACCCGCCCGACCGTGACGGATGCGAACCTTGTCTTGGGGCGCATCAACCCCGACCGCCCCATCGGTGGTAAGCTCGACCGCTTGGATATAGAGGCGGCTCGTGAGGCCATTTGCACCAACGTCTCTGATCCGCTCAGGCTGACGGTCGAGGAAGCCGCCGAGGCGATCTTGCGTCTGGCTAATGCCAAGATGGCGGGCGCAATCCGGCTGGTGTCCATCGAGAAGGGTCATGATCCGTCGAAATTCGCCGCCATGCCCTTCGGCGGCGGTGGGGCACTACATACTGGGGCCTTGATCAAGGAAGTCGGCCTTGGCTCGGCACTCGTGCCGCGCTTCCCGGGCGTTACCTCGGCCCTGGGCTGCGTGGTAGCCGATATGCGCCATGATCGGGTGCAGACGGTGAACCGTCTTTTGTCCGACATTGACGCAGCAGTTCTTGGAAAAGAGCTGCAAAGCGTGGCCGACACAACGGAGACGGTTGTGACCTCCGCCGGAGCCGAGTTTGCCCGTATCGACCGGGTGTTTGAATTCGACATGCTCTACCTGGGCCAGACCCACACCGTGGCAGTCGCTGTCGATCCGACGGGCGGTCTGACGACGGACACAATCCAGAAAGCCTTCGATGCGGCCTATAATGCCGCCTATGGACGGCTGCTCGACGGTATTCCTGTGCGGGTGATGAATTACCGCGTCACCGTGATCGGACGTCGTCGGGCCTTCGACATGGCGGTCTTTGCGCCCAAGGACGGCAAATCGGCTGAAGCCTGCCGCACGGGCATACGCATGGTATGGGCCGAGGGGGCCTTCCACGAAGCGGGCCTCTATGACCGTCTGTCGCTGGCAGTTGGCGAACGCATCGCGGGGCCGGCGATCCTTGAGCAACCCGACTCGACGATCTTTGTCGATCCCGGCCTTGCCGCCACGGTCGATGCGTTCGGAAACCTTGTCATTCGCCCGGAGGCTTAAGCATGGACTTTGATCTGATTCCCGCCCGCACAGGTCTTCTGATTGTCGATCTGCAAAACGACTTTCTGCATCCCGAGGGGGCCTATGCCCGCGGCGGCCAGACCTCCGAAGCGATTGCCGCCTTGCCCGACCGGGTCCTGCCCGTGGCCAATGCCCTGCGCGAAAAGGGTGGCTGGATCGTCTCGACACAGTTCACGCTGGTGCCAGGCAAAGGCGGTGAACCGTTCATCGCGCCTCACCTCAAGTCGATCCGCCCGTTCCTCGGCAAGGGGGATTTCGCGCCGGGGAGCTGGGGGCACTCGCTTGTCGATACGCTCCAACCCGCTGACCTGACGGTCGAGAAGGTTGCGTATTCGGCCTTCTACCAGACCCGGATGGAATTCAGCTTGCACAAGGCGGGGATAGATACGCTCTTTGTCTGCGGTATTGTCACCAATGGCGGCGTGGCCTCGACCGTCCGGTCCGCCCATGTGCGCGACTTCAAAACCATGGTTCTGTCAGACGGATGCGCGGCCTTCTCACAAGCCACTCACGACAGCGCGATTGCGGATCTGTCCACGGTGGGCAAGGTGATGACCTGCGCTGAGGCGCAAGGCCTGATCGAGGCTGCCTGATGCCGGAGATCAGCAGAGATACGCCCAAAATCGACTTCACCGCCGATGTGGTGATCATTGGGGCAGGCGCCTCTGGCCTGACGGCTGCGCTTGCTGCTGCCGAACAGGGTGCTGAGGTGGTGGTGCTGGAGCGCGATGCCTCGCCCTCGGGCTCGACCTCCATGTCCTCGGGTTTCGTGCCCGCGCCCGGTACGCGGTTTCAGCGCGCGATCGGTGTGACCGACGACACGCCCGATCTGTTTTGTGCGGACCTAATGGCGAAATCCTACGGCAAGTCCGATGAACGTCTCGCTCGTCTGGCCGCGCTGACGATTGGCCCGGCGATGGAATGGCTTGCCGATGCCGGCAAGGTTGAGTGGCACGTGCTCGACGATTTCCTTTATCCCGGCCATGCGCGCCACCGGATGCACGCTGTCCCTGAAAAGACTGGGGCAGCGCTGGAGGCGCGCCTGCTGGCGGCAGCGGCCGAGGCCGATATTGCTCTCGTGACCGAGGCCCTTGCCGAGACGCTATATGTGGACGAAACGGGCGAGGCGATGGCGGTGGGTGTTTCGCGCCCCGACGGCTCCGTCGAGGTGATCGGCTGCAAGACCTTGATCCTTGCCTGCAATGGTTATGGCGGCAGTGCCGAGATGGTGGCCGAGCACATCCCCCAGATCGCCGGGGGCGAATACTACGGCCACGCAGGCAACACAGGCCACGCGGTGGCGTGGGGGCAGGCTCTTGGGGCGGCATTGAAGCATCTGTCGGGCTATCAGGGCCACGGCTCGCTGGCGTATCCACATGGCATCCTGATTTCATGGGCGTTGATGATGCAGGGCGCCATTCAGGTGAACCGAGAAGGGCGTCGGTTCTCGAACGAAATGGGCGGCTATTCCGAACAGGCGGTCAAGGTCATCGACCAGTTAGGTGGGATCGCGTGGAACATCTATGACGGCGCGCGCCACGATTTCGCGGTCGCAGGGTTTCCCGACTACCGCGAGGCGATCAAGGCGGGTGCTATCCGGTCGGCCGAAACTGTGGCGGAACTGGCAGCAGCCACGGGTTTACCCGCGGGTGCGCTGGCCGAAACGATTGCCGAAGCGCAGGCGCTGGCGCAAGGCACTGGCACAGACTCGCTCGGTCGGGATTTCTCGGATGTCGCTCCACTGGCTGGCCCGTTCTATGCGGTTAAGGTTACCGGGGCACTGTTTCACACCCAAGGAGGGCTCGTGATTGGCGATGATGCGCGGGTTCTGCGGAAAGACGGCACGACTTTTCCAAACATCTACGCCTCTGGCGGCGCAGCGTGCGGGGTATCCGGGCCTGCGGTTGAGGGCTATCTTTCTGGCAACGGGTTGTTGACCGCGATTGCCTTTGGCTATTTGGCTGGCCGTCATGCGGCAGCACAGACGAAAGGAGGCGAGGCATGATGGACGGCGATCTGAAACAGGTGGTGAAGCCCGGCATGGGCCCCGATCTTGGCCGGTTTTCCTAGGGTGACCCGTTTCTCCTGGAATACCACCGTAATTCAAGGCAAGATCGATCCCGGCGCGCTGATCACCCTGCGCAAGGATTTGTTCACCGCACCGAAAAAGGACTGATCGCATGACAAGCTGGGACACCATCATCATCGGCGCCGGAAACGCCGCGTTTTGCGCAGCACATGCGGCGCGCGAAAAAGGCGCCAGCGTGCTGATGCTGGAATGCGCGCCCGAGGCCGAGAACGGCGGAAATTCACGCTATACCGCCGGAGCGATCCGCTTTGCCTACGACGGGGTGGATGACATTCGCGCTCTTTGCCCCGATCTGAGCGAAGAGCAGATCGCCATCACCGATTTCGGAACCTATACAACCGATCAGTTCTTTGACGATATGTTCCGCGTCACCCGTTTTCGGACCGACCCCAGCCTGTGCGAACGTCTGGTGACCAACTCGCGCGAGACGATGCACTGGATGTACAAAAAGGGGATCCGCTTTATGCCGATCTATGGGCGGCAGGCCTTCAAGGTCGATGGGCGGTTCAAATTTTGGGGTGGGCTAACGCTTGAGGTTTGGGGCGGTGGGCCGGGATTGGTGGATGCACATACGCAAATCGCCAAGACCAGCGGAGTTGAAATTCGCTACGAAACACGAGCACTTTCGCTGATCACGGATGGCCATGCGGTGGCCGGGGTGAAAGTGCGCCACAAGGGCGAAGTGTCTGACCTGAAGGCCCATTCTGTCGTGCTGGCCTCTGGGGGATTTCAGGCCAACACCGAAATGCGCGCGCGTTATCTTGGCCCCGGTTGGGAAATGGCCCGTGTGCGCGGGTCGCGCTTCAACACAGGCGAGGGTATTCGCATGGCGATGGAAGTGGGCGCGTCGAGCTATGGCAACTGGTCGGGCTGTCACGCGGTTGGCTGGGACTACAACGCGCCAGAATTCGGCGATCTGGATGTAGGCGACGGATTTCAGAAACATTCATATCCATGGGGTATCATGGTCAATGCGGAGGGGCAGCGGTTCGTCGACGAAGGTGCGGATTTCCGCAATTACACTTACGCAAAATATGGCCGTGTTATCCTGAACCAACCTGATCAGTTCGCTTGGCAGGTTTTCGACGCCAAAGTGACACATCTGTTGCGCGACGAATATCGTATCAAGCGGGCCACCAAGGTGACGGCGCCGACATTGGAAGAGCTTGTTCAAAAGATGGAAGGTGTTGACCCGAAAGGGTTCCTTGACGAGATCAAGGCCTATAACGCGGCCGTCAATACAGACATACCGTTTGATCCCAACGTCAAGGATGGGCGCGGTACCAATGGTCTGGCTGTGCCAAAATCAAACTGGGCCCACACGATCAACGAGGGCCCATTCGAGGCCTATCAGGTAGGTTGCGGCATCACTTTCACCTTTGGTGGGCTGCGGATCGACCCCGACCGGGCACAGGTGCTGGACAATGACCTCGCCCCAATACCAGGGCTTTATGCGGCAGGCGAACTGGTCGGCGGTGTTTTCTTTTTTAACTATCCAGGTGGCACGGGCCTGATCAACGGTTCTGTCTTCGGCCGCCTTGCCGGAGAGCATGCATCAATTGGTTAGTTCAGGGCAGGTAATCTACGCAAGGTATTGTCAGAGAAAATGGACTTGAGCAGGCCAGGGAGGCTTCGTAGCGTTTCGCAATGAAGGAAAAAGCCCACTCGGCTATTTTAAAACCAGCCCTGAGATCATGCGCCTAGCGGTGATGTTCTACGCCAGCTTTGTTCCGCGTAAGTCCCGGAATTTGGCGGAAAACAGAGACTGGTTCGAATTTGTCTGACAGCACCGCCAGATTAGCTCACTAAGTAATTGACTAGATTTAAGTAAATGCAAGGTGACCTCTAACAGGCCCATATCCAGCCCCACACCATACGTTCATCACAGCCTATTTACTTGGTTAGTTTTATTGCGTCTTTTTATGTAACACATCGGTTGTTTTCGCAAAATCCGTTTCGCGGCTTGCCGCAAGACTTTAAATCAATCTAATGTGTTAGATGCGCTGTGATTGCCTACACTAAGGGTGATCAGCCATGCCTATACATTAGCAATCGTGATCCTGAACCAGACCTATCAAACCCGTTGCAATAAGGCGGGGTCCACATATTACACCACTTATCCAAGTCATCAGGAAATCAGTGCCGATAGGCTTTTCGCAGCGTTCCTTAGCGCATCAAGATGGTTTAAGGCATCATGCATGGTCAATCGCTGCACTGGAGCATGAAACGACAGTGTCGAAACGAGTCGATTGTTTTTATCCAAAATAGGGACGCCAACGGCAACCATTCCTTCCATGAATTCTTCGTTGTCGGTCGCAAACCCATTTTTTCGAATCTTTCGAATCTCTTTGATCAAGCTATCCGAAGTACGATGTGTCTGACTTGTGAACGACGTGAATTCTGCAGCCTGTGCATACTGATTGAGAAGCGTGCTGCTCAGCGAGCTGAGGTACAATTTACCGCTGGCTGTACAATAAAATGGCACTCGCGTCCCGATTGGCAACTGAATGCGCAGCGGCCATTTGGTTTCAACCCGATCAATATAGATCATGCTGTCGCGCTCGGGCAGGGCGATGTTGCAGGTTTCACCTATCTGCTCCGCCAGACGCGTGAGGATTGCAATCCGCGCGGTTCTGACGCGCAGTGAAGAGAGGACACCAGCAGAAAGGGTGCGTAGGCGAAGGCCGGGCAAAAATCTGCGCCCGTCGATCTCGCGCTGAATAAATCCTTCATTCTCGAGCGTCGTAAACAGCCGATGGATGGTTGGCTTGGGCAACCCCAAAACCAAATTGACATCAGTCGGCGTTGCGGAGGCGCCGACTGATGCCATTTGTTCCAGGACCAAGAGGAGACGCAGGTTGGTGGGGATATTTCCTGATGTCTCGGATGAGTCCTCTGGCATGTTTGTTCCTTACAGCGATGGCACCAACATCAGCGCGAGTTGCGGTACCAAAGCAACGATAAACCACGTGCCGATCAGAGCAACAAGATAAGGAACTGTGTATCGTAGCAGCCTGAAATATGGAACACCCGTTACGCCAGATGCGACATAGAGGTTCAGCCCGTAGGGTGGTGTGATGAACCCGATCGAAGCACCGACAAGAAAGATCACCGAAAAGTGGATCGGATCAATTCCGACAGAGGCGGCAATGGGTGCCAAAATCGGGGCCAGAATGATCGTAACAGGAAGGGATTCCAGAATCATCCCTGACACGAACACAATCGCCATAGACGTGAACAGAACCGCATAGTAGCCACCCATCCCGGTCACAAACTGACCGATCACCTGCTGGGCTCCCAATAGTGACAGGTTCTGTTGCATCACAACCGAAACCCCTATGAGCGGCGCGAGAATGCCGGTGATCTGCGCAGAGCGAACAACAATCGAAGGGATTTGCGGAATGGTAAAGCCTTCAACAACCAGCATATCGGCGTAAGTTTTATCATTCACGTCGGTGTCTTTGTCATTCTTCATCATTTTGTTGATCGGAAAACAGATCACGCCGACAATGATACAGAATCCCACGGTTACACCCGCCGCTTCAGTTGGCGAGAATTTTCCGGTGTAGATACCCCACAGGACAAGGCCGATGGCAAAAAATCCAAGCCATGCGCCAAAAGCGGTTTTCAGAACACGGTTTAAGTTCAACGAGATCAGATTGCCCCATCCGTTGATGGTGCAAATGATGAACGCTGCCGCCATCATTGCAAAAACCATCAGTGCGCCGGGAATGATGCCCGCAATAAACAGATCAGAGATCGAAAGGTTCATCAGGTAGCCGTAGACGATGAAGATAATCGAGGGCGGGATGATAATCCCAACCGTACCACCCGCAGCCGCCGTGGCCGCCGAAAATCGTTCGTCATAGCCGCCTTTGACCATTTCTGGATGCAACATAGACCCGATCGTGGCAGTGGTTGCAGAGTTTGATCCCGATATCGCAGCAAACAAACCGCACGCTCCGATTGCAGCCATCGCTAGTCCGCCGCGCAGCCAACCCAGACAGGAATACGCAAAGTCTGATAATCGCTTGGCAATGCCCGACTGGTTAATCAAGTCACCAGTCAGAATGAAGAGTGGCATGGCAAGCAGCGCAAAACCGTCGGTAAAAACATCCGACAGAGCCGAACCGATATTGTCCATTGTCTGCCCAAGCACGAATGTGGTGCCAACCACCCAATATGCAATCACCAGAAAAACCGGCACACCAAGCATGAAGAGAAATGTGACGCCAAGCGAAATCAGCGTGATAATTGTTCCATCGGTCATTATACATCTCCCCCGATGACAGCTTGGCTGATCAGCGGTTCACCGCTACGATAGTTGTTCAGATCATCTGTCCAGTTTTCAAGAACCCGCCCGGCCATAAGGATGAAGGCAACTGGCACAGACACCAGATACCACCATTGCATAAAGTTATCGGTGCCTGCGAGGATCTGAAAGTTTGCGGCAGAGTTTGCAGCAACCCTTGTCGAGGTCACGACCACGATGACGCAAAACCCGATCCAAAGGACCGCATCAAGTGAAAGGCAAAACATTTGCGCTGGACGTCGCATAGAGGTGCGAAATTCGCTGAACGCGAGATGCGTACGAAGGCGAATGTTATAAGAACATCCAAACCAGGTCATAATCAGGAACAAGACCGGCGGCAATGTCGTAGACCACGGGGCCTGCTGGCTGAGGACGAAGCGCCGGAACACTTCGACAAAAATAATCGCGGCGATCAAGAGATAGGAATAAACCATGACCGAGCGTTCGAAATGCCGGTCAATGACTGGAAATGCGCGATATAAACGCATAACCAGATAACCACCCGCCAAAGTCGCCAATGTGCCAATAATCCAGGCACCCTCGTTACCCAGAGCCTTACTGATTGTCCAAGAGTCGCCACTTGTCATAGCGGTTAAGATGCCTAACGCATCTGACCATATCGACATGATCCGTATCCTCCCTCATATGGCCGCCCTGTTTCGTGCAGGACTCCTCCGGCCGGGTGTTGTTAAAGACCCGAGACCGGCCCCGCCTAAGACAGGGCCGATCTCAATTACGCTAGATGGCGGTTAGCCTTTCCACCAGCGGCGTGGCTCGACATTTTCGGCTTTCATGTCTGCAGGAATCTGACGCGCAATGTCGTAGATTTCCTGATATGTATCGATACCACCAGCCCAGTTGTTCAGACGCTCACGCCATTGTTCCCACAATTGTGGCTGGAACTCTGGCGAACACATCTCTTCAGCCATTTTAATTTCGCTGTCTGGCAGGAAGACAGGTTTCACGTCGTTCTCAACAAAGATCGTACCCGGCAGCTGCGGATCAGAGAAGCCGACGGTGTTGACCAACGCTGCTTCGTTTGCAGCCTGTACATGTGTTTGCGCCCAGTAGGATGATTCAAGAACCGCATCCTGCAGGTAGCCTTCCAGACCGTCAAAGACACTCGCAGACATAGAGGTATGCTCGGTGCCGCAGAAGAATTTCAGGTCAATGCATTGGGACACAACGGGCGACATGTTCGCATAAGCCACAGCTGAGGCCCATGTTTCCGCACCGTCGATCAGACCCTGACGCAAACCATCAAGTGTTTCTTCCCAAGCCACGGGAACCGGGTTCAGGTTCAGGGCTTGCATCGCGATGCGGCCCAGCTGAGTTCCCGTCACACGGTTTTTTGAACCAAACAGGTCTTCCAGCTTGGTGACCGGCTTGTCTTTCCAGCCTAGACCCATCTGCATGCCGCGCAATTCGCAGTGCGAGAACAGGAATTTCAGACCGTGACGCTCTTCCAGCGGATCACGAAGGATGCGTTGTGATTCGGGGCTGTAGAGAAAATGGTACTGCGCTGCCCGGCTTGGGAACATATACGCGTAATCCAGAACGTTAAGGAAAGGCGCACCACCGGCCGAGTTTTGTGTGGATGCGGCGTAGATATCAACAACACCCAACTGGGTTTTCTCAACACATGATGTCTGACCACAAATCTGGTTGTCGCCAATGAATTCAATCCGGATTTCGCCATCCGTTCGTGACTCCAGATCGCGCGCAAATTCCAGAGCACCTGCTCTTTCAATCAACAGGTTACGTGCATTAAAGCCCGATGCGCCAAACTTAAGCGTGTGTTTTGCGTCTTTGGAAAACCTGCGCTCATAGGTCGATTCAGCGGCGCGCGCCAAACTGCCAACGCTCATCGCGCCGCCGAACGCACCTGCGGCCAAGAGCGTTGAGCTCATGCCGTATTGACCCGCCATTTTAAACAGATCACGTCTTGAGATCTGGCTCAGTTTGTCTCCTACACCCATGTTGGTTCCTCCTTAGTGGTGTTTATCATTGAATTTTTTTCGTCATTTTTAATCATTAATGATACTTGTAGTCTCATTATTAATCATATAATGATGAAGTGCGCAAGAAAAATGTGCATTCAATGAAAGTCGCAAAGAATGGGAGGAAGAAATGAACAAAGAAAGAAGTACCGATTGCTGCGCCATTGATTTTGGTGCCACGGGGTGCGCTCTGGTGTTTCTGCCGATTGCAGGCCTTGAAACAAAGGCCTCCTCTTCCAAACTCACTCCAACCCAAACGGACCAGGTCCAATGAAATACGATTACATCATTGTGGGCGCTGGATCTGCGGGTTGTGTTCTTGCGAATCGATTGTCTTCTGACAGTAACCATCGCGTTTTGCTTCTTGAGGCGGGTGGCCGGGACATCAATCCCTGGATCCATGTGCCGGTCGGGTATTTCAAGACCCTGCACAACCCCAATACGGACTGGTGCTATAAGACAGAACCCGAAGAAGGCTTGAGCGGGCGGAGTCTGGATTGGCCACGGGGAAAAACCCTTGGCGGGTCAAGTTCGATCAACGGGCTGCTCTATGTCCGAGGCCAAAAAGAGGACTATGATCACTGGAGCCAGCTTGGCAATCGGGGTTGGTCCTTCGATGATGTACTGCCTCTGTTTAAACGATCCGAAAGTCATGAATTCGGCGAAAGTGAATTTCATGGCGGCGACGGTGGTCTCGCGGTTTCGACAATGCGTGCCAAAAGCCCGGTGTCAGAGGCTTTCATTGAGGCCGCAGTTGAAATGGGTGTGCCGCGCAATGATGATTGCAATGGCGCAGAGCAAGAAGGCGTGGGCTATTTTCAACAGACGGCACGCAAAGGCTTTCGCTGCTCGTCGGCCAAGGCTTTCCTGAACCCGATACGCAACGCGCGTAAGAACCTGGATATTGTCACCCATGCCCACACGACAAAGCTCAGCTTTAACAATGGTGCCCCCCAACAGGTGAACGGTGTCCACTATGACCGAAAAGGTGTTCCGCAGGTCGCTTTGCTGCGCGAAGGCGGTGAGGTCATCCTTTCAGCCGGAGCCATTGGTTCGCCGCAGATACTTGAGGTCTCAGGTATTGGCCGTGGTGACGTTCTGAAATCTGCTGGTGTTGATCTTCGGCACGAGCTTTCAGGTGTTGGAGAATCTTTGCAGGACCACCTGCAAATCCGATTGGTCTATGAGGTCAATATCCCAACGTTGAATGACGCGATCAATAACTTCTTCCGGCGTATGGGTATCGGTATGCAATATGTACTGACGCGAACCGGCCCGATGAGTTTGGGTGCCAGTCAGGTCTGCATATTTGCCAAATCGATGGAAGGTTTGGACACCCCTGATATTCAGTTCCATTTTCAACCGCTCAGTGCGGACAAGCCCGGTGTGGAAATGCATCCATTTTCAGGTATTACCTCGTCGGTATGCCAGTTGCGGCCAGAAAGTCGCGGGCACATCCATATCTCATCGCCTGATGCGAAAGTTTACCCGAAAATCGTGCCTAATTACCTGTCCGCGACAGTCGACCAGCTGTGCGCCATTCGCGCTGTCAAATTTGCCCGGGCCATGACCAAAACAAAGGCGTTGTCACCGTTTATCGTTCGGGAGCACATGCCAGGCGGTGTGTGCGAAACCGATGAACAGCACCTGCAAGCAGCCAGGGACATTGCACAGACCATCTATCACCCGACCAGCACGTGCAAAATGGGTCAAGATGATTTGGCTGTCGTCGATCACCGGTTGCGTGTGCACGGAATCAAAGGGCTCCGCGTTGCAGATGCCTCGATCATGCCGACAATTGTGTCCGGAAACACCAACGCGCCGTCAATTATGATCGGCGAGAAAGCCAGCGATCTCATTTTCGAGGATCGCGCACGACGAACCTAAAATAACCGGCGTTACTTCCAAGAATTAATCAACTCAGGAGACGAAGCGAATGAAAATGACGACTGAAGAGGCCTTTGTTAAGGTCCTGCAAATGCACGGCATTGACAATGCCTTTGGGATCATCGGCTCGGCCATGATGCCGATTTCGGATCTGTTTCCTGCGGCTGGGATCAAATTTTGGGATTGCGCACATGAAACCTCGGGCGGAATGATCGCTGATGGGTACACTCGCGCCTCCGGCAAAATGTGCATGGCGATTGCTCAGAACGGTCCTGGCATTACCAACTTTGTGACGCCAGTGAAAACCGCTTACTGGAACCACACTCCGATGCTTTTGGTGACCCCGCAGGCCGCCAACAAGACCATCGGCCAGGGCGGTTTTCAGGAAATCGAACAGATGAAATTGTTTGAAGACATGGTTTGCTATCAGGAAGAAGTGCGCGACCCGTCGCGTATGGCCGAAGTGCTGAACCGCGTGATCGAGAAGGCATGGCGCGGTTGTGCGCCTGCTCAGATCAACATCCCGCGCGACTACTGGACCCAAGTCATCGACATTGAACTACCGCAGATCGTTCGCCTCGAGCGTCCGGCCGGTGGCCGTTCAGCAGTTGCCGAAGCTGCCAAAATCCTGTCCGAAGCCAAGTTCCCGGTCGTCCTGAACGGTGCCGGTGTTGTTATCGGTAGCGCCATCCCCGCATCAGCGGCCCTGGCTGAACGTCTGGATGCGCCGGTTTGCTGTGGCTATCAGCACAATGACGCATTCCCCGGCTCGCACCCGCTTTCGGTTGGTCCGCTGGGCTACAACGGTTCCAAAGCTGCAATGGAGCTGATCTCGAAAGCTGATGTCGTGCTGGCGCTTGGCACTCGTCTGAATCCGTTCTCAACGCTGCCTGGCTATGGCATCAACTACTGGCCGACAGACGCCAAGATCATTCAGGTAGACATCAACTCTGACCGTATCGGCCTGACTAAAAAAGTCACCGTTGGCATTCAGGGTGACGCCAAAATCGTTGCCGAGGATATGCTGGCGATGCTTGGAGAAAGCGCCGGTGACGCGGGCCGCAAAGAGCGTAAAGAATTGATTGCCTCGACCAAATCGAAATGGTTGCAGGAACTCAGCTCGATCGATCATGAAGATGATGCTGATGAAGGCATTGATTGGAACGAACGGGCCCGCAACCGCCAACCCGATCACATGAGCCCGCGTCAGGCGTGGCGTGCGATTCAGGCCGCAATGCCCAAAAACGCGATCATTTCGTCTGACATAGGCAACAACTGTGCCATCGGCAACGCCTACCCGACGTTCGAAGAGGGCCGCAAATATCTGGCCCCTGGTCTGTTTGGTCCTTGCGGTTACGGTCTACCCGCCATTCTGGGCGCCAAGATTGCCCAGCGGGACGTGCCAGTGATCGGTTTTGCCGGCGACGGTGCATTCGGGATTTCGATGAATGAAATGACTGCCTGTGGACGTGGCGACTGGCCTGCGATCACGATGATCATCTTCCGCAACTACCAGTGGGGTGCTGAAAAGCGCAATACGACCCTGTGGTATGATGACAACTTTGTCGGGACCGAACTGAACCTCAATGTGAACTATGCCAAGGTTGCCGAAGGTTGCGGCCTCAAGGGTGTGCAGGTCACTACAATGGATCAGCTGACGGATGTTCTGAATACTGCTGTGAAGGAGCAGATGAAGGATAACGTTACCACTTTCATCGAAGTTGTCCTGAATCAGGAACTGGGTGAACCCTTCCGCCGTGACGCGATGAAAAAGCCGGTTTCGGTTGCTGGTGTCGACAAGTCTGACATGCGCGAACAACAGATCGACGTATCTGCATAGCTTAAACGGCAACTTTAGAAGGGTACCGGTGAAACCGCTTCAAGACCTGTTGGTGAACGCATCGCGTTCACCAAAAATGATCGCTTTGAGCGAGGACGCCGATGCCCGAGTTATAAAGGCTGCTATCAAAGCCCGGCAAGACAATGTCGCAAAGATTATTCTTGTCGGGCGTCAGGCTACGATTTTATCGCAGCTCACCGACTTGGGCGGTTCTGATATTGATGGAATCGACATTCAAGATCCTGCAGAATCTTCCTATTTCGATGACTTTGCAAAAACCTACTATGAGCTGCGAAAACACAAGGGTGTATCGCTGGACGATGCATTCGATGCCATGCGCCAGCCGCATGTCTACGCAGCGATGTTGGTCCGGCAAGGGCTTGCAGGTGGTACTGTGGGAGGAGCGGTCACGACCACCGCTGATATCGTCCGCGCAGCGATCCAGGTGATTGGTCCGGGGCCGGGCTCAAAGATGGTTTCTAGTTTTTTTCTGATGCTTTATTGCAAAGAGCATCATTCAAAAAAAGGCGCATATGTCTTTGCTGATTGTGGGTTGGTTGTTGATCCTAATGCCGTGGAATTGGCCGAGATCGCCCGCGCGTCAGCAAAACCCTTTCAGGCTCTGACTGGTCAGGACCCACGTGTGGCAATGCTGTCGTTTTCGACACATGACAGCGCGAGCCACGAAAGTGTAACCAAAGTGGCGACCGCGACGGATCTGGCCCGTACATCTGATCCTGCGTTGATGATCGACGGCGAATTGCAGTTTGACGCTGCTTTTGTGCCAGAGGTTGCCGCCGCAAAGGCGAAAGGGTCGGTGCTTGACGGCGAGGCGAATGTGTTTGTTTTCCCAAATCTGGATTCCGGAAACATTGCCTATAAAATTGCGCAACGTGTCGGTGGCGCATCCGTCGTCGGCCCGGTTTTGCAAGGGCTTGCAAAACCGGCAAACGATCTGTCTCGCGGCTGCAGTGCTGAGGATGTTCTGCACATGATTGCAGTAACCTGCGCGCAGGCGAATGCCCGGGCATTCGCCGAAACTGAGCTGAACCTCGAGGAAGTATCATGAACCAACCCATTATTGACACCTTCCCAAAGGTTTCTGACGAAATCTGCAAGACGACATGTTACATGTGTGCCTGTCGCTGTGGGATTAATGTGCATCTTAAGGACGGCTAGCTCGCCTATATCGAAGGCAATCGTGATCACCCTGTGAACAAGGGCGTACTTTGCGCCAAAGGGTCTGCGGGCATCTGCAGGTCGACGCACCTTCGCGTCTGCGCGTACCTCTAAAGCGGGTTGGCCCACTCGAGCCCGCCGAGGCGGAATCCGTCATTCGCGCCACTCCGGCGATCAACCTTGCACGCACCGCGATTGCCGACAGTCTTGCACTGGTGGCTCAGGATTTGGCAGAGCTTGAACCGCCGCGCATGGTTGTTCTGGTTACGGATGGCGATGAAACCTGCGACGGTGATGTTCCAGCCGAAATTCAGCGCATCGCTGCCAGTGGAATTGATCTGCGCCTGACCATTGTCGGTTTTTCCATAGACGATGCTGAACTGGCGCCGACTTTTGAAGGCTGGGCTGAAACCAGTGGCGGGCGATATCTTCCAGCCGGGGATGCGGATGCGCTTTCAGCTGCCATAACAGAAGCGATTGCTCCGCGCTTTGGGCTTGAACGACTGTATTTGGACGGTCGGATCGGGCCGGTTTCAGTTATTGGCCTAGACGAAGACATTGACGTGGTTGCAGGGGGCTATCGGCTTCGTCCGCTTCAATCCGCGACCGGTGAGAGTATCGTCCTGAATATCCGAGACGGCAGCGCGGTCGAGGTCACCTATGACCGGACGCTCGGGCTATTGCCCATTGGGTTAAAGCCCTAGAAGAGGAGAGCAAAAGGATGAACTGCGATCAATTCAGCCGAAACACGGATAAACGTGGAATCTGGTGCAATTGGGGGCTTGGGCTTTTAACTGCGTTGTGTCTTGCACTCGCCGGACCAAGCGAGGCTCAGGACTGGAGTATTCCTGATGGTGTCGTTGTGCCTTCGACACAAATGCCTGCTGGCCTGAATTTCGATTTCGACAAGCCGGTGGAATTTTTCGCCATCATGGAAAACGCGATTTCGTTGAACGAGGCTCTGAAGGACCGGCGTCCAAATATTGAAAACCTTGCCTTGTCACTGATGCTTGACCCAGAGGGGGCGTTCGCTTTTTTCCGCAACCAGATAAGAACCGTTTCCTACCGCGGCCGCTCGCGCGATACGGACGCGGTGCTTGAGGCGGGCGCCGGGAATGATCATGACAAGGCGGTCGGTCTGTCAGCTCTTTTGTCCTTGATTGGGTATGATAGCGGGCTGGTTTCTGCATCCATGCCCGCAGAAATGGCCGCCAAAATCGAACAGGGGGCTTGCGGCGGGGCAGGAGATAGCGCGCCTGAAATCTGGCGTCTGGTGGGATTGCCCGGAAATTCGATGGCGCGGGTTGCGCAACGGGCCCAAACCAATTTTTGTGCCTTAAGTGTAGTCATCCCCGAGGGTACGCTTCACGAAATGGCACCGGGCGGCGTGAATTCCGAACAGCCGTAGCATGTGTGGGTTCAAATGCGACTTGGTGCAGATTGGGTTGATCTTGACCCGGTCCTTCCAAATGTGGCCTTTTGCGCCACCCCGGCTGGAACGGGGGTCGAACTGGTGTCTGCCGAGCCATCGCACGAAGTTACCTTGACGCTCGAAATCGAACGGCTTCGCGACGGCCAATTTCAACGCGAACAAATCCTAAGTAAAAAATTCGAAGTGCCAGATCTTGTTGAAACGCCCATCACGCTGATTTTTTGCCCCCAAACAGAAGGAGTGGGCGGCATTGTAACCGAAGCTCTTGGCGGCTTGCAGGGTCAGCAATCTGGAATGGTGGCAACTTTACTGGTGAATCAAACAGCGACTCGCAGCAAGACTTTTGTGGCACCGGGTGTCGCCGCAACCACGACAAATTTTTTCGCTGCGGAGCAGGAAGAAATAGTGACGGCTCTGCGCTTGCGGATTAGCTCGACCGCGCCGGGCGAACCTGAGCAGACTGAGGATAGGGTAATCTTTGATGTAGTACCTGAACAGCTTCGATCCGCTGGTGGCGAACAGGTGCGCGTCGAAGATCTTGTTGCTCCAGCAGCGGGCATAAGATTTCCGGCATCCTTGGAAAGCCTGCGCCAGGTCGTGCTCGGCAATGGCGGACTTTCTACCAAGCTGGCCTCGGTGCGTATGCTGGGTGTTTTGGCGGACCTCCCAGAGGCGATGCGTTTGGCTGATGCAGGTATTCCGGATCCCGAAATTGCGGTTTGGAACCACTGGGTGCAAGCCAGCCTTGTCGCACTTGCTGCAGAAGAATTGATCCGCACCCGACCAGTGGCCGCAGATGGCAGCTGTGTTCTTGTTGACCGGCCCAGAGTTTTGATTTCGGGCATCATGTCAGGACCTGGTGGGCAGCCCATACATTGGGTGGACTGGGCACTGGATGACGTTGGGATTGCCGGACCGGCCGAGCCTGGTTCCGCGTGGCGGCATCGTGTGTGGCATCGGGCGCTCCAATCCGCACTGGAAACGGAAATGTTGATGGACCATGTCGAGGCGCCTGACGATGCGGTGCCGCTGCTAACCCATCCGTTGATGCCGGTTGACCCTATTCTTGTGTGGATTGAAGCAGTTGAAGACAGTGAACGCGGATTTCGAATTTTCGCGTCAGCCGACATGCGGCCCGAGGAATGGTGGCGCATTCACCCCGAAATGGGACGCAATGACACGCGTTTCCGGTTTTTGGGCAATGCACGTCCCATGAATTCTAAACCGGGCTTGGGAACTCCGAGGGCCGGATCGTCTAGTATAAGCGAAGCTGAAATGGTTAAGATGTAAGCAGACATAGACGCATACGCAAAAAAGGCTACGGAAGACGCTGCCAGAAACGAAGAGGTCGCAGAAAGAGGTCGAAGCAAGAAAGGCAACGAATACACCATCCCTCTTTTGAATGTATCTATTCCAGCTTCGATGGCGCATGGCGTTGTTGGTGGCGCCGTTGTCTTAGGCATAGCTTACGCACTTTTTGGCTGAATTCTATTACGCCTCAGAGAACGATCCAGCTCTTTTTATGGGTCTTCAAAATGGCTACGAATCCGTCATCATTTGGATTTCGTCACTTTCTTTTACAGTTTCCATGACTGCAAATGAGTGTGTCTGCATCACTCCGGGGAGCTTCCCGATATGTTCTCCCAAGATTTCTCGGAAATGAGTGATATCCCTTGTCCGCACCTTTAGAACGTAATCAAATTGTCCGGCGATCATCAGGCAACTCTGCACCTCCGGAATCTCTTTCACGGCTTCATTGAATTCATCAAGTGAATTGTCGCTGGTTTGCGCCAGGGTGATATGAACAATCGTGACGTGATTAATGCCGACTTTGGCCGGGTCAAGTATTGCACAATAACCTTTTATGACCCCGGAATTCTCTAGACGTCTGACACGCTCTGAACAGGGTGTTTTTGTTAGGTTTACCCTGCTTGCAAGCTCAACAATCGACAGTCTGCCGTTCTTTTGAAGCTCGTCTAAGATTCGTTTGTCGATACCGTCTAAAGCCCTAGTCACCAGTCTTTTTTCCTATTTTTAGCCTACTTAAAGGGAATTACACCGAATAATTGCTGAATTTAGGCACTATTACCAGTCAAAAAGACTATGATCGAGGTTGGAAGACAAGGACAACGATATAGTATTCCCGATTCTGGTTTCGGCCTTCGAAAATAATGGAGGACGTGTCTTTCCCGAGAGAGAATCGATACGGGGACATCTGACAGGAGAAACGCAAAATGACGTCTAAAATAATGATTGGTTTGGATGGGCATGGGTCCGGCGAGCGCGCCTTGGCCTATGCCACAAAACTTGCAAAAGTGATCGGAAGCTGTGAGCTTGTGGTTGTTTATGTGATTGAATGGTCACCTTACTCTTTCCAAACACCCGAAGAGAATGCGGAACGGCACAAGCGGCGTGAGGAAGAAATTTCAACTGCGATGGATCGCGTAATCAATCCTGCGCTTGCTTCACTGAAGAAGGCAGGGTTCAGCGCTAAGGGCATTGTGAGACACGGTCACGTTGCTGATACTTTGAATGATCTGTCTGAGGAAGAAAACGCCGAGCAGATTGTTGTTGGTCGATCTACCGAAAGCGGGCTTATAAAGCGCTTTTTTGGTAGCTCAACTGCAAATCTTGTAATGCACGCAAATGTACCCGTTACGGTCGTAGGTTAAGAGGACAGAATAATGAAATTTTATCAAAAAGTTATGCTGTCCCTCGGGACGGCAAGTGCACTCGTAAGCCCAGCAGTCGCGCAAGAGGCAATGACCCTGGATGAAAAAGTGAACGAAGCATTTGCTGCCTTTACCGGGCCATTTGTGAACCTGATTTTCGCACCGTTTCCAGGCACGAGTTTTCCATGGATTGTTATGTGGCTGGTTATAGCAGCTACGGTCTTCACGATTTATTTTTCATTCGTGCAGCTTAAGTTCTTCAAGCACGCGATATCGCTCGTCAAAGGCGACTATTCCGACCCGAACGATGCGGGCGAAGTCAGCCACTTTCAGGCGCTGGCGACCGCGCTTTCGGGCACTGTTGGCTTAGGAAATATCGCAGGTGTTGCTGTTGCAGTCGGCATTGGTGGACCGGGTGCTACATTCTGGATGATCCTTGCCGGTTTGATGGGAATGGCTTCGAAGTTCACCGAATGTACGCTTGGTGTGAAATATCGAAACGAATACCCAGATGGCACCGTTTCAGGCGGGCCAATGTATTACATTTCCAAGGGTTTTTCTGAACTTGGGCTGCCTGGAGGTAAGATACTCGCGATCCTGTTTTCGATCTTTTGTATCCTTGGCGCCCTTGGTGGCGGCAATATGTTTCAGGCCAATCAGGCACATGCTCAGATTTCAGGTATCACTGGTGCGTATCCAGGTTGGATTACGGGCGTGATCTTTGCTGCTGTCGTGTTCATTGTCATCGTCGGCGGTGTTAAATCCATTGCGCGGGTTACTGAAAAAGTCGTTCCTTTCATGGGTATCCTCTACGTTGGTGCATCGCTAGTTATCATTTTGATGAACTACGATCAGATCGGCTGGGCCTTTGGTCAGATCTTCAGTGGTGCATTCTCTGGTTTGGGCGTCGCTGGTGGTATGGTCGGTGCTTTGATCCAGGGTTTTAAACGTGCTGCATTTTCAAACGAAGCAGGCGTTGGGTCGGCAGCAATCGCGCACTCTGCGGTAAGAACGAAAGAGCCTATAACTGAAGGTTTTGTCTCTTTGCTCGAACCATTTATTGACACGGTCGTAATCTGCACGATGACAGCGCTTGTCATCACCATATCGGGTCAACTTATCTCGGATCCGGCTACTGGGCTTTACGTACTTGACGGTGCGCATATCGCAACGGTCGACGGGAATACGGGTGTCGCGCTGACATCTGCGGCCTTCGCATCGGCGTTTAGCTGGTTCCCCTATGTTCTGGCTGTGGCTGTGGTGTTGTTTGCCTTTTCCACGATGATTTCATGGTCCTACTATGGGTTGAAAAGCTGGACTTATCTGTTTGGTGAAGGTCAAACATCCGAGTTGGTGTTCAAGGTCATTTTCTGTGTCTTCATCGTTATCGGCGCGGCCGCCAATCTTGGTCCTGTGATCGATTTCTCGGATGCTGCGATATTTGCGATGGCAGTCGTAAACATCACAGCGCTTTACTTCCTGATGAAGCTCGTCAAGCAAGAGCTTCTGTCATATGTAGCGCGGCTTGCATCTGGCGAAATCAAGAAGTTTACACACTAAAATTAAGTGACAAGGCGGCTAGATTGCCGCCTTGTCACATACGGGAATTGTCGCAAACTGCCGGCATGAACGGCAGGGTATGCACAGTAAATGTGAATTCCGCTCCCTTCGGCCTGAAAGAGCAAATTCTGCACCCGTGGCACGGCTATTTCTGTTCTGTCTGGCAATGCCTATCAAGAAACCTTGAACAAACCAGCCGCACCTATGCCCCAACCAACGCACAACTTTGAGAAAAATGCCCGAGTTTCTTTTTCGTTGCGATTTGAAAGTGTTATTACCTAAGGCAGATTAGAAAAGTCTTTGGAAAACGGAGAGGGGCAGGAACCGCCCTATGCGAAAAAGCCACGCGAATGGTGCTGGGAAGCTCGTTGAAAACCGGCCATTCGTTATTGCATTCGCAACCTGTCGTGCGGCCGTTTCCGGGGTCATGATGGACGGCATTTTAAAATCATTCTTCTCGGTAAGGCGGGTTTTTATAAAGCCGGGGTTCATGCATTGAACGCTTATCTTAGTGTGTTTAAGATCTGCCCGAAGGTTTTCGGCCAGATGCATAAGTGCGGCTTTGCTGGCGCCGTAACCAATTGCGCCGGGAAGCCCCCTGAATCCGGCAAGAGAGCCGATAAGAATGATATGGCCCTGATCCTGTTCCAAGAGTTTTGGAACAGCTTGCCCTAGAACCCGCAAAGCACCTGTAAAATTAACATCAGCCATTGTGACCGCAGCGGCGCTGTTCCAATCCGTTGCTTTGACTGGTTCATAAAACCCGGCACAGTACACAACGCCGTCAAACTGGCCTATTTGCTCTGCCGCCGATTTAATGGAAGCCTCGTCCGTGACGTCAAGGGCGCAGACTGAAGCGTTCGGAAGTTCTTTTGCAAGCTCAATAAGCCGCTCTTCATTTCGGGCAGACAAGATGACAGACGCCCCTGAGTTCGACATTTCGCTGGCCAGAGCACGCCCCAGACCTTCGCTCGCGCCGATGATCCAGTATTTTTTTCCGTCAAACATTCAAGGCATTCGCCGGGCGCATAGTAGCGACAAGTTCAGCAACTTTTACACCAAATTTCCGCATTTCCGACTTGTTCAGGATGCTGCCGTTTTCCATGAGATACATCCAATCCGTTACATTCAGCACGTGGCCGCCAGCGTCTTCGGGAAGCCGAATGCGGTATCGCATGCGAACGGTTGCGCCGCTTTGTATGCCGTCTGCTGTTCCGATAACATCGTCAGCGGTTGCCCTAAACGATCCGTCGTTTCCTATTGTCAGATTCCACTTGCGAAGTTGTGTGTTGCCGCTGGAATAGTGAAATGACTCTGTCAAAGTTCCTGTTGCCCGATCCCACACGCCGTTCATGTCGGCGACGAAACGCGAATTGACGCGCCCCATAGGGCCATAGATGATGCCTTCGCACAGGATTGGTCCTGAAAGATGTTTCCGCAGGTCAAATGCGGGTGACGTTGCATTGTAATCTTGCGGTGATTGCGCAGAGAAGCCCAGCTTCTTGCTTATCACATAGACAAGTACGACTGCGGCAAAAGCCGCTGAAATCAGCTCCAATGCCATTGTGATTATCCTGTGCTCTGAATGGCAAAGTTGCCGGGGATGTTTGCGGTGCGATGTGTATGTTCGAGTTGCACGGCGATCAGAATTAATACGGTTAGAAGACTCGCTTTAAGCATGTACCAACTCCACTTGAACAACGTTTGTTTGGTCTACGGCGAAGGACGCAGCGCAGACCCCCAAATAATAGCGCCAGTTCCGGATGAACCTCTCGTCATGTCCGAGCTTCATGATCCGTGCGGACTGTGCCTCCAGACGTTCTGTCCACGCCCGGCATGTTTGGGCATAGTCGGCCCCGAAGGAAAAACTTTCTCGCACCCGAAGTCCCGCGCGATTCGCCTGTTCAGAAATCACTGCATTTGACAGCAGCATACCTCCGGGGAAGGTGTAGTGCCGGATATAATCAGAGCTTTTCGCGTAAATGTCGAAATAAGTGTCAGATACCGTGATAGCCTGTACGACGGCTTTGCCCTGTTCAGAAAGGCGATCTTTAAGGGTTTTGAAGTAAGTTGGCCAATAAGACTGGCCAACCGCCTCGATCATTTCGATCGACACAATGTTGTCGAATGTACCTTTGCAATCGCGATAGTCCTGAAGGCGAATTTCAGCACGCCCATCAAGGCGTGCATCTGCATAGCCTTTTTGACTTGGCGATATTGTAAGGCCTGTTACTTCACGCCCGGTTTCGGCTGCCCGCTCTGCAAAACCACCCCAGCCACATCCTATCTCAAGGGTTTTTTCGCCCTGTCCCAATTGCCCAAGAATTCGGTCATATTTTCGGTTTTGCGCGCGATACAGATCAGTGTCATCCGGGCTGAACAAAGCTGAAGAATAGGTCATACTAGGGTCGAGCCATAGCTGATAAAATTCGTTTCCAACATCATAATGCGCACGAATATTGCGGGAGGCGCCTTTGGTTGAATTTGCGCGCAGCAGATGATTGACCATGCGGAATTTCAGATTGTTCCAGAATCCTGCGTAGGCGTAGTTCTGGAACTGGTCGAGGTTAAGCAACGCGACCTTGATCATGTCTTCGATGCTCGGGGTGTCCCAAAGACCGGCAACATAGGTTTCACCAAGGCCGATATCCCCACGTGCGGCCGCCGCTGTTACAACGGACCAGTCGTGAATTTGCATTTCGGCATCGGGTGCGCCGGCTCCAAAGTCATAGATTTCACCTTCCGGGGTGTGCAGTCGCAGGCTGCCCGTGGATATCTGTGCGCAAGTTTCGAGAAAATCGTGTTTCACGCGTTTGGTCAAAAACAGCATTAGGAAACCTCCTCTTTTGGTGGTGCGGGACGGGTTCGGTAAGGCGCCGCCTTAAGCTTCAGCCGTATGGCCTGCAGGTAAATTAGCACAATTGTGCGTATCGCTCCAAAGGGGCGCCGCAGGTTTGAGCGCAGTATTGATAGGTTCGTTAAAGGTGTACGCGGTCCTGTCAGGGTTGCCGTTACGCCTTCTGGCCCGTTTCGATGAATAATCCGGATCGCGATCCGGTCCGGTTGAATGTCGAATGTAAAGGTGTAGTCACCGGCAATTTCCTGAAACGGTGAGACGTGGAAAACTTTTTCTGCGTGCAGTTTGTCAGTCTTTAAAATGGGTGCAAAATCAGGAAGGTGGCATAGGTAGCTGTGGCGATCCCCGAAGGTGTTATTCACTTCCGCGATTGCCGCCAGAAGATCATTCCCCTCCATCACAAGCCAGAAACTGACCGGGTTAAATATATATCCTAGAAAGCGCGGCTGGGTCAGTAAAAGCAAATCGTGCCCGTTTTTGAATTCAAAACCAGCTTTGGCAAGAACATCCCGGGCCCAGACAGCACCACGCCCATTGTTAGGCGTCCCGCCATGCGCGCTGTCATGAACAGATGCCAGATTGAATTTGTTCCGAGAGAAAAGCACGGGCCCGCATCGCGATTCAGGGGCGATCAACACAAAATCAACCCCATAGCGAAAGGCATTTTTGATTTGTCCCAACCGCGTATGGGTTGTGAATCCGGGGATATGTTCGGGTGACATGTTCATGCAAACTGCCGTTCTATAGATCGCGCGATGCGCACCGCGCTTGCAAAACCATCTTCATGAAATCCGTGCCGGGTGTACGCGCCCGCAAACCATGTGTTGTTTGCACCCTGAATGTTTCGCAGCACCTGCTGCGCAGCCAGCGCCGAACTGTCAAAAACCGGATGGCGAAAGGTTTTTTGATCATAAATCAACTGCTCGGGTACGTCGCGCGACGGGTTCAGCGAAACAAACAGCGGGTCAGCCTCGGGAATATTCTGAAGCCGGTTCATCCAGTAAGTTACACCAATTGCGGGTTCGGGCCGGGTTGTGTCGGCTTTGTAAACCCAGCTTGACCAGACGGCCTTTCTTTGCGGCATCTGCGCTGTGTCGCAGTGCAAGATCATCTGGTTGTTCTGAAACCTGACTGCAGAGAGTGCTGATTGCTCCGTTATTGTCGGGCGTTCCAGCAGTCGCAGTGCCTGATCTGAGTGACACGCAAAAATGACGTGGTCAAAGTTTTGGATCGGCGCATTTGCACAAATGATATGGCTTTGAATTCCATTGCGTGAAACAGCTTTCACAGGTGTGTTTTTGCGCAAAACGACACTTCTGGAGCGTAAGTGCCGCTCTAACCGACGCACGTATTCGATGCTGCCACCGTCAACGGTCCACCATTGATGCTGCCCGGAAGTCGACAAAAGCGCGTGATTGCGAAAAAACTGAACCAGTGCGCGCGCCGGAAAGCTTCTTATCTGGTCCGGGGAGGTCGACCAGATAGCGCCGCAGAGGGGCATCAGGTAGAATTTTTGAAACCACTGGCCCAAGCGCAGCTCATCCATCAACTCTCCGATTGTTGCACTATCGTCCGTTGCCATGGCTTCGGCATGGTTGTTGAACCGCACGATGTCCCGAACCATGCGCATGAAAGGTGGGCGCAGCATGTTTCTGCGTTGGCTGAGCAGTGCGCGCGTATTCTGAAGCCCGTATTCAATTCGCCCATTGTCGATTGAGGCGCCAAAGCTCATGCTACTTTTGGCAACGGGTACGTCCAGTTCGTTAAACATACGGGTGAGATGCGGGTAGTTCGCGTAGTTGAAAACGATAAACCCTGTATCAACAGGCTGGTCATTGTTTTTGCCTGCAATCACGGTTCGGGCATGACCGCCAAATTGCGGCGCTGCTTCAAAAACTGTGACGGCATGATGTGGTGCTAACAGATAAGCGGCGGCAAGGCCGGAGATACCCCCGCCAATAATGGCGATGCGCTGAGGCTGTGGTGGTGTTGCGTCAAGGGACATTTTATCTCCGTCGGGTGTTTCAAGACTATTACGGCGCAAAAAATAAAACAGATCAAAAATTGATCCATCTTTTCGCGGTGGCCGTAATGTGTGTATGCTGACGTTAACACATGACCCTTCTCCACCTGCATACAGGCCTCAAATATTAGAGGATAAAGCGGGTATTCGCCTTTATAAGGACAAAGCAAACGTGTCTAATCAGTCGACTGTCCAGTTTTCCGAACAGACGACATTGATGCTGGCTGTTCGTGACAATCGGGACAGGGCAGCTTTTGCTGCTTTGTTCGATTTTTTTGCTCCAAGGCTGAAAGGGTTTGCAATCAGGTCAGGTGCCAAAGGGGGACAGGTCGAAGATATCGTACAGGACGTCATGTTGACCGTCTGGCGCAAGGCCGATCAGTTTGATCCGCAGCGTGCACAGGTATCTGCCTGGATCTACCAGATCGCTCGCAATCGCCAGATTGACGTCATGCGAAAAGAAAACAAACCGGTTCCCGAAGAGCTGCACTACGAAGTTGAAGATGAACCCGACGCAGGTCAAATCCTCGCTGTAGAACAGGAAGCCGAACACCTTAAAAAGGCGATATCACGCCTCAAACCAGAGCAACGCGCTATGATTGAACAAGCTTACCTGGGCGAACTGTCCCATCAAGATATTCGCGAGCTGACCGGATTGCCACTGGGGACCATCAAGTCCCGAATTCGGCTTGGCCTTGAAAAATTACGACACGAGTTAAGGGGGATACGATAGTTATGGCTGATATCAATCATCATATCCCTGAATCGCTTTTGCAAGCCTATGCGACAGGGTTGCTCGTGCATCCATTTGCATTGGTTGTCGCTGCGCATATCTCGCTGTGTACAGAGTGCCGGGCAGGGCTTGAGGCGCATAATGCGGCAGGCGGAGCAATTCTGGAAAGCCTGCCTGACGAACCGGTGTCAGATGATCTGAAAGTCAGGATACTTGATCAGTTGGATGCGCCTTTCAAGCAGAAACCGGTCTATGAAAGGTCCGGTGTTTATCCGGGCCCAGTAATGGAAGCACTGAAAGGTGCAGCACCGCGATGGCGCCGCGTTGGAATGGGGGTGCGCCAGAGCATTCTGAGTGCGGGACAGGATGGCAGTGTAAGGCTTCTGTTTATTCCGCCGGGCCAGGCTGTGCCTGATCACAGCCACAATGGACTTGAACTTACTTTGGTCCTGCAAGGAAGTTTCAGTGACGAAACCGGCCGTTACGGGGTCGGTGATCTGGAAGTTGCTAATCAGGACCTCGAGCACACACCAATTGCTGATGCGGGCGCGCCGTGCATTTGCCTTGCGGCGACCGATGCGCCGCTTCGTTTCAAAGGTTTGGTTCCGCGAATTTTGCAGCCTGTCTTTCGGATATGAATGTGCAGCGCAGCAAGTTAAAAACCTGTCAGAAGCTCTGGCGCGTTTTACGCGTGCAGAACACTTTTAAATGAGGCGTGGAATTTGATTTGATCACAGGGCAGGGCAGCCGCTAAGCTTTTGGCGGGAGGACCCATCATGAAACCCCGCGATCCAATTTCACGCCTGCCGACACATGACGTAACGAATATGCCACCACATATGAGGGATCAGGGTCTCTGGGTGGATGACACTGCGTTGCGTGACTGGTTTGACGTTCAGGGCGGTGGTTCCCATGAGAAACACATGGCCCGTGTCGGGTCGTTGTGCGGGGCGGACGAAATCTTTGAAAAAGCCAATCAGGCAAACCGTTTCGGACCAGAACTTCGCGCATTCGACCGCTACGGGATGCGGATAAATCAGGTTGAATTTCACCCGGCCTACCACGACCTGATGAAGCTTGCGGTCTCGACCCAGATGCATAATTTTGCATGGCATAACGAGGGGAATGCCGGCCATCTGGGGCAGGCGGCGCTGACCTATATGTTCAGCCAGGTCGAAGGTGGTGTCATGTGCCCAATGGCAATGACCTATGCAGCGGTACCAAGCTTGCGCACCACCCCATCCATCAAAGCAGAATGGATGCCGCGCATCCTGTCGACGGATTATGACGCACGCGACATACCGGCACCCGAGAAAACGGGTGCGATGATCGGGATGTTCATGACGGAAAAACAGGGTGGCTCTGACGTAAGGGCCAATTCAACCGTTGCTGCGCCGGCCGGGGAAGAAGGCATAGGTCAGGCGTATTTGCTGACGGGCCACAAGTTTTTTTGTTCGGCACCGATGTGTGACGCTTTCCTGGTGCTGGCAAAAACACAAAGCGCAAGCATCTCTTGCTTTCTTGTTCCGCGCTGGCGGCCTGATGGTACGCGCAACAACCTGTTCATTCAGAGAATGAAAGACAAACTTGGCAACAAGTCAAACGCTTCAACCGAGATGGAGTTTCAGGACACTTACGGTGAAATGCTAGGCGAGGAAGGGCGTGGCATTCAAACCATCATAGAGATGGTTACCGGCAACCGTATCTATTGCGCAATGGCATCCGCAGGGACGATGCGACAGGCGCTTGTGCAGGCTTTGCATCACACGACACACCGCAGTGCGTTTCAAAAGCGTCTTATTCAGCAACCGCTTATGCAAAACGTGCTTGCAGATATGGCGCTAGAGGTTGAGGCGGCACTTGCGCTGGGTCTGCGTGTTGCACGTGCGATGGACCATGCAAGTGACACCGCAGAAGGGGCGTTGGCCAGAATTGGCACGGCTGTTGCTAAATACTGGAACTGCAAACGCTGCCCCGGTCTTGTTGCAGAGGCGCTCGAATGTCATGGCGGCCCCGGTTATGTCGAAGAAAGCATCATGCCGCGGCTCTATCGCGAAGCACCGCTAAATTCCATCTGGGAGGGGTCCGGAAATGTTGTCACGCTGGATGTTTTACGCGCGATCACGCGCGAGGCGGATGCGGTTCCTGCACTTTTAGACGAGTTGGAAAAGGCGCGTGGCAATGACCAGAACCTTGACAGTGCGATTGATCGCTTGCGCGCAGAATTTGATGACCGGGACGCGATGGAAAGCCGGATGCGCACCATAACGGAAATGATAGCGTTGACGCTGCAGGGCGCTTTGCTGACCCAACATGCTCCGACTAAAGTGGCAGAGGCGTTTTGCGCGTCTCGTCTTGCCCCGGGCTATCGCGGCGCTTTCGGAACGCTGCCGAAGGGGTGCGATACTGATGCCATTATAAGTCGCGCATTGGGTCGCGAAACGTGCTGAACCTTCGCTGTCTTGCTAACCCTTTCGAAATTTACATTTATTTTTGTTGTCTGAGCTTGAATTGCATCCGGTTTTCCAGTTCTTTGCTTAAACTCAGGCGAGGTGACGTTCTGGTTGCAGAAATTGGTCAGTGCCAACTTTGTGCAGTAAAATGTAAAGGCTGGGCGGGATGAAAGACTTCGGATCATTCGACTATATCGTTGTGGGGGCAGGTTCCGCCGGATGTGTTGTTGCCAACAGGCTTTCCGCCAATAAGCGCAACAAGGTTTTGTTGCTCGAAGCGGGGGGCAACGACAACTACATCTGGGTTAATATCCCGGTGGGCTATCTTTACTGCATCGGCAATCCGCGAACAGACTGGATGTTTTCAACGGCGGCTGAAAAAGGTTTGAACGGCCGCTCCATCGGGTATCCGCGTGGGCGCCTGCTCGGGGGCTGCTCGTCGATCAACGGTATGCTGTATTTGCGCGGGCAAGCGCGGGATTATGACGGATGGCGACAACTTGGCAATACTGGCTGGGGTTGGGATGATGTCTTGCCGTATTTCAGGAAATCCGAAGATCATTTTGCCGGGGCAGATGAGCTGCACGGTGCGGGCGGGGAATGGCGCGTTGAAGAACAGCGGTTGTCGTGGGAAATTCTGGATGCCTTCGCTGATGCGAGCGAGGCCGCGGGCATACCGCGCACCGACGATTTCAACCGTGGCAACAACGAAGGTGTGGGATATTTTAAGGTCAATCAACGCAGCGGTTGGCGGTGGAGCACATCAAAGGCGTTTTTGCGCCCTGCAAAAGGCCGGGACAACCTGACTGTCCTGACAAATGCGCAAGCTGAAGGCCTGATTGTGGCAGATCGAAAAGTAACCGGTATCCGGTTCAGGCAGGGTGATCAGCCTTGCATTGCGAACGCAAACGCAGAGGTGATCCTGTCGGCTGGCGCGATCGGGTCGCCGCAGTTGATGATGTTGTCAGGCATTGGCCCAGCCGCGCATCTCAAGGAACATGGGATCACTGTCGCGCATAATCTGGAGGGTGTAGGCGGTAATCTTCAGGATCACTTGCAACTGCGATGTGCCTACCGCGTAAGTGGCGTGAAGACATTGAACCAAAAGGCCAGCACGCTTTGGGGGAAGGCGATGATTGGCCTCGAATACGCGCTTTGGCGCAGCGGGCCAATGTCGATGGCGCCCAGTCAGCTTGGGGCCTTTGCAAAATCGGATGCATCGCTGGAAACCCCGGATCTGGAATATCACGTTCAGCCGCTGTCCTTGCCAAAGTTTGGCGAGGATTTGGACCCCTTTCCAGCATTTACCGCAAGCGTTTGCCATCTAAGGCCAGAAAGCCGCGGGCAGGTGCGTCTGAAGTCATCTGACCCGTTTGCGCATCCCCATATCGCGCCAAACTACCTGTCAACAGAAGGCGACAGGTTGGTCGCCGCACGGGCGATCCGCCTGACCCGTAACATCGTGTCACAAGCGCCATTTCAAAAATATCACCCGGAAGAAATGCGCCCCGGACCGGATTATGATGACGATGATCTGGTGCGCGCAGCCGGTGATATAGGGACAACCATTTTTCACCCGGTCGGAACAGCCAAGATGGGAAGTGATACGCAGGCTGTCGTCGATGCAGATCTGCGGGTGCACGGTATCGGGGGCTTGCGTATTGTCGATGCGTCAGTCATGCCGACAATCACGTCGGGCAATACCAATGCGCCAACGATCATGATTGCCGAGAAAGCATCAGACCTGATCCTGAAGGGGTAAGGTTGCGAACCGAACTGCGCAATCGTGCTTTAGCGGGCTATATCTGGATACCTATCCATCTCGTCGCGAGACATGAACCCGCAACACAAAGGACCGGTATTTTGCAGCTTAACCTTAAACAGCTTGAGACCTTTGTCTGGGTTGCCAATCTCGGAAGCTTTCGCAGAACCGCCGAAAGACTGAACACAACGCAGCCAAATATTTCAGCACGAATTTCAGCACTGGAAGCCGTTCTGAAAGTAAAACTTATGGAACGCGACGCAGGCTCTGTGCGACTGACAACCAAAGGTCAGGAATTGCTGGAACACGCGCGGCGCATACTTCGTGCCACGGAAGATATGATCGAGGCCTCAAACAATGCAGCACTTTTTGATGGTGTGCTAAGGCTAGGTGTTACCGAAATGGTCGTGCACACTTGGTTGCGCGAATTTCTTAAAACCCTGAAAGAACGATTTCCAAAAATTGTCGTTGAACTGACGGTGGATCTTTCGGTCAATCTGGAAAAAGAACTTTTTGAACGCTCGATTGACCTCGCGCTGCAATACGGTCCTTTCAAAGGTATGACCAGCGGCAGCGAAGACCTTGGAACTTACGCCATGATTTGGGTCGCCTCGCCCGCGATAGGTTTGAATTCCAAAACGCGTGTCACGATGAATGATCTGGCGAGTTATCCGATTCTGACCCATTCACGCGACACGCAGTCCTTTCTGGAAGTCACCGAACATTTTGCCTCTCGCCATGATCTTTCTGCGCGTCTGGTACCCTCCAGCAACCTTGCGGCGTGCCTTCACATGACGATGAACGGAATGGGCATCGCAACCATGCCGGAAGTTATGGTCGCGGGTGAACTTGCTTCTGGTGAGCTTTGTCAGATCGAATATGAATGGGTTCCCGAAAGCCTGCGTTTCCTTGCGCGTTATGATACCAAGAAATCACCAAAATACGTTGCAACAGCAGCGAGTATTGCGAACGAAGTCGCGACAAGATTCATCGACGACTTCGAACAGAAAAAGCATAGGAACAAAAAAAAGTAGGATAGATTTTTCTTATCCTATTAATTCAACAAAATAATTGGATTTTATTTATAAAGCTGTCTTACCCTGAAGTATACACTTCTTGAAAAGCTGGGTGAGTCTGTAAATGAAAAAACCATCAGTACGTATGGGCGTTGATATCGGCGGCACCTTTACCGACGTCGTGCTCGAGGTTGGCGAAAAACAGTTTTCAACCAAGGTTCTTACGACATACACCGCGCCCGAAGATGCGATCATCGATGGGTTGACGCAGGTCTGCGATAAAGCGGGTATCCATCCCTCAGCGATCAAGCAGATCATCCACGGAACGACGCTTGCGACAAACGCCCTCATAGAGCGGCACGGCGCAAAGACTGCGCTGATCACAACGCAGGGCTTTCGTGATGTGATCGAGATGCGCACAGAGTCTCGCTTTGAGCAATATGATCTGAATTTGACCCTGCCGGAGCCGTTGCTACCGCGCCAGGCGCGATACACGTTGAAGGAACGCATCAGCGCGAAGGGTGAAGTTCTGATCCCTCTGAACCGTCCTGACATTGAAGCGCTGGTTGATGAAATCCGCGAAGCGGGCTTTGAAAGCATCGCGGTTGGGCTGATCCATTCTTATCTGAATGATACGCACGAAAAACTTGTCCGCGACGTTCTGGCTGAGAAAATGCCAAATACTATGGTGTCATTGTCCTGCGAAGTATCCCCGCAGATGCGCGAATATGAGCGTTTCAACACGGTCGTTGCCAACGCTTTTATTAAACCCTTGATGAAAAGTTATCTGGGGCGTCTGGAAGGGCGTCTTCAGGAACAGGGTGTGAGATGCCCAATCTTCCTGATGCATTCGGGCGGCGGAATTATTTCAATTGAAAGTGCCGCTGAATTTCCGGTGCGTCTTGTTGAATCCGGCCCCGCAGGTGGCGCCGTTTTTGCCGCGAACATTGCCTCGCGATATGGTCTGGACAAGGTTCTGTCTTTTGACATGGGTGGCACCACAGCCAAGATTTGCCTGATCAAAAACCAAACCCCTAAAACCAGCCGGGTGTTCGAAGTGGCAAGGACCTACCGTTTCAAGAAAGGGTCCGGTATGCCAATTTCGATCCCTGTGATCGATATGGTGGAAATTGGGGCAGGCGGCGGTTCGCTCGCGCATGTTGACGCGATGCACCAAATCCGTGTCGGGCCGGAATCTGCCGGGTCAGAGCCCGGGCCAGCCTGTTACGGGCGAGGGGGTGACAAACCCGCTGTAACGGACGCAGACCTTGTTTTGGGAAAGCTTGATCCGGATAATTTTGCAGGGGGGTCGATTTCGCTTAGCATGGCCAGTTCAGCGGCAGCGCTGGAAAAGGTTCTTGGCGAACCACTGGATATGGATGCCCAAACAGCGGCCTTTGGCCTCGCGGAGGTTGTTGATGAAAACATGGCAAACGCTGCGCGTGTGCATGCCGTCGAAAACGGTGAAGATTTAGCGAACTACACGATGATCGCCTTTGGCGGGGCAGCACCGCTTCACGCAGGCCGGCTTTGCGAAAAGCTGGGTGTTGAACGGTTGCTTGTTCCACCGGGGGCAGGCGTTGGATCAGCGATCGGATTTCTTCGGGCACCATTCAGTTTTGAGGCGAACCGTAGCGTCTATATGAAACTATCGGATTTTCAGCCGGATGTGATCAAATTGCTGCTTTCTGATTTACAGAACGAGGCCAGAAGCTTTGTGCGATCCTGTGATGCAGAGTCCGATATCCTTTCAGAGTTCAAGGTCTACATGCGTTACACGGGTCAGGGTTGGGAAATTCCAATCATCCTGACTGAAGAGCAAGCCATGAACCCAAACGCGGAAACCTTTCAGCATCTGTTTGAACAGGACTATGTGACGCTGTTTGGTCGTGCTGTCGAAGGTATGGACGTTGAAATTACAGTTTGGGCTGTGAACGCCACAACACCGCCAATGAAAGTCGCAGTGACCAGGGCGGCTGCAGAGGGTTCAGAAGCAAAGAGCCACAGCCGCCGCAGGATGTTTGATTCGGCACTTGGGGAAACGGTCGACGCTTCGGTCGTTTTGCGCAAAGACATGCTACCTGGGCAAACGACAGAAGGCCCGTCCGCGATAACGGAAGATGAGACAACGATCATCCTTCCGGTCAGCCGTCGTGCAATCATGCAGCCTGATGGTTGTGTTGATGTTGTCGCGAAAGCGTAGAGGGATACTATGACAAACAGATCAACAACAGTTTTGAATCAGGTCATGTGGAACCGCCTGATTTCAGTCGTTGAAGAGCAGGCACAGGCCCTTGTTCGCACGGCCTTTTCCACTTCTGTGCGCGAAGCGGGCGATCTTTCGGCTGGTGTTTATGACACAGAAGGTCAGATGCTGGCGCAGGCGGTTACAGGGACACCCGGTCACGTGAATGCCATGGCAGATGCGGTTGGGCATTTCATTCGTCGAATTGGTCGCGATAACATCTTTGAAGGCGACGTTTATATCACCAATGATCCTTGGGAGGGTACGGGCCACCTGCACGATATCACGGTAGTTACCCCTTCCTTTTACAAAGGTAGCCTCGTTGGTTTTTTTGCTTGCACAGCGCATATCGTTGACATTGGTGGTCGGGGCTTTGGGGCGGATGCCGCTTCGGTTTATGAAGAAGGGCTTTACATCCCGATCATGAAATTCGCCAACAAAGGCGAAGTTGACAAGACACTGATAAAAATTGTTCGGGGCAACGTGCGCGAACCCGATCAGCTTGTCGGAGATATCTACGCGCTTGCGACCTGTAACGAGATTGGGCATCGCCGCCTTGTCGAGATGATGACTGAGTTTGATTTAGCAGACCTGAATGGTATTGTTGCATTTATTCTTGAAAACTCACACCGCGCGACGATTGAGCGGATTGCAGCGCTACCGCGCGAGTCGGCCACGGGTGAGATGACTATTGACGGGTACAGCAAACCGATTGATCTGAAGGTGAAACTCGAAATCTTTGCGGACAAAATCACTTGTGATTTCACCGGAACGTCGGGTTTAGACAAGAAAGGGATTAACGTGCCTTTGGTCTATACCAAGGCCTACGCCTGCTACGCGTTAAAATGCGCCATCGCGCCGGAAATTCCGAATAATGCGGCTTCGCTTGCACCGTTTGAGGTGACCGCCCCGGAGAATTCTATCGTCAACGCGCTTCATCCGGCACCCGTGGCGCTTCGGCATGTGATCGGTCATATGATCCCCGACACGGTCTACGATGCACTTGATAAGATTCTGCCAGATACGGTTCCGGCCGAAGGGGCAGGGACCCTGTGTAATTTTCAGGTTTCGCTTCGCCCGCGGACTGACGAGATGGCGCCAGATACAGCCGTCCGGGCAGAAGTCTTAACATTCAATTCAGGTGGTTCGGGGGCACGCCCCACTTCAGATGGGCTTAATGCAACTGCCTTTCCTTCAGGTGTCATGACGATGCCGGTCGAGGCGACAGAACACACAGGCCCCGTCATCATATGGCGCAAAGAACTACGCCCCGGCAGTGGTGGCGCAGGCAAGTATCGCGGGGGTTTGGGGCAGTACATGGAAGTTGGTGCAGCCGAAGGGCACGAGTTTGACTTTCAGGCGATGTTTGATCGGGTAGATCACCCCGCGCGCGGCCGTCAGGGCGGCGAAAACGGAAGCCCGACCACAATAGCGCAGGACGATGGCACCCCGATGAAAGGTAAAGGCAAGCAGTTTGTGCCACACGGGCGGCGGGTCATGCTCGCGTTTCCGGGTGGGGCGGGGTACGGCAATGCAAAAGAACGTGCACCCGCGCTGGTTCGCAGGGATATTGCCAGAGGGTATATTTCGCCTGAAGCTGCCAGGAACGACTACGGCCTGAGCGATGACGAGATAAACTCAGTATTAGATGCTGTGAAACGGGGGGAAGTTGTCTGATGGCCCAAAATGCGAAATTGGAAACCCCAAAAAAGAGCAGCTATGACGTTGTGATTGTAGGGGGCGCGATGCTTGGGTCGTCTGTCGCGTGGTTCCTGTCCAACAATCCCGATTTTGACGGTTCCATTCTGGTGGTTGAAAAAGACCCGACCTATGAGTTTACGTCAACATCGCACACGAACAGCTGTATGCGGCAGCAATTTTCAAATGAAATAAACGTGCGTATCTCACAGTTCGCAGCCGAGTTCGTGAAAAATTTTCGCGAATTCATGGGGGATGATCCACGTGTGCCAGATGTCCCTTTGCAGAGCTACGGATACATGTACCTCGCGGACAACGAAGATTTTGCAAATATCCTTCGGGAAAACCAAAAACTGCAGGCCGCATGTGGCGCAGGCACCAAATTTATGACCGTTGAAGAAATCAAATGTGATTATCCATTCTACTATTTGGATGACATTATTGGCGGCAATCACAACCTGATTGATGAGGGTTACTTTGATGGCAACACCCTTTTTGATTGGTGGAAGCGGTCAGCACGCGAAAAGGGCGCTGAATACCTGACAAACGAAGTTGTCGCGATGACCAAAAACGCGGCTGGTACACGCGTTGAGAGTATTACCCTGAAATCCGGCGACGCGGTGACTTGTGGCACTGTCGTAAACGCATCCGGGCCGCGTGCCGTTCTGACATCACGGATGGCTGGCATCGAAATACCGGTGGAACCGCGCAAACGCTACACCTTTATCTTTGATGCAGAACAGCCGCTTGATCGTGATCTGCCACTTACGATTGATCCGTCTGGTGTACATATGCGAACGGACGGGGCGTATTACCTGGCGGGTTGTCCACCGGACGACGATCCGGCGGTCGACTATGATGATTTCGTTCAGGATTTCAGCATTTGGGAGGAAAAGGTCTGGCCCACCATCGCAACACGTGTTCCGCAGTTTGAAGCGATTAAGCTGATCAATTCCTGGGCAGGTCATTATTCTTTCAACACGCTGGATCAGAACGCGATAATCGGGCCGCATACCGAGGTCGGGAATTTTATTTTTGTGAATGGTTTTTCCGGGCACGGGTTTCAGCAATCTCCCGCAATGGGGCGGGGCACCGCAGAACTGATTGCCTATGGAGAGTATCGTTCGCTTAATCTTTCGCCATTTAGTTTTGAGAGAATTGTGCAAAATAAGCCGTTCGAAGAAAAGGCTGTGATCTGATGAAACTGGCGGCAAATCCTTTTACCCGCGCAATCCGCGAAAAGAAAAAACAGATCGGTCTGTGGATAAGCCTTAGCAGCAATTTCGCGGCAGAGGTTGTCGCGTCTTCTGGTTATGACTGGGTGTTGGTTGACATTGAGCATTCCCCGAATGATTTCTTTTCAGTTCTGGGGCAGTTGCAGGTTTTTGCAGCAACTAAAACAACCGCGATTGTCCGACCAGACTGGAATGATCCTGTTCAGGTGAAACGTCTGCTTGATCTCGGCGCCCCGGGGTTGTTGTTTCCCATGATACAGACGGTCGAGGAAGCTGAAAAAGCCGTGGCCTCGACTCGCTATCCACCGCGTGCAATTCGCGGTGTAAGCGGGGGAACCCGCGCAACCAAATTTGGCCGAGTCACCGATTATGTAGATCGGGTGGAGGATGAAACCACAGTGATCCTGCAGCTAGAAACCGCAGCCGCAGTTGGCCGCGCGGAAGAGATTGCTGCCGTGGATGGTGTGAGTGGCATATTCTTTGGCCCGGCTGATATCGCGGCTGACCTTGGCAAGGTTGGCAAACCAATGGACCCCGAAGTATGGGGCATCATCAAACCGGCAGCAAAAAAGTTGATAGAAATGGGCGTTCCAGTTGGTACCTTGGTGCTTGACCCGAAGTTTGCCGCTGAACTGCTTAACGACGGGTTCACATTTGTTGCTTGTGGAGTAGATACCCCGTTACTGGCAAACGCCGCTGATGACCTGCTGGCGCAGGTGCAGGGTGAATTGTCGTGATGTATGAATCACATGAAGTATGCATTGCAAGTTTATGTTAAACAAGAAAAAATAGAAGGTGCACATCGAATGAAAAAGATCGCTCTTACAGGTGCCGCTGGCCGTCTTGGTTCGTATTTGCGTGAACCACTGTTAAAGATGGCCGATGAACTGGTTAGTACTGACCTTGTTGATGACATCGGAACACTTTACGAGGACGAAACCTACGTGCGCGCAGATTTGGCAAATCTCGACGAAATACTACCGCTGCTTGAAGGTGCGGATATGGTGGTCCATTTTGGGGCAATTGGCGATGAATCCCCATTCGAGGTCATTCTTGGCCCAAACATAATCGGGGCTTACAACATCTGGGAAGCAGCGTTCAGAAACGGGGTGCGGCGGATTGTTTATGCAAGCTCTATTCATGCCGTTGGCATGCACCCTAAAACAGAATTTATCGGAACGGACGCCCCACATCGCCCTGATACGTTTTACGGCCTGGCGAAGTGTTTCGCTGAAGATCTGGCCAGCCTCTATTGGGATAAACGAGGTGTCGAGGCGGTTTGCCTACGCATCCTGTCATGTGCACAGGTGACAAACGCGCGTGCTGTTGGAAGCTGGCTGTCCTATGATGATCTGATCCATTTGGTTGAACGTGCAATATCAACGCCAGTGACAGGCTTTTCAGTTGTGTATGGTGTTTCAAACAACGACAGAGCGCCGGTCGACAACGCGAAAGCCAGTTTTCTCGGGTACCGGCCAAAGGACAATGCAGAGCAATTTGCTGCGAAGATTTTTGCAGAAACGCCACCGTTGGATATTCACGATGCAGGAAACATGTGCCACGGAGGTCCCTTTGCGTCTGTTGAGCTTGGGAATAGTGGCATGGCAGCACTAAACATCGTGGACGACAAGAAAACGAACTAGTCTTTAAATCGTCGCTTGCCGGAGGTCATGTTTTTGGCGAAGCTAGAACGGTTTCGCTCTAAGTTGGTTTTTCGTTAAAGATCCGCGTGAAATTCCTCTGTCAGATGCCGCACGACTTGCACGAGCGCCTCTTTCTCAGAGGCACCCGCCAGTAATGCCGCATCGCGAACCGCGCGTTGTTGGTCTGCGCTCGTTCCGTTCGCTAGAATTTGGCGCGCCGCTTCGATTTCGGCAACGCAATCCAGCACCTCTGCATCCTCGCGCACCAGTTCGATAAGTTCATCGATCAGTGTTTCAAAGGATATGACTTCGCGCCGCCCAAAGTCGATCAGCCCTTCGGATACGCCATATCGCTGCGCGCGCCAGCGGTTTTCCGCGAGCAGGAAGTTATCATAGAGACGCCATCGTTGGTTCCGGCAAGACAGGCGCCATAGCATCCGGGTTACGCATTGGGTGATTGCCGCAAGCGTGAGTGTGACCTCAAGGCGAGGGCAAACATCACATATTCTGGATTCAATCGTCGGAAAGCGGGCAGAGGGCCGAAGGTCCCACCAGATTTTTGAGCTGTCCTCTATCAGTTTCATATCGACCAGAGTCTGGACGGATCGCTCATATTCCGACCAGCTGTTAACCTTTGGGGGCAAACCGGTGCGGGGCAGGTTGTCAAACACCGTCAACCGGTAAGAGTTAAGCCCGGTATCGTCGCCCTGCCAAAAGGGGGATGACGTCGACAGTGCCAACAAGTGTGGCAGAAAATAACTGAGCTGGTTCATCAGATCGATTCTCAATTCCTGAGATTCGATTCCGACATGAACATGCATTCCGCAAATCAACATGCGTCGCGCAACGCCGCCTAAGTCGCGTCGCAGATCATTGTAACGTTCTTTGTCCGTATGGTGCTGTTCCTTCCAATCGGCAAACGGGTGGCACGAAGCTGCGATAGGTTTTAGCCCAAATTTGTCAGCGTGTTTGGCAACGGTTGATCGCAGATGCCGCAGGTCATCGCGCGCTTCACCGATTGTGTGGCAGACTTGGCTTCCGATTTCGATCTGACATTGAAGGAATTCAGGACTGACCTTGCCTTCAAGGTCGGATTTGCACGCTTCCATCAACCCGTCTGGTGCGACAGCCAGATCCAAGGTTTCGGCGTCGACAAGAAGATATTCTTCCTCGATGCCAATGGTGAATTCCGGGTCTTTGACGTTCATATTGCGATGCCTTTCTTGTGGTTTAGGCAGCAAAACAGGAAGACGCTGTTCAGGCAAGGACTAAGGCAAATAGAATATGAAACCAGCCAAGCAGGCTGACTTGATTTTTGCGTGTGTTTCCGAATTTTGACAAACCGGTTTATGCAGAACCGAGTTTTCACAATATTTGTTATCTAAATCAAACACTCCGGTGGGTGTCTATTGTAGTTTTGTTAGTTTTTGAGGAAGATTATTTTCTTCTCAGCATTCAACCGATGGAATATTCGAGAACTGTGATCTCGAAAACAGAATTTCAGAATTGCTAAAAGAAAAGATCAGAAAAACTTAAACTGTTTGTATTGCTTTCCGTAACGTAAACTAACACAACTTAAGCGCGAAAAAGTAGGCTAAAAAACAACAAATTGTACATTTGTTTCCGATTTTCTAATAATTACAAAAAAAACGACTAATTGTTGCCCCAATTATAAGGCACAATCTTAAGGAGAAAGAACAGGGGAAATTGAGCACCTTCGGGTGTGGGTAGGCGAAGTGTATTTAAGTGGTTCTTGTAGCACTATTTTGATGAACAATATATGAGTTTGCGGAGTGTCCAATGAAGATTCTTGCAGTTGATGATGACGAAATTGCTCTGGAGCTGTTAACCGAATCTCTGAAGTCCGTCGGCTACAGCGATATCACCGTTGCAACCTCCGGGCTGTCAGCACTTGAAGAAATCGACGCCGCAACACGACCCTTTGATTACTTCCTTTTAGACATTCAAATGCCTGAGATGGACGGCATCGAATTATGCCAGCGCATCCGAAGAATGGCGAGCTACAAGACGTCTCCAATCATTATGATCACTGCGATGTCAGATCGGTCCTTTGTTGATGCAGCCTTCTCGGCAGGCGCAACCGACTACGTCACAAAACCATTTGACACGTTAGAGCTGAGCGCACGTGTTCGAATGGCAGAAAACCTCGTTCGCGAAACCCGCGTTTCAACAAACAATGTCTTCGCTGTTCAGTCGTTGAAAGCCAAGGTCGAAGACGCCCTGCGCTTTTCAATTGGGGACGCGATTACGATCGAAGATGTCCCGGGTATGATCGGCAAGCTTGCAATGGAAAATTATCTTCTCCAGCTCTCTCGAGGTAAAGTCTATCAGTCAATCGCGATTGGTTTTGCCATTGTTGAGATCGAAACAATTTTTTCACGGTCTTCACCAACAGAAATGCTTTACACCCTTACAGATGTTGCAGACGCGATAGCAGACAGTTTGAAGCAGTCTAACTATCTGTTGACTTACTGTGGGAGTGGCAAATTCGTCTGCGTCGCCGATAGGGGAAGCAGGGCTATTTCTCCGGATCTTGAAATAGCAATCCAACTCAGCATTGAAGAGATGGAAATTGCATATGACTCCGGGGCGCCTTGCGAGATAACGATTGCGATGGGGGAGCCGGTTACGTCTTCACTCTGGTCTTCTGGTAACGCGACTCAGCTTATGGAATCCGCACTGATATCTGCCGAAGACAAACGCCGCGCCTTGCAATTGGAAGCTGCAGGTGTTTCTGTTAGCAAAACTAAAAAAGGCTTTATGAAAGCTGGCTAACAGTGAAGTGCGAATAATGGATAGTTTCGAGGCCGATAAGCGACAGCAGCTTGACCGCGCGATTACGAATATTCGAGAGAAGTTTCTTCTTAACATCGATGATCGTATCGCGCTTTTTGATGATCTTCTTGCGCAGATCGAAACAGGCGAAGATACGGAAGATGCGCTGAAACAAATCAGTGCAAATGCTCATAAGATCAGTGGCGTCGCACGAACGCTCGGCTTTGCTGATCTTGGTCTGATGACCTCCAGGATAGAAACTGATTTTGGTAAGGCGCTTGCCGGCACCCTTTCAGAGAACACGATTAGTCCGCTGATCTCACAGGTGGAAGAGATGCTGGATCATCTGGTTTCTTTGAGTTCCGGAAACCGTGCCTGAAGCATAGTAAGATTTAGGCTCTAACGTAATCAGCCACTATTTTGATGTCGGTCCCAGGCTGACCTGATCTGGCTGCAAAGTTCCATTGGGTCAAACGGTTTTGTAATGACAGCAATTGCACCAAGTTCGATCAGTGCCCCTGTCGCAGCGTCCTGAGCTTTTGCGGTCATAAATATTGCCGGCACGTTTTCCATACCAGGAATATTGCGAAGTTTTTGCCAGGTTTCTTCACCGCCCATGACAGGCATCATAACATCCAGCAGAAACAGATCGGGCTTGTATTGTGGTGCAATTTCAAGTGCATCCATACCAGAGCTGCATTGTTCGACATTTAAGTTGCCTACGACCTCCAAAGCCATTTTCGCGATGATCCGAATATCATCATCATCATCGACATGAAGTATTTTTTGCAACTCGGCCATGTACGAGACTCTCCTATAACATTGCTGGTTAGAGACTAAATACCAGCGAGGCTCAACGCAAGCTAAGTTGTCATATCCAGAGGGTTCGGGCGCGAAAAGTTACTCTGCGGCAAGCTGAGCACGATCCTTCGGATTCTCCAACTCGGGGCTCTCGATTTTTGGCAGTTCAAAATAGAATGTTGAACCTTCTCCAACTGTGCTCTCAAAGTCGATTTTGCCTGCATGACGCTCAACAATTTCTTTCGCGATCGGAAGGCCAAGACCTGTGCCTTTACGAATGATGCCATCAACCGGGTCTGATTGTACAAAGCTATCAAACATTGATGCGCGTGCCGACTCTGGAATTCCTGGGCCATTGTCACTGACAGAGATGCGCCATTTGCGGCCCGTGTCTTTGAGATTGACTACAACCGTTCCATTCTTGGGCGAGTACTTCACAGCATTCGACATGAGGTTTGAAATCACCTGCATCAAGCGGTCAGAGTCACCAGATACGAAGGCGTCGTTCTCAATCCCGGTTGCAACGAATTTAACCTGATGCTCGTCACCATAACCTTTGTTCATAGTGGTGGCGTCCATAATGAAGTCCGAAAGCTTAACCGGACGCTTGTTGATATCCATTTTACCGGCGCGAATTTTTTCGAAATCAAGGATGTCGTTGACAACCTTCAGCAACCGTTCGCTGTTCCGGTCCGCGACATCGACAATTGCGGCGGCGCCTGGCTCAAGCACACCGGCGGCACCAGACTGCAAAAGGCGTAACGCACCCTTGATTGATGTAAGTGGCGTCCGCAACTCATGGCTAACGACTGAAACAGATTCCATTCTGGCGCGGTCTACTTCCTTACGCTCGGTGATGTCGCGAAGGACCGAAACAAAAACTGGAACATCGTCAGGGCCGACATAAAGACGTGTGTTGATTTCCACAAACCCCTTGTCGTGCAAGGTTTCGATAACAACAGATTCCTTTTCTCCATTGAAAAGGGGCTCGACATGTTTGCGGAACAAACCTTCTTCAAAGTTAGACGCTGTGTGCGTAATGCGTTTTGTGCGCGCGAGTTTAAGTGTCCACTCACACCGGTTCAGCGCCGTTTCGTTCATGTAAGAGATCCGAAGATCGTCGGTGTTGTAGATGTACACTTCGTCCTGAAGCTTATCCAACATAGATGTCAGATAACGATCTGCCTCAGCAAGGCGTGTTTCTGTTACGTCCGTTCGCATGGAGACATTTTTAACGTGATTACCATCTTCGTCATGAAGCGGTACAACAGTGCATTGCATGAACAGCGTTTTGCCTGTTTTCGTGATAGCTTTATGCTCGCCGCTCCAAACTTTGTTTTGTTTGACGGCTTCAAAAATATCGTTGAACACCGAAACCGCGCCGCTATAGGGGCTTGGGTGGATAAGTTCGTGCGTTTGGCCAATTATTTCATCGCGTTCGTATTCAAACGTTTTAAGGAAGTTGTCGTTCACGCTCAGGATTTTTGAATCCGGATCCGTGATGCTGACGATCGCATGTGCGTTCAGTGCGCGATCCTGAAAATAAATTTCCCGAGCCTGTTTATCCATTACCAGCGATTGAAGTTTTGCAATTTTTCCCCGGCGGGTCAGGGCAAGTACCAAGGACCCCAGCAACAAACCAAGAAGCGCAGCCGTTCCTATTGGAAGCTGGCCGCTGTAGAAACTCCAGGTTTCTGCTGCGACAAGAACGCTCCCAAAGCCTAGCGAATAAATTCCAAACGCAACACCAATAGCGAGCATTAAGACCCCAATTGCTATCTGATTTCGCCTGATGCTCTGTAACATTTTTTTTCCCATCGTCGCGTTTAGCCGAATGTTTCAAAACCCGCATTCGGTTATGTTCAAAACCTTTGATGTACTATCAGGTGGGAAGTCGTATTATTTTTTGACCCAATTGTGATTTTCTTTGGGCAAACGTCTTATTTAATTTGATCATGTTGGCTGGCAAAACCTTTAGAAATAAGGTTTTAGAAAAAATCCAAACCAATCAGCCTTGCAACGCTTCTTCGGCAACGCCTTTTTCGCCGATCTCGGTCCAGGACGGAATAGAAAAACTGAACGTGCTGCCCACGCCATATGTACTTACTACACTGATCTCACCGCCGTGTATTTCGACCAGGAATTTGCAGATCGAAAGCCCCAAGCCCGTGCCTCCAAAAGATCTTGTGACTGAAGAGTCGATCTGGCTGAAACGTTGGAACAAAGTTTTTTGATCTTTCTCGGTTATGCCGACACCGGTATCTTCAACGTAAAAATGGACAAAGTCACCCTTGGCCTTTGTGTAAATTTTTACAAACCCTCGGTCCGTAAATTTGATAGCATTTCCAACCAGATTAATGAGCGTCTGCCGCAGCCTTGTTTCATCTGCTAGTACGAATTCATTGTGGGTCTCTCTGAAAATTTCGATTTTCTTCGCACCGGAATGATGTTTGAACTGCTCTGCAACGGATTTAACGATCGTATCAACATCAATCCGTTGTCGATTGAGTTCCATCTTACCTTCTTCGATTTTCGAGATATCCAAAATGTCATTGATCAGAGCAAGAAGATGCTGGCCAGCGGTGTTCATTTGGCCAGCGTAATTTACGACATCATCAAGAAAGCCTTTAATAGCTTGTTTCAAATCATCTTTTTTAGATCGCGAATTTTCCAGAGCCGCGCTTAGTATTTTGTGAGATGGCAGGAACTCGGGCTTTGCCAAAAAGGAATTATATCCGAGTATAACTGTTAACGGGGTTCTCAGTTCGTGGCTGATATTATTAATAAAGTTCGTTTTTTCATTATTCGCTCGTTCTGCAGAATTTCTGGCGAGCATGAGTTCCGAAATATCAACCCGGAACCCAACGGTACTTCCGTTAGGTGTTTTACGTTCTGAAATTTTCAGCCAACGCTCGTTTTCAACTTGTTGAACGACGACCGAGCTGGCGGCCCTGTGATCTTCTAACCTTTTTCGTATCCACTCTGTTTCATTTCCAATCGCATCAGAATATTGCCCGCGCCTGACACCTTCCCGGATAATGTCTTCAAACGGAACACCGGGTCTGAACATGTCGGCAGTTTTTGCATAGATCTGGCGATATTTTGAGTTGCACATTACAAATCTGTCTTGCTCATCATAAAGGGCGAATCCGTCATCAATTGATTCAATTGCCTGAACCAACTGTTGCTCTGCTTCTTCCTTGCGCACCCAAAAATTCCGCAAAGCGACCAACAGAAATAAAAACAAAGAGCCAAACAAAATGACGTCGCGCCAGGTTTTCAGATAGTTGTCCGCGTGAAGAGGCCAGCCACCCTTGGGTGCCAAAGCAAGTTGCCAAGACCCATAAGGAAGCGCGACAGGAAGGATGACCGGGTCGGTTGAAAACGTAGCTTCATCTCCAAAAATAACAGCCCCTTGTGCGCCTTTACCATCATGGCCCCGCAAGGCAATGTTTGCTGTTGCGATACCGTCAAGCAAGCCGGCGTTTTTGTAAAAGAGGGTATCGTCTACAACGATGGAAACAATCCCCCAAAAAGATTCAGAGTCACTTTCCTCATCAGAAATGAATACCGGTGTCCGTATGATAAAACCCGTTCCACCCTGTATGAGGTTGACCGGACCTGAGACAATTGGCATCCCTGTTTCCTGGGCCATTTCCACACTGGTTAATTGTGCTTCGGAACTACGGTAGTCAAACCCGATTACCGCAGAATTCTCGGCATAGGGATATACAAGTTTGACGACCATATCCGGTGCTGCAGCAATGTTAATAATATCCGGATTGTTACGCTTAAGTTGTTCGGCAATTTCAGAAAACTGTGATTGAGAAATGCCGGGGTTCGTAATAACTGCGACGACAAGCCCGCGCGACATCAATATCTTTCCGATAAGCTCACGCTCAAGCTGAGCGCGCAGTGTCGCGCCTTTTTCGATAAGAGAAATTCGAAGATCAACAACGGCATTTTTGGCATTCAACCTGTCAAGCGCAAAGCCAAAAGAAAGGATCAGACAACAAACAACAAAATAGAGCAGTAGATGCCCCCGTTTTCGCAAAAATGATCCCAGTGAACTCTTCATTCTTCCCTTTGCCGATACCCGCCTCTGGGTTGTAGAGCGATTGTTTCGAACTACGCTAGCATTAAAATATAAATCGGGGAAACAGTCTTAATTTTACCCCTCCTGAGGTTATTTTATGACCGTTTTGTTTTTTCCGCCTTTCTTTGCCACAATTGAGTTGGCAAAAGATGTTACGAAGATCTGTGAATTTCGCCTGTCATGCCCCGCTAAGTTGCAGAAATTTTGTACTATATAGATTTAAGTTTCGCAGAATTGGCTCACATAAATCCGCAAATTTTAATCTAGCCTTGCAAGGGCGAATGGAAGAAAAAGCCCGACACGCAGTGCGTACCGGGCCTTGACCAATTGCCGAATTTTGCAGCTATAGATTTGTATAAAGCAATTTCTGCGATTACTCCATAACGGGAATAGAGAATTCGCCGCCTTCTTTAATGCCCGATGGCCAGCGAGAGGTCACTGTTTTCGTACGGGTGTAAAACTTGAACGCATCCGGGCCATGTTGGTTCAGATCACCAAAACCGGATTTTTTCCATCCACCAAACGTGTGATAGGCAAGAGGGACAGGAATCGGAACGTTAACGCCGACCATGCCGACGTTGATCCGGTTCGCAAAATCACGTGCCGTATCACCATCGCGGGTGAAAATTGCTGTACCATTGCCATATTGGTTATCCATGGCGTAACCGATTGCTTCTTCGTAAGTTTTAGCACGGACAGTGGACAGGACAGGTCCAAAAATCTCTTGTTGGTAGATATCCATGTCAGTTGTCACGTTGTCGAAAAGATGCGGTCCAACAAAAAAGCCATCTTCATAGCCTTGCAGGTTGAAGTTACGACCGTCGACGACAAGTGTCGCACCCTGATCAACACCGGTCTCAACGAGGCGCAGAATGTTTTCTTTGGCGGCAGCCGTCACGACAGGGCCGTAGTCCACATCATCGCCAGCGGTATATGGGCCAACTTTGAGCGCTTCGACGCGTGGAACCAGTTTTGCGATCAGCTTGTCAGCCGTTTCATCACCAACCGGGACCGCCACTGAAATGGCCATGCAGCGTTCGCCTGCGGCCCCATAACCAGCACCCAACAGTGCATCCGCCGCCTGATCAAGGTCAGCGTCCGGCATGATGATCATGTGGTTTTTCGCGCCACCGAAACACTGGCAACGCTTGCCGTTCGCCGTGCTGCGCGAATAGATGTACTGCGCGATTGGGGTTGAGCCCACAAAACCGACAGCCTGGATGGTTTCGTTGTCAAGAATCGCGTCAACAACTTCTTTGTCACCATTCACAACCTGCAGCACACCATCTGGCAGTCCAGCTTCTTTACAGAGTTCTGCCAGCATAAGCGGAACTGAAGGGTCACGCTCTGATGGTTTCAGGATCATTGAGTTGCCGCAGGACAGGGCAGGGCCCATTTTCCAGAGAGGGATCATTGCAGGAAAGTTGAAGGGCGTTATACCGGCGACAACACCCAATGCCTGTTTCATCGAATACATATCGATGCCAGGACCAGCACTGTCAGTGAATTCGCCTTTCAGCATTTGAGGCGCACCAATGCAGTATTCAATTACTTCGAGGCCACGCTGAACGTCACCCTTGGCGTCGACAAAGGTTTTCCCGTGTTCGCGGCTTAGTGCCTCGGCAAGCTTGTCCATGTCGCGATTGATGAGTTGTACCAGTGCCATCATGACGCGTGCGCGTTTTTGCGGGTTCTGGGCGGCCCAGCCGACTTGTGCTTTGGCTGCATCAGCGACGGCGGCATCAAGTTCAGCTTTGGATGCAAGCGGCACCTTTGCCTGTACTTCGCCAGTGGCCGGGTTGAAAACATCAGCAAAACGTCCTGACGTGCCTTTAACGTGTTTACCATTAATCCAATGCGAAAGTTCCATGGAGCCCTCCTCCTTTTTAAATTTCAGTTGAGGATAGGCTTGCAATTTTGTAAGGAAAAGAGGTAGTTTTACAAAAGCGTTTTGCAAATTTGTTGGTATGGCGGTGAAACTACACTGGGATGACATGCGAATTTTTCTGGCGGTGGCGCGAACAGAAAGCCTTTCGCGTGCAGGAGCCGCCCTTAAAGTCGATCCTGCAACTGTTGGTCGGCGTGTTGCAAGATTGGAAGAAGATCTTGGCGCAACCCTTTTTGCGAAGTCGCCGCAAGGCTATCGGTTGACCGAAGATGGGGAGCGGCTGCAACACCACGCTGCGCGCGCCGAGCAAAGCCTGACAATGGCGGTCGAGGATTTACGCGGGCAGGCGGGGCAATTGACCGGTAGCATCCGCATCGGGGCGCCTGACGGCAGCGCGAACTACCTGTTGCCCCAGGTGTGTGCTGAAATTTGTGATGATAATCCGGGGCTTGAGGTGCAGATCGTTGCGTTGCCAAGGGTGTTTAACCTGTCAAAACGCGAAGCGGATATGGCCGTTACGGTGTCACCTCCAACAGCCGGTCGGCTGCTTGTTCAGAAAGTCTCAGACTATCGCTTACATCTTGCTGCCTCGGAAAGCTATCTTGGGACGCACCCACCAATCAACGCTGTGGCTGACCTGAAAAATCACCGTGTCATCGGGTATATTTCGGATATGATTTTTGACAAGGAACTGGATTATCTGGGCGAGTTGAAGACGAACACTGCGACGCTCACCTCAAACTCATTCTCGGTCCAGTTCAACTTCGTTCGGCAAGGCGCAGGGGTGGCGATTGTGCATGATTTTGCGATTCCCTCGACCACGGGAATACGGAAAATATTGACAGACCAGATAAGTTTAACGCGATCTTTTTACCTTGTGCGCCACGCTGATGACCGCCGGGTAGAGCGATTAAACCGTTTTGCAGACCTTTTAGGGCAGGGGATTCGGCGCGAAGTGACGCGATTAGAAGCGCTTACTTGACAGATCACAAATGCGCGGCGACGCTGAGGTAAGAATTTTTGCATCAGGAGGTTACGAATGCTTGTTCATCAGATACTCAAATCCAAAACCGGACAGGACGTAGTTTCTATCGAACCGGGTTCAAAAGTGTCCGATGCTGCAACCATTCTGTCAGAGCGAAAGATCGGGACGGTCGTGGTGTCCAAAGATGGCAACAAAGCCGAAGGCATTCTTTCAGAGCGAGATATAGTGCGAGAGTTGGGCAAAAGAGGGCCGAGCTGCATGTCTGACAAGGTGGACGACTTGATGACCCGCGATATCGTAACTTGCGCACCCGGTGACAAGGTGGATGCGATTTTGCAGATGATGACCGAAGGCCGGTTCCGCCATATGCCTGTTTTGGAAGGCGGCAAAATGATCGGAGTAATTTCGATCGGCGATGTGGTCAAAGCGCAATTAGCAGAACTTGCAATGGAGAAGGAAGCGCTTCAGGGCATGATTATGGGTCACTGATTTACAACGTTTTTGCTGCGTTGCCGAATGCTCTTGCAATCCTGTTCGCAATATTGTTGCGTGCGGCGAGCAATAAAGGGGCGCCACTATGCGTATCGGTCTTTATCCTGGAACGTTTGATCCGGTCACACTTGGCCATCTGGATATCATTCGGCGCGCGGCGGCTTTGGTTGACCGCCTGGTGATTGGTATTGCCATTAATCGTGATAAAGGGCCTTTGTTTACGCTTGAAGAGCGTGTGGTGATGATTGAAGCGGAATGCGCCGAGTTGATGAAGACAACGGGAATTGAGATTGTTGCGCACCCTTTTGAAAACCTTCTGATTGATTGCGCTCATGACGTTGGTGCGCAAATCATCATTCGTGGCCTGCGCGCTGTCGCTGATTTTGAATATGAATACCAGATGGTGGGCATGAACCGTGCACTGGATAACACCGTAGAAACAGTTTTTCTAATGGCAGAAGCGCGCCATCAGGCGATTGCATCGAAACTGGTCAAAGAGATTGCCCGTCTTGATGGTGATGTTTCGAAATTCGTTCCGCCCGAGGTGAATCTGGCATTGAAGTCAAAGTTTAACAATGGCTAACAGAATGCTGTTTTGAAAAGGAAAAGTGGAAATATCGTTCCATTTTGTAGGATGCTTTTCAGGTTAGAGATATTTTCCCATCTCAACAGCAGTGTCTGCCATACGGTTGGAAAAGCCCCATTCATTGTCGTACCACGCGAGAACGCGCACCATATTGCCGTCCAAAACCCGGGTTTGATCTGTCGCAAAAATAGATGAGTGCGCGTTATGGTTAAAATCCATTGATACAAGCTTGTGATCGGTAATATCCAACACACCCTTGAGCGGCCCTGCAGCGGCATTGCGCATCGCTTCATTGATTTGATCGGGTGTCACGTCTCGTCCCGCATCAAAGGTAAAGTCTACTGCGGACACATTTGGTGTCGGCACACGGATTGCGACGCCATCAAGTTTTCCGTCGAGTTCGGGCAGGACCAACCCGACCGCGCGTGCAGCCCCCGTGGTCGTTGGTATCATTGAAAGCCCGGCCGCGCGCGCACGATAAAGATCGCGGTGCATCGTATCCAGAACGGGTTGGTCACCGGTATAGCTGTGCACCGTTGTCATGAACCCGCGTTTGATACCAAAGGCTTCGTGAAGAACTTTCGCGACTGGAGCAAGGCAGTTCGTGGTGCAGGACGCGTTTGATACGATCTCGTCATCGCCGTTCAGGGTGTTGTGATTCACGCCATAAACGATTGTTTTATCGGAACCCTTTGATGTGGTGGATACCAGCACCCGGCTTGCGCCATTCTTGAGATGGACCACCGCATCGTCTTTGTCGCTAAATAGGCCTGTGCATTCCAGAACGATATCAATATGCCCCCAAGGCAAGTCTGCCGGGTTTCGCAACGCTGTGACTTTGATTGGGCCATATCCAACGTCAATGGAGCCGTCTGTTGTTTTAACTTTGACTGGGAAACGGCCGTGGACCGAGTCGTACTGTAAAAGATGTGCATTGGTTTCGACCGGTCCAAGGTCATTGATTGCGACAACTTCGATGTCAGTACGGCCGGATTCAACAATTGCGCGAAGAATGTTCCGGCCAATTCGCCCAAAACCATTGATTGCTACTTTAACTGACATGACGCGATCCCTTTTCTTGTTGGCACCGCAGTTCCGTGCGCTACCTGAAAATGTTATCGCTAACATGTGTATTTAATTCAGAAGGTCAACCGCAAAATGAGCGGCTTATCGCCAGAATGCTACAAATTCAGAAAGTTCAGCGAATTTTTTGCCGACAAAAAGCGGGATGCCCCAATGGAGGAAAAAGTAATCAACGACAAAAAGCGCGATTATCAGGAAACCCAAAACCAAGGCTATAGAATTAGTCATAGGCATTTTTGGAGACAGATATTGCCCCCGTCTCCTCTTTTTAGAGGCGCCCCATTGCCGCTGCTACGTCTGCCATGCGGACAGAAAAGCCCCATTCATTATCGTACCAAGCCAAAACACGAACGGTGCGCCCACCGATCACTTTGGTTTGTTCCGGTGCGAAGATACAGGAATGGGGAGTGTGGTTGAAGTCAATAGAGACCTTGGGTTCCGGATCATATGACAGGACAGATCGCATATGACCCTCCGCAGCTTCACGCATGACTTCGTTCACATCGTCAACGGTGACGTCTTTGCTTGCCTCAAAGGTCAGATCAACGGCGGATACATTCGGTGTCGGCACCCGCATTGCTGTCCCGTCAAGCTTACCTTTCAGGGCTGGCAGGACCTCGCCAAGTGCAGCGGCTGCACCAGTTGATGTCGGAATTATTGCCATCGCAGCAGCGCGTGCGCGATAAAGGTCTTTGTGGCGTCGGTCCAGCGTGGGTTGATCACCGGTATAGCTGTGGATTGTGGTCATGATACCGCGTTCGATACCGATCGCTTCATGCAGTACCTTAGCCAATGGTGCGAGACAGTTCGTTGTGCAGGATCCATTTGAAACTATGGTGTGTTCGGCAAGCAGATCACGGTGGTTTACGCCAAAGACAACGGTTTTATCGACATTTTTAGCAGGGGCCGAGATCAGGACTTTCTTGGCGCCGCGCTCGATATGTGCGGCCGATTTTTTACCATCGTTAAAGTTGCCTGTGCATTCCAGCACAACATCGACACCCGTCCAGTCAAGCTCGTTCAGATCATAGGTGGAAAACATCTTGATTGGGCCACGCCCAACATCAAGCATGCCTTCGTCGGTTTTAATCTCGTTTGGAAAGCGCCCATGTACAGAGTCGTAGCGCATCAGGTGCGCCGCAGTTTCAAGCGGGCCGGTGGCATTCACTTTGACAACCTGAACATCGTTGCGCGCGCTTTCGGCAATATGAGCCAGGGTTGAACGGCCAATCCGGCCAAATCCATTGATACCTACGGTGACAGTCAAAGCACGCTCTCCTTATTCAGTCGCGCAAAACATTGGTGCGCGGGCCAGAAGTTGCGTCTGATATAGACGCGCGAAAGAGGCGCGCCAAGGGAAAATCCGTTGTGTAACAGACTGTTAGCGCAAACCTATGCGGATGGGTCACCTGTTAGCGATACCGCTTCGGATGGAATGGAACCAAAACGCGACGAGAAAAAGGAATGTTTCTGAAATAACAGTGCGCCAGCCCCGGAACGACTCACTTCGCTAGAAACAAGTACGGCACGCGATTTTGGCGCGTGCCGTACTGTCGATTGAACTGATTAACGTCAGAGAAGTGACTTAACTTTTTCGGCCACGGCTTCTGCTGTGATGCCGAATTTTTCGTACAGCACCTCTGCAGGGGCGGAAGCGCCGAAACTGTCCATACCTACGAATCCGGCTTTGTTGTTTTTACCGCGTTCTCCTGTCAGCCACTTGTCCCAGCCCATTTGGACACCCGCTTCGACAGCAACACGTACGGGACCACCGGGAAGCACGCGTTTGCGATAGCGTTCTTCCTGCGCCTCAAACAGCTCCATGCAGGGCATAGAGACGACGCGGGTGCCAATACCTTCGGCTTGTAGCAGGTCACGCGCGTTCAACGCGATTTCCACCTCAGAGCCGGTCGCCATGATGATCGCCTGACGCTTACCCTCGGCATCAGCAAGAACATAAGCGCCCTGAGAGGTCAGGTTCTTGGTTTTATGCTCTGTCCGAACGGTTGGCAGGTTCTGGCGAGACAGAGCAAGGACAGACGGCGTTGTTTTTGTGCTGATTGCGACTTCCCATGCTTCTGCTGTTTCTATGGTGTCAGCAGGGCGGAATACATAGGTGTTCGGTGTCGCGCGTGAAATTGCCAGATGTTCAACCGGCTGGTGGGTTGGTCCGTCTTCGCCAAGACCGATAGAATCGTGGGTCATAACAAAAACGGTTGGAATTTTCATCAGCGCAGCCAGACGCATTGCCGGGCGGGCGTAGTCTGTAAAGCACATGAAGGTGCCGCCGTAGGCGCGGATACCACCGTGCAGCACCATCCCGTTCATTGCCGAGGCCATCCCATGTTCACGGATTCCCCAGTGCAGATAACGACCTGCACGATTTTCAGGAAGGAAAACCCCAAGATCGGCGGTTTTCGTGTTGTTGGACCCGGTCAGGTCGGCCGATCCGCCAACAGTTTCGCCCATGATTGGGTTGATCACGCCCAGGGCCAGTTCACTAGATTTCCGCGTAGCGACCTTTGGCTGTTCTTCAGAAATCTTCTTTTTGAGCGCTTTGATCGCCGCTGACAGTTTGTTCGGCACATCCAGCGCGTAGGCGCGGTTGAATTCATTTTGCTTATTTTGCGAAACAGAGGCGAAACGCGCCTCCCATTCAGCGCGTGCTGCACCGCCGCGGCTGCCGATGGTTTCCCACTGAGATTTGATATCTGCGGGGACTTCAAATGTACCAGCGGTCCAGCCATAGGCGGCTTTAGCGTCAGCGACAACTTTTGGGTCGGTCAGTGCGCCGTGCCCTTTTGATGTGTCCTGTGCGGCGGACCCAAGTGCGATATGGGTCTTGCAGGCAACCAGGGCAGGTTTGCCAGTTTTCTTTGCGTCGGTCAGGGCGCGGTCAATCGCATCAGGATCATGGCCGTCACACTCATGGATAGACCAGCCAGACGCGGCGAAGCGTTTCAGCTGATTTGTACGGTCCGCGATGTCCACGGTGCCGTCGATGGTGATGTTGTTATTGTCCCAAAGCACAATCAGCTTAGAAAGTTCGTGTCGTCCAGCTAGGCCGATCGCTTCCTGGCTCACACCTTCCATCAGACAACCGTCGCCAACGATGACATAAGTATGGTGGTCTACGATTTTCTTGCCGAAACGCGCGCGCTGGATTTCTTCTGCCATAGCGAATCCAACGGCGTTGGTTATGCCTTGGCCTAACGGGCCAGTTGTGGTCTCAATACCTGATGCGTGGCCGTATTCCGGGTGGCCAGCAGTGCGTGCGCCCCATTGGCGGAAGTTTTTGATTTCTTCCAGCGTCATGTCGGAATAGCCGGTCAGATGCAGCAGCGAATAGAGCAGCATCGAACCATGCCCTGCTGACAGGATGAACCTGTCACGGTCGGGCCAGTTTGGCGCGGATGCGTCGAACTTCAGATGCTTTTCAAACAGAACAGTGGCCACGTCGGCCATGCCCATCGGCATTCCTGAATGGCCCGAGTTGGCGGCGGCAATGGCGTCCAATGTCAGCGCGCGGATTGCGGCAGCTTTCATCCAATGAGAAGGGTGTTTGTCGCGAAGGGCGGAGATATCCACGGTGCGCTATCCTTTGGCTAGAGCGAGATTGCGCTCGTTTCTTAGCAGTGTTCCCACGAAGTTCAAGCTAGGCAACTACGGCTAAGGGTGATTTAGGGGCGAAATTCACAACTTCCTTGGCTAAAATCTAATCAGACAGGCCGCATGTGCGATTCGGGAGCCATCCCGGTTGCATCCGTTTCGTACAAACGGCACAAAGAATAAAAAGGGGATTGGCAGTATGAGCGACATAGCAGATCTCGAACGCCGTATCACTGCGGCGCTGGACAGGATCGGACAAAGCGTTGAGGCGATTGACCAGTCAGAGCCTGGCACGACAGATGACACCGAAGAAGTGGCACGTCTGAGTGAAGAGCTTGAGGCTGAAAAAACAGCGAATGCCCAATTGCAGGAACGGTTGCGTACAGTACATGAAAAGCTGGAAGCCAAGATTGCAGAGCTTGAGACGAGCAACAGTCAGTTAACAGAAGAGCTCGCCGCCCAAACCACCGGTTTGCAGCAAATGAAGCAGGCAAACGCCCAGATGCGTGAGTCAAACCAAAAGCTTCGTGACGCAAATCAGGAAGGTGTCGGGGATTCGCATCTCATCAACAAAGCTATGATGGCCGAGCTTGAGGCGCTGCGCGCGACACAAAGCAGCGACCGCGCAGAAATGGATGCAGTTCTGAACGAGTTGAAACCCTTTGTCGGGGAGGACGCGTAATGCCAGATGTAAATGTTTCCATTGGGGGTCGTAATTTTGAGGTGGCCTGTCAGGAAGGCGAAGAGCATTTCCTTCAATCGGCAGCCAAGCTTTTGGATACTGAAGCATCGGTTTTGACCGATCAGATTGGCCGGTTGCCAGAATCCCGTATGCTATTGATGGCGGGGCTTATGCTCGCTGACAAAACAGCAGGTGTTGAAGAACAGCTCAGAAGCCTGAAAGAAAAACTGGAAACCCAGGATATCTTGCTTGAGGAACTGCGCAATAGACCTGAACCAGAACCCGAACGAGTAGAGGTTGCGGTTATTCCGCCCAACGTAGTGGATACGCTCGCAGAAATTGCTGCGCGTGCAGAAGCGCTTGCTGAACAGGCAGAGGAAAGAGTTGGCTGATCTTCCGTTGATTGCTCTGAACGCGTTGCCTGCGACAAAGCGGGAATGATCCAATAGAAAAGCCCGCCGGGAAGGCGGGCTTTGTTCTTTTCAGATTTTTGCGCAATCAGGCGTTGGCTTCGCGGATCTTTTCTGCCGCTTCCTTGTTGAAGGTGATACCTTCTTTAGCGAAAAGCGCGTCCAATTCGCCCGACAGGGTCATTTCTGTCACGATGTCGCAACCGCCGACGAATTCGCCCTTAACATAGAGCTGCGGAACGGTCGGCCAGTCAGAATAATCCTTGATACCCTGGCGGAGCGCTTCGTCTGCCAGAACATTCACATCGGCAAACTCAACACCCATGAAATTCAGAACGCCCGCAACGCGGCTTGAGAACCCGCATTGCGGCATTGATTTTGTGCCCTTCATGAAAAGGACAACTTCGTTATCTGTAACGGTTTCTTTGATTTGCGTGTTTGTGTCTGTCATGTTCTTCTCCGATGTCGTCGGGGTGTTTGGTGTGTAAGTCGCGCCCTAATTGCGATTACGGCGGTTTTTTGGGTTTTTGTGCGTGTCATCATCTTTCGAGATAGGTTCTGCAATGCTCAGATCAACAGATCCTGTTCCAAGTCGTTTGCTAGCAGGCGGTGTGTCTACGTGGTGGCGGGACAGGGGGCGGTAGATTCCCCGTTTTGCCCAGATTTCGTAGAGCGCTGCCGCTGCAACCATCAGGATCAGAACAATAAAGAACCAACCCCAACTCATTTCTTAGTCCTTGGTGTCTTAGGAGCAAACGCCTCTGCGTATTTTTGCGGATCGCGGGTCACATGTGTGATGTGTTGTTGTCCACCTTCGAAGGTAGCAGAACCCCCGCCTTCTGCGATAATATCACCTTGACCGGACTTTGTTCCGCGCCGCGCCAATCCTGATTTAGGTCGTGTAAGTGCGTAGATAAACGTCGCAACTACGGCTGCTCCAAGTCCAAGGAATATGATCCAAAAGGTACTCACTCTGGCGCTTTCGTCGTCAGCGCAAGTGCATGCAACTCGCCATTCGCCCCATCCATTTTACCCTTCAGCGCTGCATAGACAGCGCGTTGCTGCTGCACGCGGTTTTGGCCACGGAAGCTTTCGTCGATAACCTCGGCGGCATAGTGATTCCCGTCGCCGGCAAGATCAGTGATTGTGATCTTGGCGTCTGGAAAGCTAACGCGTATCAGGTCTTCGATTTCCTGAGCTTGCATGGCCATGTGTCGTGTCCTTTGTGTTCTGCCTCAAGATGTAGAGATGCAATCGCGCCCTTGCAAGGTCAGGCGACTGCGCTTGCGAAAGCAGACCGATAAATTCCTGACAATTCTGAAAGCGGCGCAGAGGTGCCGTCAATAGAGACATTGTGGCCACCAAACCGGCCAACGGCCTCTACGTGTACGCCTGTTTTTCCTGCTTCGGTGATCAATGCTTCGGCCTGATCAAAGTTGCAGGCAACCAGATAGCGCGCCTGATCTTCACCAAACAACTTTGCCGTATCAGCAGCATCCAGAGAAACACCAACGCCTGCCGTCTCGGCCATTTCAAAGGCTGCAACAATCAGGCCGCCATCGGAAAGGTCAGTGCAAGCTTTGATGTAATGGCGATTGTCGCGGATGAAATCACCGTTACGTTTCTCGGCATCCAGATCAACGTGCGGTGCGTCTCCGTCTTTGCGGTGGAAGACCTCGGCAAGCAGTGCGGATTGTCCAAGGTGGCCTTTGGTTTTGCCAACAAGCAGCGCAACGTGACCTTCCCGCGCTTCGCCTGCGATGATGTGATCAATATCATCAATCAGGCCCACGGCACCGATCGTTGGTGTCGGCAAGATGCCAGTTCCATCCGTTTCGTTGTAGAGGCTGACGTTTCCGGATACGATCGGCATATCAAGTGCGCTGACTGCTTCACCAATACCTTTAATCGCGCCCACGAACTGGCCCATGATTTCCGGTTTTTCCGGATTACCAAAGTTCATGTTGTCCGTCGTCGCCAAAGGCTTTGCGCCAACCGCTGTCAGGTTACGGTAGGCTTCGGCCACGGCTTGTTTGCCGCCTTCCGTCGGATTGGCCATAACATAGCGTGGCGTCACGTCAGAGGTGAAAGCCAGCGCTTTGCGGGTTCCGTGAACACGGATTACACCTGCGCCAAGCCCCGGCAATTTTATCGTGTCGGCCATGACCATTGTGTCATACTGTTCAAACACCCAGTTTTTCGCGGCATAGTTTGGCGAAGCGAGCAGCGCGCGAAGCCCGTCAATCGGGTCAATCTCGGGCACATCGTCCAGCGGGGCTGCGCGCGGCGTTTCGACCCATGGGCGGTCATATTCGGGCGCTGTTCCGGACAGGGCCTTAAGCGGCAGGTCTGCTTTGACTTCGTTGTTCAGCATCACGACAAACCGGTCTTCGGCGATAGTTTCGCCGACAATCGCAAAATCAAGGTCCCATTTGTCGAACACGGCTTTTGCTTCGGCCTCAAGTTCTGGCTTCAGAACCATCAGCATCCGTTCCTGAGATTCTGACAACATCATCTCATAGGCGGTCATGTTTGGCTCGCGCGTTGGTACTTTTTCCAGATCAAGCCGAACGCCAAGATTGCCTTTGTCACCCATTTCCACGGCGGAACACGTAAGACCAGCTGCGCCCATGTCCTGAATGGAAATCACGGCTCCCGTCGCCATAAGTTCCAGTGTTGCTTCCATCAGGCGTTTTTCGGTGAACGGGTCTCCCACCTGAACGGTTGGGCGCTTTTCCTCAATCGTGTCATCAAATTCGGCAGAGGCCATTGTGGCGCCACCAACGCCATCACGCCCGGTTTTAGCTCCAAGATAAACAACCGGCATTCCAACGCCGGACGCAGCAGAGTAAAAAATCTTATCCGTATCAGCGAGGCCTGCAGCAAAGGCGTTGACCAGACAGTTGCCATTGTAAGCGGCATCAAAACGCACTTCACCCCCAACCGTGGGAACGCCAAAACAGTTACCGTATCCACCGATGCCCGCAACAACACCATTCACCAGTTGCCGTGTTTTCGGATGCGATAATTCTCCGAATGAAAGGGAATTCATTGCCGCGATTGGTCTTGCGCCCATGGTAAAGACATCACGCAGAATGCCGCCAACTCCGGTAGCAGCCCCCTGGTAGGGCTCAATATATGAAGGGTGGTTGTGGCTTTCCATTTTGAACACCACGCATTGCCCGTCACCAATATCAACAATTCCGGCATTTTCGCCAGGACCGCAAATAACTTGTGGGCCAGTCGTAGGCAGGGTGCGCAGCCATTTCTTTGATGACTTGTAGGAACAGTGCTCGTTCCACATGGCAGAGAAAATACCAAGTTCTGTAAAACTTGGTTCTCGTCCGATTGTTTTTAGAAGCCGCTCGTATTCATCCGGTTTCAGACCATGTGCGGCGATCAGGTCTTTGGTGATGGCTGGCTCTTGCATGAAAAGGTTGTCCCCTAACGGCATTGGATGGCGCATCTCATAAGGGAATGCGCCTGACGGGGAAAGAGCCAAAGAAGCACAGGGGTTTTGTAAGGGCGAAAAAAAAGGCCGAGCTAAAAGCTCGGCCGAAGTCCAACAGGGAGGTTGAAGTGATGAGAGAATGCTCAATCACCGACTTCGATGCTTGATTTATGGGCGGAGTGTGTTTCTTTCAAGGGAAAAAATGCCGCACAGCAGCAATGCCGCTATGCGCCTATTGCATAGCGGCGTTTTCAGCGATTTTTCGTTGGTTCTTGCGATAGGTGATAATTTCATCCTGAACAAAGTCACGAAACGCAGCAATGCGCTGTGATTGGCGCAGTTCTTCCGGGTAGGCCAGATAGACTGGAATCTCGTTTGATTCGATTTCGGGCAGTACTGGAATAAGTGCTGGAAAATCTTCAATCACATAGTCCGGCAAAACGCCGATACCAAGATGATGCAATACCCCTTGAAGAACGCCGAAGTAGTTATTCACAGTTAAGAGCGATGGAATATCATAAGTCAAAAGACGCTGAACAAAGCTTGAGCCAGCGGAAACCTGAGCGCTTGTCGTGCTTTGACAAAGCAGTCGGTGCGCGTGCAGATCCTCTAGTTTTTCAGGAACGCCAGTTTTCTCCAGATATTCTTTGGAGGCATAGAGTTTCATTTTTACCGTCATCAGACGTTTGCGAACGAGGTCAGCCTGACTTGGTTCTTTCATCCGGATCGCAACGTCTGCTTCACGCATCGGCAGATCGAGCACCTTTTCCTCAAGCATAAGGTCGATTTTGAGTTCGGGGTACTTTCTGTAAAGATGGGGCAGGCGCGGCGCGAGCCAGAGCAAGCCAAATCCGGTGGTGGTCGTGACACGCAACTCGCCAAACACTTCTTCTTCGCTGTCGCGAATGCGCGCGGCCGCTGCGTCAAGCCGTTTGTTCATGGCATTGGTCGCATCAAACAGGAGTTCACCTTGCTCGGTAAGAATCAGCCCACGGGCGTGGCGATGGAAAAGAGTAGCGTTCAGGCTTTCTTCCAGAGCACGAATCTGCCGGCTAACCGCAGATTGAGACAGATGAAGAGCCTCACCAGCATGGGTTAGGCTGCCTGCGTCTGCTACCGCGTGAAATATTCTTAGCTTATCCCAATCCATACTTTCCGAACCATATACAAAATCGGCCAAAATGTTGGCCAGAGTTTCAAACTGCGACTTTTAGCGCCAAAACACCAAAATCGAAACAAAATTCGCTTTGTAGGTCACTAATTATGACCTATTATCCGTGTTAGAATATATCCGATGGAGGTGCGCGATGGGTCGCCAAAATGTAAGTCTTAAGGACCGCTTTGATCTGAATAAATCGCCCGTGTTGCTAAATGGGACACAGGCATTGGTTCGTCTGGTTTTGACTCAAAAAGCACGGGATGCGGCCGCAGGGTTAAAGACTGCTGGTTATGTCACCGGATATCGTGGCTCCCCTTTAGGAGCAGTTGATCAGCAGATGAGCAAGGCCAAAAAGGTTCTTGATGCGGCTGACGTTCGGTTTGAGCCGGGCCTTAACGAAGACCTCGCAGCCACTGCGCTCTGGGGAAGCCAGCAGGCCGAATTGCGTGGCGAAGGCAAATATGACGGCGTTTTTGGGCTTTGGTACGGCAAAGGGCCGGGGGTCGACCGTTCCGGCGATGTGATGCGTCACGCGAATATGGCCGGTACATCACCAAACGGCGGTGTGCTGATGGCAATGGGTGACGACCATACCGGCGAAAGCTCAACCACATTGCACCAGTCTGACTGGGCGATGGTTGATGCCTATATGCCAATCGTATCCCCTGCGGGAGTGCAGGAAATCCTGGACTACGGGCTTTATGGCTGGGCGCTTAGCCGGTTTGCAGGTGTTTGGGTTGGACTCAAGACAATGAAAGACACTGTCGAGGCGACCGCCGTCATTGATGGAAATCCAAACAGAATGAATTTTGTGATACCAGAATTTTCAACACCCGATGGTGGTTTGAATATTCGGCTGGCTGACACACCGGTTGCCCAGGAAACCCGGATGATTGATTACAAGAGGTTCGCTGCAGAAGCCTTTGCTAAAGCGAATAAAATAAATCACCGTGTCTGGGGTAAGTCCGGCGCAAAAATAGGTTTTGTCGCAGCCGGTAAAAACTGGCTTGATCTGGTTCATGCGCTTGATCTGCTGGGCCTGGATGCCAATGAGGCCGAAAGACTGGGTATTACGACATACAAGGTCGGGCAGGTCTGGCCGCTGGACATGGACGGTTTTCATGATTGGGCCGAGGGGCTCGACCTGATTGTTGTGGTAGAGGAAAAACGTAAACTGATTGAAGTGCAGGTTAAAGAGGCGATCTTTGATGACCGGCAAGGGCGGCGCGTCTATGGCTGGCACAAAGAGGGAGAGGAACTGTTCCCAACGCGTTTCGCGCTTGATCCGATCATGATCGCTGGAAACCTCGGAAAAATACTGGTCGAGGAAGGCCGGGGGACAGATCGAATTAAGGCCGGTCTTGAAATGCTGAGCGATGCAAAAAAGGCCGACAATGCCAAGGAAATCGCCTCGCGCTTGCCGTATTTTTGTTCAGGTTGTCCGCACAACTCTTCGACCAAACTGCCAGACGGAAGCCGTGCATATGCGGGTATCGGCTGCCACTACATGGTGCAATGGATGGACCGTGACACCGTGGGTTTCACGCAGATGGGGGGCGAGGGTGCGAATTGGGTTGGTGAAGCGCCATTTTCAAAACGCGAACATGTGTTTCAGAATTTGGGCGACGGTACCTACAATCACTCAGGCATTATGGCGATCCGGGCAGCTTTGGCGTCAGGCACGAACATTACATACAAAATCCTGTTCAATGACGCGGTTGCAATGACCGGTGGCCAGACCAACGAAGGTGGGCTGACTGCCCAAAGAATTGCCCGCGAAGTCATGGCAATGGGTGCGAAAGACATCGCATTGGTCTATGACGAGAAAGAGGATGTTGATTTTGCGGCATTCCCAAAAGGCATACGCATTCACCCGCGCGAAGAGTTGATGCAGGTTCAGAAAAAGCTACGCGAAGTCAAAGGTGTATCCGTCATCCTTTATGTGCAAACCTGTGCTGCTGAAAAACGCCGCCGCAGAAAACGTGGGCTGTTTCCAGATCCGGATAAGCGCGTCTTTATCAACACAGATGTATGCGAAGGCTGTGGGGACTGCGGAGTGCAATCAAACTGCGTGTCAATTGTTCCGGTCGAAACCGAACTCGGCCGTAAGCGGGCGATTGATCAATCGTCCTGCAACAAGGATTTTTCCTGCGTAAACGGGTTTTGCCCGTCTTTCGTGACGCTTGAGGGAGCCAAACCGCGCAAACAGGCAGCAGCAGAATTCGAGATTCCGAGTCTGCCGTTACCAAAATTGCCCGAGATTGAGCAAACACATAACGTGGTGATCACAGGCGTCGGCGGCACGGGCGTTGTAACGATCGGCGCAATCATGGCGATGGCGGCACATATCGACGGAAAGGGTGCCGGGATGATGGAAATGGCCGGTCTGGCGCAAAAAGGCGGGGCAGTCCACATCCATTGCAGGCTTGCCAACACCCCGGCAGACATCAGCGCGATCCGGGTTGCGACCGGTGAGGCAGACGCGGTCATTGGCGGCGATCTGGTTACCACAGCCGGGGCAAAAACACTTGGTTTGATGAAAACCGGCCGCACAGGCGCTGTCGTCAACAGCCACGAAATCATGACGGGGGATTTCACGAAAGACACAGAATTCCGCTTGCCGACAGATCAGTTGCAACTTGCACTGGAGGCGCGCCTGCAGGGAAACCTGCACCTCTTTGATGCGTCTGAAATTGCAAAACGCCTGCTGGGGGATTCGATCTTTTCAAACATGATGATGCTTGGTGCCGCGTGGCAGCGTGGCTTGGTGCCACTTAGCTATGAAGCAATACTCGACGCAATCGAGTTGAACGGCACTGCGGTTGAGGGCAATAAACGTGCCTTTGAACTGGGTCGCTGGGCCGCTCACGCCCCTGACGAGGTGGCAAGCTTGGGCAAAAGCGATATTGTTGAACTTCCAAAAACACTGGACGAAAAGATAAATTTTCGCGCGGATCATTTGATAGCGTATCAGTCTGCCCAGCTGGCAAGGCGGTATCGCAAGTTTGTTGAAAGAGCGTCCGAACCAGCACTGAAAGAAGCTTTGGCTGAAGGATATTACAAATTACTGGCCTACAAGGACGAATACGAAGTCGCGCGTCTGCTGCTGGAAACTGAAGCCAAAGCAAAGACTGAATTTGAAGGCGATTTCAAACCGCAGTTCCATCTCGCACCGCCAATATTTGGCGGTAAGGGTGCGAACGGGCGGCCAAAAAAACGCGAATTCGGGGGCTGGATGGTGCGGGTCTTCGGCGTTTTGGCACGCCTTAAGCGGCTTCGAGGAACTCCTTTTGACCCTTTCGGTTATGCTGCAGAAAGAAAAATGGAACGCGCCCTGATCCGCCAGTACGAGGCGGATATAAAAGAAATTCTGGAAAAAGTGACTTCAGAGACTCTGGAAGTTGCCATCGCGCGCGCGCGCCTACCATTGGATATCCGTGGTTTTGGGCCGGTCAAAGTAGCAAATGAAGCGAAGGCTGCGAAAAGACGTGAAGAGCTTTTGGCAATGTTCAGGGCAGGTGGGGCCCCGATGGAACAAGCAGCAGAGTAGATCAATCTGATTTGCCAACGTCCTCAGATGCAATTGAAGAAAAGGCACAGTGGATTTCCTGTGCAAAGCGACGTATGAGCTATCTTAAATCGGGCTCAGACCCAGAGTGATTAAGTTTGAACTCCGAAAGACGCAAACACGAGGCTGAAATGGCGGTCGGCATATTTGATTCTGGTCTGGGCGGGTTGACCGTGATGGAAGCTGTGACAAAACGGCTGCCAGATGTTCCGTTTGTTTACTATGGAGATAATGCCCATGCACCTTATGGGGTGCGGGATGCCGACGATGTTTATGAATTGACCTGTGCCGGGGTCCAACGGCTGTGGGATGCCGGGTGTGACCTTGTGGTTTTGGCCTGCAATACGGCCTCTGCGGCGGCGTTGCGGCGGATGCAGGAAAGCTGGATCCCCACAGATAAACGTGTACTGGGCGTTTTCGTCCCGTTAATTGAAGCGCTGACGGAGCGGCAGTGGGGTGACAATTCGCCCCCACGTGAGGTCGCGGTGAAGCACGTCGCATTGTTTGCAACACCAGCAACCGTTTCAAGCCGTGCGTTTCAGCGTGAACTTGCGTTTCGTGCGATTGGTGTTGATGTCGAAGCACAGCCCTGCGGTGGGCTGGTCGATGCCATTGAAGAAGGTGATGAAATTTTGGCGGAAGCGCTGGTCAGAAGCCACGTAGAGGCGCTGAAACGCAGAATGCCAAACCCCGAGGCCGCAATTTTGGGCTGCACTCATTACCCGCTTATGGACGCCGCGTTTCAAGAGGCATTGGGGCCGGATGTCGCTGTTTATAGCCAGGCAAATCTGGTCGCGGAAAGCCTTGCAGATTATCTGACACGGCACCCAAAGATGCTTGGGGAAGGGCAGGAGTCCGCCTTTCTGACCACAGGGGATGCGGCGCGTGTTTCTAACAAAGCCACGCAATTCCTGCGACGAAAAATCGCGTTTCAACCCGCGTGATTGCGGACCCGCCTTTTTATCCCTAATTCTCTACAGAATGCGCAATTTAGAAATGCATTTTGTACAAAACGCACGAAAGTCCGACATGACTCATAAAATCGCTATTCTTGGCGCTTCTGGTTACACCGGTGCAGAACTGATCCGGTTAATCGCAACCCATCCCAGCATGGAAATTACTGCGCTATCTGCTGATCGTAAGGCGGGCATGCAAATGGGAGATGTTTTTCCCCATCTACGGCACTTGTCATTGCCTAAACTTGTCAAAATTGACGAGATTGATTTTACGCATGTCGATCTCGTGTTTTGCGCTTTGCCGCATGCAACGAGCCAGGCCGTCATAAAAAAATTGCCAAGTAAAATTAAGGTTGTTGACCTGTCCGCTGATTTTCGGCTGCGCGATCTGGCGGAATACGAAAAATGGTATGGTAAACCCCATTCCGCACCTGAATTGCAGGGCGAAGCGGTTTACGGGCTGACCGAGTTTTACCGTGATGACATTTCAGCGGCACGCCTTGTGGCCGGAACCGGGTGCAATGCGGCAACCGGGCAGTTTGCACTGCGGCCATTGATTGCGGCCGGGATAATAGATCTCGACGAGATTATTATTGATCTGAAGACCGGTGTCAGTGGTGCGGGAAGGTCACTGAAGGAAAACCTATTGCATGCCGAGTTGTCTGAAGGCGCGCATGCTTATGCAGTGGGTGGGGCGCATCGGCATCTGGCAGAATTTGATCAGGAGTTTTCGGCAGTGGCCGGACGGCCTGTCAAAGTCCAGTTTACGCCACATCTATTGCCTGCAAATCGGGGAATTGTCGCGACGGTCTATGTAAAAGGCGATCCGAAGGTCATCCACAAGACGCTCGCAGACGCTTATAAGAATGAGCCCTTTATCGTAATGCTGCCATTCGGCGAACATCCGTCGACACGCCATGTACGGGGTTCAAATTTCTGCCACGTCGGCGTTGTTGGTGACCGTATTGCGGGGCGGACGATTGTCATAGCTGCACTGGACAACCTGACCAAAGGGTCATCTGGTCAGGCGCTTCAAAACGCAAACCTTATGCTTGGAGAGGATGAAACCGCCGGGTTAATGCTGGCCCCGGTTTTCCCATAAAGATATGAAATCACTTAAAAAAACACGCAGAATTCAGGTTATTTTGGTCGCGGTCGTGGCGCTGGCGTTGTCGACTGCCCTGATCGGTTACGCAATGCGAGATGGAATAAATTTTTTCCGATCACCTTCGCAGGTGGTCGAAACGCCTCCGGTTGAGAGCGAAGTGTTTCGCCTAGGTGGCTTGGTCGAAGAAGGTTCGATTGAACGCGGACAGGGCGAAGTCATCCGGTTCCGTGTGACCGACGGTGGTGCAACGGTTGACGTGGTTTACAAGGGTGTGTTGCCTGATCTTTTCTCGGAAGGTCAGGGTATGATTGGCACCGGCACATACATGAATGGTGTCTTTGAAGCCGCTGAAATATTAGCGAAACACGACGAAACCTATATGCCAAAAGAAGTTGTTGATGCACTGAAGGAGCAGGGCGTTTACCAGGAACCGGAGTAAACGGAGTCTAACGCAGCGAACTGTGAAAAAGGCGTTCGTTAACCCAGGTTGAACATCCTCTGATGCGAATTTAGCAACGGAGGCACTATGCGAACCGCCAAAGAAATTGCAGAAAGCATCGTCGCCCGTGAAGGCGGCTATGTGAATGACCGGGATGACCCAGGTGGCGCGACCAAATTTGGCGTAACCCTTCACACGATGCGCAGACTTGGCATTGATCTGACTGGAGATGGGCAGGTCACAAGTGTTGACGTTGCGCAGTTAAGTCGCCGTCAGGCGGTTGATATTTTTCTGGAACACTACTTCAAACGCCCCGGGATTGATAACCTACCTGCGCAAATTCAGGCCAGCGTGTTTGATATGCATGTGAACGCAGGCGCAAATGCGGTTAAAATCCTTCAACGTTTGCTCGTCGAAATGGGGCATTCTGTACAGGTTGATGGGATTATTGGCTCAGAAACGTCACGCGCCGCAAATGCAGCGCAACAGTCCGCACAAAACTTCCTTAATGAGGCCTACGGGATCGCCAGGCGAAATTACTATTACAGCCTTGCTGACGTGCGCCCGAAAAGCCGCAAATACGCGCGTCGAAGGGACGGTGGAAAAGGGGGATGGATCGTCAGGGCCGAAGAATTCATTTCCGCAAAATACCACCTTTCGGCACAGAAACATCAGGAAAGGACAGCAGCATGGGACTGATTGGAAATCTGTTAGAGCTGGTTTTTGGGGGAGGCCGAAACGTTGTTCGTGAAACGGCTGAGGTGTTTCGCGAAAATGCAGAGGCCGGTGCTAAAAGAGATGCCGAAGCGCAAGAGCGCGCATTAGACCAACTTGCGAAAGAATTCTCGGATCGTGAAAAGGGGCGGTTTGACAGGGTTATGGACGGCGTGAACCGGATGCCACGTCCGGCTATGGCCTTTGGAATACTGCTCCTCTTCACCCTGTCGATGACAGACCCTGTTTGGTTTGCTTCCCGAATGCAGGGCCTAAGCCTGGTGCCAGAACCGCTATGGTGGCTTTTGGGCGCGATTGTGTCGTTCTATTTCGGTGCACGGCATCAGTTTGTCGGGCAGGAGTTTCAGCGTTCGATAGCACAATCTCTGGCCCGCGTGCCGCAGGTTGTCGAAAACAACCGCGCATTGCAGACGCTTGCAACGCAAACCAACGGTGTCGCCAAAACCGATTCAGAGCAAAGTTTCGAATTAGGGGCTATTGTCGCGTCAAATAATCCCGCCCTCGAAGAATGGCGCCGCCTGACAAAGTTGTGACATTTCGCGCCATTTGGTGTTGCGCAATTCGGTTGGCCCGCCTGTCAAAGCCGCCTATGATCGCCTCATGTTTATTGAACTTGGCCATTTCGCACTGATACTCGCCTTCGCCGTTGCTATCGTGCAAACGATTGTTCCAATGATCGGGGCGCAAAAGGGATGGTCAGGCTGGATGGCGCTGGCGGAACCGGCTGCGACGGTTCAATTCTTGCTGATTGCATATTCCTTCGCTGCATTGACCTACGCTTTTGTCAGTTCGGATTTTTCATTGTTGTTGGTGGTCTCAAATTCCCACACAGCAAAACCGCTGCTTTACAAAATTTCGGGCGTTTGGGGGAACCACGAAGGGTCAATGCTTCTTTGGGTGCTTATCCTGACGCTATTCGGGGCTTGTGCTGCTTGGTTTGGAGGGAATCTTCCGCCAAGTTTGCGAGCACGGGTTTTGGCGGTGCAATCATCAATTGGGGTCGCGTTCCTCGCGTTCATCTTGTTTACCTCAAACCCGTTTATGCGTCTTGCGGTTCCACCGATGAATGGTCAGGATCTGAACCCGCTGCTGCAAGACCCTGGTTTGGCCTTTCATCCACCGTTTCTGTATCTCGGCTATGTTGGGCTATCGATGTCCTTTAGCTTTGCCGTCGCGGCACTTATCGAGGGCCGTGTTGACGCCGCTTGGGCGCGTTGGGTGCGTCCCTGGACACTTGCAGCCTGGGTTTTTCTGACCATCGGCATAGCGCTAGGCAGTTGGTGGGCATATTATGAACTGGGTTGGGGCGGTTTCTGGTTCTGGGACCCGGTTGAAAACGCGAGCTTCATGCCTTGGCTGATCGCGGCGGCGCTGTTGCATTCGGCGATCGTAGTGGAAAAGCGTGAAAGCTTAAAAAGCTGGACGATTTTGTTGGCGATCCTTGCCTTCGGTTTTTCATTGATTGGTACATTCATCGTACGTTCGGGCGTTCTAACCTCTGTCCATGCTTTCGCGAATGACCCGGAACGTGGTGTCTTTATTCTGATCATTCTGGGTGTTTTCATGGGGGGCGCGCTTACCCTTTACGCGGCGCGCGCGGGTGTCATGGAAGCGAAGGGTGTCTTCTCCGTCGTTAGCCGGGAAAGTGCGTTGCTGCTAAACAACATCCTGCTGGCCGTTGCGGCCTTTGTGGTGTTTGTAGGAACGATCTGGCCCTTGGTGGCAGAGCTTTTGTTTGACCGCCCGCTTTCTGTTGGCCCACCCTTTTTCAATCTGGCTTTTACACCGTTTATAGTAGCACTTGCCGTAGTTATGCCGATTGGTGCGATCTTGCCATGGAAGAGGGCCTTGATTGGTCGCGCAATGCAAAAACTATGGGGCATTCTGGCCCTGTCTTTTGCTATTGGTGCTTTGGTCTGGGTTATGCAGACTGAAAGGTCGATGCTGGCACCGGTTGGGATTTTCCTGGGTGTCTGGTTGGTCTCTGGTGCTTGCGTGGATTTATGGCTGCGCAGCGGGCGTGGTGCGATTGGGGCGCGTTTTGCACGGATGTCGAGACTGCCGCGTGCGGATTGGGGAAAAGCGGTGGCGCATGCCGGGATGGGAGTCACGATCTTTGGAATTGCGGCGTTGACAGCCTGGGATATCGAAGACATTCGCGTTGCGAATATTGGCGAGGGTTTCACCGTTGGGAAATATGAGATCACACTAGAAAAGGTGGAGCAGGTTCAGGGACCGAATTATTTCAGCACCCAGGCTGAAATGACGGTGACTCGGAATGGTAAGCATGTCTCAACACTATTCCCCGAAAAGCGAGTTTATCCTGTGGCGGCGATGCCAACAACAGAAGCTGCAATCGACAACGGTGTGCTGCGCGATATCTATCTGGTGATTGGGGATGTGCAGGACGGCGGAGGCTATGCGGTGCGAACCTATATTAAGCCATTCGCAAACTGGATCTGGGCTGGCGCAATTATCATGGCGCTTGGTGGCTTTCTCAGCCTGAGTGACAGGCGCTACCGTGTGGCTGCGGGGGCACGCAAATCAGCGGTACCCGTCGCGGCGGAGTAGGTATATGAAACGGATCATTCTTGTATTGGTCTTATTGGCGAGCCCGATCTGGGCTGTGGAGCCAGACGAGATGCTTGCTGATCCGGTTTTGGAAGAACGTGCACAAGCGCTTGATCATGAAATCCGTTGCGTACAGTGCCAGTCTGAAAGCATCGCCTCTTCTAACGCCGATTGGGCGCGGGACGCACGCTTGATGGTGCGGGAGCTTGTTTCAGGCGGCAACACAGATACAGAGGTTCTTGATTTCTTTTTGGCGCGTTATGGTGATGTTGTCCTGATGCGCCCCAAAAGTGACGGTGCAAATATTATTCTATGGATTGCAGGCCCTGTGATGCTTCTTTTGTCGCTTGGCGTAGGCGGCCTGTATCTGCGTCGTAGGCGTCAAACAGTGGTGCAAGCCCCCCTGTCAGAAGCAGATGAAGCCCGGTTACGGGAAATACTGGAAGAGTGACGTCAGGTAACTGTTTCTAGGGCCGTACGTCTGGATATAAATCCAATCAGATATGGGAGATTGCTGATGAATTACCAAACCATTCGTCTGACAGTGCGTGATGATCTGGCTGTGCTGACTCTCAATCGACCCGACGTCATGAATGCGCTGAACACGCAAATGCGTGCGGAAATTACCCATGCGGTGAAAGAGGCGGAAAAAAATGCGCGGGTGCTTGTGATGACCGGCAAGGGACGCGCCTTTTGTTCCGGCCAGGATCTTGGCGATGGTGGAAGCGCGGCCAATATCGATTTGGAACGGACCTTGAGGGACGAATATGTACCGATGCTAAAGGCGATCTTTGACTGCGCGATTCCCACGATCGCCGCCGTAAACGGTGCGGCGGCAGGGGCAGGGGCCAATCTTGCCTTGGCCTGTGATGTGGTCATCGCAACGGAAAGCGCTGTATTCCTACAGGCCTTTGCACGGATCGGGCTTATCCCGGATGCTGGTGGCACATATTGGTTGCCGCGTCAGATGGGTTCCGCCAAGGCAATGGGTGCCGCACTATTTGCAGAGCCGGTTACAGCACGTCAGGCCAGTGACTGGGGCATGATCTGGGAAGCGGTGTCAGACGAAGAGTTTGCAGATCATTGGTATGGGCGCGCTGCAAAGCTCGCGGCGGGGCCAACTGTGGCCTACTCAAACGCTAAAAAGGCAATCCGCGGGTCATTTGACAACAACCTTGATGAACAACTGGCTCTTGAGGCGCATTTGCAAGGGGAATGCGGTGAGACCCGGGATTTCAAGGAAGGTGTTCTCGCATTTCTGGAAAAACGGCCAGCACGCTACGAAGGGCGTTGAAAATCGGTCGGTCACTGAAAGAATGAGCCAGGAAGAAAACGGGTTTTAAAATGATTTTCTGGACATTCGCAGGCCTACTCTTTTTCTGTGTGGTTCTCGAAAGCCTGACATCGTGGATATTTATAACGCGCTCAAGGAAAAACCATCCAAAGCTTTGGCACCATGCAGGATGCCCGACAGTGATGGGGAATGGTGATTTGGTTCGCGCCTGGCCGTTAAACAAGTATCTTCTGTTCAAGCGTTTTGAGGAAATACCAGATCCTGGCGCCGTTCAGTTTGCCCGAAAAATGCGGCTTCCGGTTGTCGGAACCTATCTCGCTGCCATCGGGTTGGCCCCAATCGCTATTGCTATCATGATCGTTTTTCACCCCTAGGAGCGGGTTCGGTGCATAGCAAGGAACGCAGAGTCATCTGTAAACTTATAGAAACAGAAATGAAAAGGCCGCCAGAAAGGCGGCCTTTGTTCTATCAACGTTCTTCGACATCCACATAATTACGCTTTGTGTCGCCAAGATAAAGCTGGCGTGGCCGGCCGATCTTCAGTTGTGGATCGCCAAGCATTTCTTTCCACTGCGAAATCCAGCCAACGGTGCGCGACAAAGCGAAAATTGGCGTGAACATCGAAGTGGGGAAACCCATCGCATCCAGAATAATGCCAGAATAGAAATCAACGTTGGGGTAGAGCTTTTTCTCGGCGAAATAGCTGTCTTCCAATGCAATCTTTTCCAGTTCCTTCGCGACTTTCAGCGTCTCGTTGTTTTCAACACCTAGAAGCTCCAAAACTTCGTCAGCGGATTGTTTTAGCACTTTGGCGCGCGGGTCAAAGTTTTTGTAAACCCGGTGACCAAAGCCCATTAGGCGGAACGGATCATTCTTGTCTTTTGCCCGCGCGATAAATTCCGGAATGCGGTCAACTGTGCCAATATTCCTTAACATTTCAAGACATGCCTGGTTTGCGCCACCGTGCGCTGGCCCCCAGAGACATGCGATACCAGCAGCAATACAGGCAAATGGGTTCGCGCCCGAAGACCCGGCCAGACGCACTGTAGAGGTCGATGCGTTTTGCTCGTGGTCGGCGTGCAGTGTGAAAATCCGGTCCATTGCGCGCGCCAGGATCGGATCTACTTCATAGTCTTCCGCCGGAACGGAAAAACACATCCGCAGGAAGTTTGACGCATAGTCCAGGTCGTTGCGCGGATAAACAAAGGGTTGTCCAATCGAGTATTTAAAAGCCATCGCCGCAATTGTCGGCAGTTTTGCGATCATCCGGACTGAGGCAACTTCGCGTTGATACTCGTCGTTGATATCGGTTGAGTCATGGTAAAAGGCAGACATCGCGCCAACGACCCCGACCATTGTCGCCATTGGATGCGCATCGCGCCGGAACCCACGGAAAAAATTGTGCATCTGTTCGTGCACCATCGTGTGGTTGGTGACGCGTGCCTCAAAATCTTCAAGCTCGTCGGCGGTTGGCAGTTCGCCGTAGAGCAGCAGATAACAGACCTCTAGGTAATGCGATTTTTCTGCAAGCTGATCGATAGGATATCCGCGGTGCAGCAGTTCACCTTTGTCACCATCGATGAAGGTAATTGTTGAATCGCAAGACGCGGTCGAGGTGAAGCCAGGATCATAGGTGAAAACATTGCCCTGCGCATAGAGCTTGCGAATGTCGATTACATCTGGTCCGGCAGTGGGGGAATAGATCGGTAATTCTAATGTCTTGTCGCCGAAACTCAGCGTTGCGGTTTTCTTATTTTCGGCCATGTAATTCCCTCTCATATCGCCCAGACCGCGGATCGGGTGGGCTCTTTGTTTATCATTTAGTGCGCTTTTGCGCTTATCGCGTCTTGCAACCGCGCAAGGGTTTCTTCGCGCCCTATCACGAGCATAATATCGAAAACGCTCGGCGACACAGCCCTTCCGGTTAGTACCGCCCGAAGAGGGGCTGCTAGCTTTCCAAGTGTAAGGTCATGCTGCTCAGCGGTATGCGTCACTGCGGCTTCCAAGTCGTCTCGGGACCATGTAGCATTTTGCAGCTGCGGCGTCAATTCAAACAGTATACTATGGGATACATTATCAAGCGATTTCTGTGCTTTTTCATCGGGGATAAACGGACGTGATCCTAAAACAAAATGAGCTTTATCAATGAGTTCGCCAAAGGTTTTGGCCCTTTCCTTTACACAGTATAATGCACGACTGAGCGCAGTCATTTGATCCGCTGTGAGCGGTTGCTCTTCTTTTGCGTCCAAATAAGAGGCGATTTCATGCAGCAGTGCAGCATTTTCTGTTTTTGCGATGTGCTGACCTGAAAGATTTTCAAGTTTTTTGAAATCAAAGCGGGCAGGGGATTTGCCAATTCCCTCCAGATTGAACCAGGATATTGCCTGTTCGTCTGTGAAAAACTCGTCATCCCCATGGCTCCAGCCAAGGCGCGCCAGATAGTTGCGCATGCCAGCGGCAGAATACCCCATCGCCTGATACTCTCCGACACCTAGTGCGCCGTGGCGTTTTGAGAGTTTCTTGCCATCGGCACCGTGAATAAGCGGGATATGCGCCCAGACAGGCACATCCCACCCCATCGCATTGTAGACCATCGTCTGACGCGCAGCGTTAGCCAGGTGATCATCCCCGCGTATGATATGGGTCACTCCCATGTCGTGATCATCAACAACAACTGCCAGCATGTAGGTCGGTGTGCCATCTGAACGTAAACAAATCATGTCGTCGAGTGTGCTGTTTCGAAAAGTGACACGGCCCTGCACCCGATCATCGATCACGGTTTCCCCTTCGCGGGGCGCTTTGACGCGAATGACAAATGGCGCATCCGGGTGCGTTGATGGATCTGCGTCCCGCCACGGGCTTTGAAACAGCGTTGATGTCCCTGCTGCTTTTGCCTGTTCACGAAAGGCAGCGATTTCTTCCTGGGTAGAAAAACACTTGTAAGCATGGCCGGAGGCAAGCATCGCATGTGCAACTTCGGCGTGGCGGTCTGCGCATTCAAATTGGCTAACGGCTTCACCGTCATAATCCAGCCCAAGCCATTCCAGCCCATGTAAGATTGCTGCGGTTGCTTCTGGGGTAGAGCGTGCCCGATCAGTATCTTCTATGCGAAGCAGAAACTTTCCGCCGCGACCACGCGCATATAGCCAGTTAAACAACGCCGTTCGCGCACCACCGATATGCAAAGATCCAGTGGGCGACGGGGCAAAACGGGTAACGACTGGGCGCTCTGACATTGGGCGTTAACTTTCTGGAAACCAAAAGGAGATTAGCGTTCAGGCTGTTTTAGTGAGACCGGAGGCTTAGGACAAGGGTGCGCCGCGTTCTCAACCCCTTTCATCTGTTGGCGACGCAAAGGGGGTATTTGTTTCCCTGGACCCCGGTTTGTCTGGGTGTTGGAATTGGTACTTACTTTGGTTTGTCAGAAGAGCCACAGGGTATCGCCTTTCTTTTGCTCACCCTCGGGGTCCTGTTTTTGCTGGGCCTGGCGCGCCTGTCAAACGAAGAAATGTCCCCCGTAATCCTCAGCCTTGCGTTGATACTTGCCGGTGTGGTTGTGGCGGGGGTTCACGCCCACAGAGCAGACGCACCAAAACTTGGATTTCGGTATTACGGACCGATTGAGGGCCGGGTCGTTAACATCGACCGATCACAAAGCAATAAGTTACGGATAACACTCGATCATGTTGTTCTGGAAAACGTAACGCATACCCCGCACCGGGTGCGTGTATCGCTCCATGACAGAAACAGCATCTTTCTTGGCGAAATTGGCGCAACAGTCATTTTGACGGGGCATCTTTCGCCACCACAGGGTCCGGCAGAGCCGGGTGGTTTTGACTTTCGACGCAAGGCGTGGTTCGAGCGCCTTGGTGCGGTGGGATACACGCGCAGCCCAGTTCTGGTTCTTAGCCCGCCGACGCCCGGGAATGCCGCACTGAAGATCAGAAAGCTTCGGCAAGACTATTCGCACGCCATCCAGAACGCGGTTCCAGGTGAGGCGGGCGCGTTCGCGGCTGCGATCATGACCGGGGACCGAAGTGCTATCAGCACCGAAACGATGGAGAACCTGCGCCGCTCGAACCTTGCACATCTGCTCGCGATATCGAGGCTTCACATGGGTTTGCTTACGGCTTTTGTATTTGCGTTCCTACGGTATGGGTTGGCACTGCTACCATTCTTAGCGCTGCGGCTGCCGGTCAAGAAAATCTCGGCGGTCGCGGCACTTTGCGTTGCGACAGGGTATCTTTTGCTTTCGGGCGGAAGTATTGCAACCGTGCGCGCCTACATTATGGTCGCGGTTATGTTGACTGCCGTTTGTTTTGACAGGCGTGCGCTGACGTTGCGGGCTGTGGCCGTTGCAGCGATGATCGTGCTGGTTCTGTATCCCCAAAGCCTGATTGGCCCGGGTTTCCAAATGTCATTTGCCGCGACAACCGCGCTGGTCGCTGTTTTTGGAACACTACAGAACTGGCAGACTTGGAAGATTACAAAAGCGTTGCGTCCTGTTCTGGCGTTGCTTGTGTCCTCGGCCGTTGCTGGCGTTGCAACCGCGCCAATTGCGGCCGCGCATTTCAACCAAATTGCGCAGTATGGGCTGCTCGCCAATCTGCTTACGGTTCCGATGATGGGTAGTGTTGTGATCCCGTCTGCGGTTGTTGCGTTGCTGCTAACGCCATTTGGGCTTAGTTGGGTTGGCTTTGTCGTCATGCGGCTTGGGATAAAGTGGATTCTTGCTGTCGCGGATTGGGTGGCAAATCTGGAAGGCGCGGCCATTCAAATCGTAACGCCGGACCCTATCGTTCTGCCGCTCATTGTACTTGGTGCATTGTTTCTGGTTCTGTGGGCTGGAAAGCCGCGCTTGCTCGGAATTTTGGGCCTTGCCGCTGGCTTTTTCCTTTGGGCAGAAACTGAACGACCTCAGTTGTTAATATCAGAGACGGGTGGCTTGATTGGGCTGATGACCGATCAGGGGCGCGCACTGAACAAGCCGCGAGGCGACGGTTTTACTACGCTAAGCTGGCTTGAGAATGATGGCGACGCCGCAGATCAGGACGCGGCATATGCGCGTAGAGGTTTTGAATTTTCTGAGAATGGGACACGCTTTACGCTTGGCGGTGTGGCGTTTCTTCATCTCCCTGGTAAAGCGGCAACACCGCATATTGAAAGCGCATGCTCTGGCGGTCGATGGGTAATAACCATGATTGCCCAGGAAAAGCCGGGCGGAGATTGCGAATTTCTGGATGCGGGTTACTTTGCTCAGAACGGCAGCATTGCGATTTATGTAGAGCCGACTGGCGTAAGGCGCGTCACGGCAGCAGAACGCGCTGGAAACAGGCTTTGGACCCGGCGTTGATGTGTCTAGTAGGTGCGGATCAATCCGACGAGCCGTCCCTGAACTTTAACCTGGTTCTGCGGCAGCACACGCGTTTCATAGGCTGGGTTCGCCGCTTCAAGCGCGATCATATTACCTTTGCGACGGAACCTTTTGAGAGTCGCCTCATATCCTTCGATCAACGCGACAATGATATCCCCATTATCAGCGGTGTTCGTTTCCCGAATAACGACAACATCACCATCGTTGATCCCGGCGTCGATCATCGAGTCGCCTTTGACTTCAAGCGCGTAATGCGGGTCTTTGCTTGTTAGCATCTGGCCCGGGACCGCAACACTGCGGGACGCTTCGCTTATCGCTTCGATCGGGACACCTGCAGCAATACGCCCTAAAACGGGCAGCTCAAGGGCATGTGTTTTTTCAATTTGCATCGCCAAAGCGGGTGTCGCTTCAGGTTTGTCACCTTCGATCACCCGAGGTTGAAACCCTGTTCCGCCAAGAGTTTCGGGCAGTTTCACGATTTCTATTGCACGGGCACGGTGGGCAAGTCGCCGGATAAAGCCACGCTCTTCCAGCGCGGTGATCAAACGGTGAATACCTGACTTTGATCGGAGGTCCAGCGCCTCTTTCATTTCGTCAAAAGAAGGTGGAACGCCATCGCGCTGTACCCGCTTGTTGATAAAACTGAGCAATTCCAATTGCTTCTTGGTAAGCATCTCAATAATCCTCTCGCCCGAATACCCCATGTTCCTCATGGGTGTTCAGGACATGTTCTACCCATGTTCCCTTTTTGTGTCAACATTTCTAATGGAAATACGCTAGAGCAGCAGGTAGCTGACCATTGCTCCAACTTCTTTTGCCGGATCATGGGGTTCACGTACCAAAAGCGCATTGGCGTCTGCCAGAACTGTTAGCAGGGAACTGTCCTGACGCGCAAAAGCGGTGATTTCTCCGTCACTTACCTTGGCACGCATATAATGTTCCCGAGGGCCGTTTTGGCCCAAAGGCGCGGCGAGCTCTGCTTTTAACAATGCTGCGGGTTGTTCCGGAAGCCCCTGTAGTTTGCGCAAAGCTGGTAAGATGAAGATATGACCACAAACCATTGACGAAACCGGGTTTCCCGGCAAGCCAACCATTGGGGTGCGAGAAAGTTTACCCGCCATCAGGGGTTTTCCGGGGCGCATGGCCACCTTGTAAAATGCGCGTTCCATTCCAAGATCGGTTGCAACTTTCCCAACAAGATCGTGGTCACCGACCGAGGCTCCACCGATTGTGACGATAAGATCAGCACCTTTGGTCAATTCAAATGCTGTGCGGAGCGAACCTTCTGTATCGCTTGCAATCGGAAGCATACGAACCTCAGCACCGTGCTGTTCGAACAACGCTTTCAACCCGAAACTGTTCGATGCGATGATCTGATCCTGATTTGGAACATCGCCTGGCATGACCAGTTCATCACCTGTCGCAATCAGCGCTACGACAGGTCGCCGTGCCACAGGAACAGCAGGAAGGTTCATCGATGCAAACAGGGCAACATCGCTGGGCGAAATGAGACGGGGCGCCTTGATTGTATCACCTTTGCTGAAATCAGCACCGGCAGGGCGAATATAATCTTTCTGATCCAGTTCGTGTTTCAAGGTGATGACATCACCGCTTCGATTGACATCTTCCTGAATGATGACGCGCGTCGCACCGGTTGGAAGCGGAGCGCCGGTAAAAATACGCACTGCCTGACCCGCTTTAACGACCCCGTCAAATCCGTGTCCGGCCGCAGATTCCCCGATCACTTTGAACATTGCGTCTGGTTCTGCCTCAACACCCATAAGGGCGTAACCATCCATTGCCGAGGCTGCGAATGGCGGCTGACTACGGTTTGCGGTTACCGGCTGGGCAAGAACGCGTCCACAGGTTGCTGCCAATGGTACGATTTCAGGTTCAAGCGGTTCAAAAAGAGATAAGACCCGTTCAAGCGCCTCAGCGACAGTAATCATTATTTTGCCTCGTAACGCCCTGATTTTCCGCCTTCTTTCAGGATCAGGCGGACATCGGAAATGACCATGGACTTATCAACGGCTTTTACCATGTCATAAAGGGTCAGCGCGGCTGTCGTAACCGCTGTAAGGGCTTCCATTTCAACGCCGGTCTGGCCGGTTGTTTTTACGGTTGCCTCGATCATTATACCCGGCAAATCACTGTCTGGTGAAAGCTCAACCGCAACTTTCGTTATGGGCAAAGGGTGACAGAGCGGGATCAGTTCAGAGGTTTTTTTCGCCCCCATGATACCGGCAAGTCGTGCGACTCCAAGAACATCGCCTTTTTTCGCTCGACCTTCTATAATAGTTTCAAGGGTTTCACGTGACATCTTAACGCAACCAGCCGCAATAGCAACGCGCGTTGTGACGGCCTTTTCAGACACGTCGACCATATGGGCGTCACCCTTGCCATCAAAATGGGTCAATCCACTCATCTACATCCCCCCGGGCATTAACGGGTTCGCGAGCAGCGCACGAGTCGCCGTAGCCACATCTTCCTGCCGCATCAGGCTCTCGCCAATCAAAAACACGCGCGCCCCGTACCGCGCCATATCTGCAAGATCAGCGGGCGAATTCAGGCCGCTCTCAGACACAAGAACCTTTTCGGCTGGCGCGAGACGCGACAGGCGCCGTGTTGTGTCGAGCGATGTTTCAAATGTTTTGAGGTCTCGATTGTTAATACCCAACAGCGAAGATTTAAGCGTGGCAGCGCGGTCAAGTTCTTCCTCGTTATGAACTTCGACGAGAACGTCCATATCCCAGCCTATGGCTGCATCTTCAAGTTCGGTGGCCTGGGCGTCACTTACGCTGGCCATGATGATCAATATACAGTCCGCGTGGAGCGCGCGCGCCTCTGCGACCTGATACGGGTCATACATGAAATCTTTGCGCAAAGCGGGCAGGGAGGTCGCATTTCGCGCGGCCGTAAGAAAGGCGTCAGCCCCCTGAAAGGACGGTGCGTCGGTCAGAACACTCAAACAGGTCGCGCCGCCCGCCTCATAGGCTTTTGCAAGCGTAGGCGGGTCAAAATCCGCGCGGATCAGGCCCTTGGACGGGCTCGCTTTCTTAATTTCGGCGATTAAACCATAACCAGTGTGCGTTGCCCGTACCAACGACTGCGCAAATCCGCGCGTTGGCGAAGCTTCGCGTGCGGCTGCCTCGACCTCGGCAAATGGACGCTCGGCCTTGCGCGCGGCGACTTCTTCAAGCTTGTAAGCTTTGATCTTATCAAGAACGGTTCCTGTCATTGGGGCTCCGATGTAATGTGCGCAAGGCCAATAACCTTGGATTTGGCCGCGCCTGAATCGATAGAAGCCCGGGCCATATCGACCCCTTCTGGGAGATCATGCGCCACTCCGGCTACAACAAGTGCTGCGGCGGCGTTAAGCAAAACGGCGTCGCGATACGCGGAAGGCGCACCATCAAGCAGCGCGTTAAACGCCCGCCCGTTTTCTTCGGGCGTGCCGCCAAGGATTGCTTCAAACGGATGAAGAGGTAACCCTGCTTCTTCGGGGTGTAATTCACGGTCAAATACCGCGCCATCCTCAAGCGCGGCAACCCAGCTTGTGCCTGCGATTGACAGTTCGTCTGTTCCGTCAGCGCCATGCACGAGCCATGCCTTTTCAGATCCGAGTGCTAACAATGTTTCGGCCATTGGCCGAATCAGATCGCGCGAAAAGGCCCCGGTTAACTGGCGTTTCACCCCGGCAGGGTTGGTCAGCGGGCCAAGAATGTTGAAAATTGTGCGCGTGCCAAGTTCTGTGCGGGTCGGCATAACATGCGCCATTGCCGGGTGGTGCATCGGGGCCATCATAAATCCGATGCCGACCTCCTTCAGGGCGCGCTCTACAACTGGCGGGCCAACCATGACATTGATGCCAAGCTGACCAAGCGCATCAGCAGCCCCTGATTTGGAGCTCAGGTTGCGGTTGCCGTGCTTTGCAACACAGACACCAGCACCAGCCACAACAAACGCTGTCGCAGTGGAAATATTCAGCGTGCCTTTGCCATCCCCACCGGTACCGACAATGTCCATCGCACCTTCGGGCGCATTCACAGCAAGGCATTTAGAGCGCATTACGGCGGCGGCAGCGGCAAATTCCTCAACCGTTTCGCCCCGCGTACGCATCGCCATTAGCAACCCGCCAATCTGGCTGGGCGTTGCTTCACCTTCAAATAAAATCTGAAAGGCGATCTCTGCTTCGGCGCGCGTCAAAGCCCGGTCAGCGGCAGCGCCGATAAGAGGTTTTAATGCGTCGCTCATGCGGCCACCTTTACCGTGTTTAGAAAGTTTTGCAGCAACTTATGGCCATGTTCTGAAGCAATTGATTCCGGGTGAAACTGGACACCGTGGATTGGTAGCGACTTGTGCCTGAGTCCCATGATCGTCCCATCTTCAAGCCATGCGTTCACCTCGAGGCACTCTGGCAGGCTTTCACGTTCAACGACAAGGGAATGGTATCGTGTCGCTTCAAACGGCGAGGGTAGCCCTGCAAATACGCCTGTTCCAGCGTGGTGCATCGTGCCCATCTTCCCATGCACGATTTCGTGGCAGCGCACAACTTTGCCACCGAAGGCTTCGCCAATCGTCTGATGGCCAAGACAAACACCAAGTAATGGGATTTTGGTTTCTGCTGCCGCCTCGGTCAGGGCAAGGCAAATGCCTGCCTGCGCGGGATCGCAAGGCCCGGGTGACAAGAGAATCGCATCAGCGCGCATGGCCATCGCCTCTTGAACATCAAGAGCATCATTTCGGCGTACAACAACTTCGGCACCAAGTTCGCCTAGATAGTGAACAAGGTTGTAAGTAAAGCTGTCATAGTTGTCGATTAGGAGCAGCATTGTCCGGCTTTCATCAATTAGGGGTGAACACCCGCTTCAGTCGAGGTATACATGTTCAGAGTGCTGCAATAGGGTCAAGACCTGAGCGGTATGTGAATTGAGCAGAAACAGACGGAGAATGCTGTGGGACGCGGATTTATTTCAGGTATTTTGTGGGGAACCGCAATCGGTTGCTTTTTGATGGTGATCGTTTCTCAGTTGGCAGATTTACCACCCGGCGTGGCCGGCGCGCCGCAGGCGCGCGAGGTGGAAGTGCCCGCAGGGTCCGAATTTGATCAGGCAAAACCCGAGACGGAACCAGTGGTTCCGCAAACCGAACATGTGGAAGATATTGCTACCGGGCCAAGCCTGTCGCCTCCATTGGTAGAAGAAGATCGAAGCGCGCCAAGCCTGGAGCAGGAGTCTGTCGCCGCTCCGAGTGAAGTGAGCAGTCCTCAGGCCAGCCTTACGGTGCCTGAAGAAGGAGCGTCTGAAACCGGCGTAAGTGTTGAACAGGATAATGTTGCAAATCAGCCGACGGTTTCTGCGGTTCCGGTGACACCGGCAGAAACTGCGGTTCCGAATGTTTCGAACGAATCTTCTGAACCGCCATCTGTGACGCAAGTTGAAGAGGAAATAGATCAGGAAACCGTACCAGCCCCTGAAGTTCAAGAGGCTGTGATTCCACAGATCGAGGAACCTTCCGTTTCGGAAGAAGCTGCAAGCCAACCTACGGATTTGCAAGAAGGCGAAGACATCGCCGTCGTACAGCCTGAGATCAGTGAGGAGCCGGCACCTGAAATTGCTGAGCCTCAAACCCCAGAGGTGAGCGAGGCACCAACTGTTGTTGATCCTCCCGTTATCCGTATGCCAGTCCCCGAGATCAGCGATCTGGCGCCAAACGTGACAACAAACAGACTGCCTCGTATCGGAGAAGATGCGGACAACACAGATGAAACAGCCAGCGAAGCAACGGAAGAATTGCCGAAAAGCGCTTTGGAGGCAAACTCAATTCCTTTTGAGAACCCGGACAATAAACCGCTATTCTCTATCATATTGATAGACGACGGGAACGAAGGCATCGACGCGGATCTGGCCGCGCGTTTGCCGTTTCCCGTTAGTTTCGCTGTGGATGGCGCGCTGCCCGATGCGGGCGCACGTTCTGCACGCTACAGAGAGGCTGGTTTCGAGGTGATGTTGTATCTTCGGTTGCCCGAGGGTGCGACCAACAGCGATGTGGAAATTGTCCTACAAAGTGCGCTCTCAGCCCTGCCTGACGCGGTTGCGGTGTTTGACGCGGGACAGATCGGGTCTGACCGAAACCGGGCACAGCAGGTTGCGCAGATACTTGCCGAAAGCGGCCATGGTCTTGTTGCCCTCAGCAAGGGTTTGAATGCGATCGAACAGGTCGCAGCGCGAAACGAAGTTCCGGTGGCACTTGCCTTTCGGGAATTTGACAGTAACCGCGAAAGCGGCCCGGTCATCCGGCGCTACATGGACAGGGCAGCGTTCCGCGCTCAGCAGGAAGGTTCGGTTATTATGGTTGGACATCTTTACAGTGACAGCATTTCCGGGTTGCTGTCCTGGGGCTTGGAAGACAAGGCTGCCAACATGGCAATCGCACCCATCTCGGCTATCCTGAAGTCACAATCTTAGACTGGCGCGGAATGGCGTGAATGATGCGGCTATGAGGTGTTGCTTGGACAGTTAATCGCGCCAGAACAATGCGCTAATCAGTTGTTTGTGGTGCGGGTAAAGCGGCCTGCGTCTTCAGCGGCCTTACGTATGGCTTTGGATTTGTTGACGGTTTCCTGATACTCGGCCTCCGGGTCGCTGTCGTAGACAACGCCGCCACCTGCCTGAATATAAAGCTTTTCGTCTTTCACCACCGCTGTTCGCAATGCGATACACATATCCATGTCACCATTGGCGGCGAAGTAACCGCAGCCACCACCATAGACACCACGCTTTTCAGGTTCCAGCTCGTCAATAATTTCCATTGCGCGCACTTTAGGGGCGCCTGAAACTGTGCCTGCTGGCATCCCGGCGAAAAACGCGGAAAGCGCATCCTGGTCATCGGCCAGTTCACCCACAACGTTGGAAACGATGTGCATGACGTGGCTGTAATGTTCAACGATGAATTCTTCGGTGAGGCGTACCGTACCAACCTTGGCAACGCGGCCCACGTCATTACGCCCAAGATCCAGCAGCATCAGATGTTCTGCCAACTCTTTCTGATCTGAAAGCAAGTCGGCCTCGAGCGCTTTATCTTGCGCTGGCGTGGCCCCGCGCGGGCGTGTTCCTGCTATGGGGCGGATCGTAACCTCACGCCCAAAAACCCGGACGAGAATTTCGGGGCTGGCCCCGACGACCTGAAAGCCGCCAAAATTGAAATAGAACATAAAGGGCGACGGGTTGGTGCGGCGCAGACTGCGGTAAAGCGCAAAAGGCGGCAGTGGAAAGTCCTGGGTCCAGCGCTGTGCTGGCACAACCTGAAAAATATCCCCCGCACGGATGTATTCCTTGGCCTTGTCGACGGCTGCCAAATACCCATCGTGGGTGAAATTCGAAGTGAGGGGGCCAAGTTCTGCTTCGCCCCCCAGATTGCGAGTTTCACCAGATGCCGTGCGTTCAAGGTCGCGCACGGCGTCCATCACGCGTTCAGCGGCTTGTGCATAGGCTGCGCGCGCGCTCATGCCAGACGCGACCCAGGCGGGTGACACCACGGTGACCTCGCCCTTAACACCATCCAGCACCGCCACAACAGACGGACGCAGCATCATAGCATCGGGCAGGCCAAGCGGATCAGGATTGACGTTGGGCAGATGTTCGACAAGCCGGATCATGTCGTAACCAAGGTAGCCAAACAGCCCCGCCGCCGAAGAGGGCAGATCATCAGGCATATCAATGCGGCTTTCGGCAATCAGCGACCGAAGGCTTGCAAGCGGTTCTTCGGGTATTTCCTGAAAATTATCTGTCTCAAAGCGCGCTTCGCGGTTTATGCGTGCAGATGTTCCGCGACATTCCCAGATCAGGTCCGGTTTCAAGCCAACGATCGAGTAACGCCCGCGAATTTCGCCACCTGTCACGCTTTCAAGCATAAAGCTGTCTTTGCGCGCACCAGCGAGTTTCAGCATCAAAGACACAGGAGTATCGAGATCTGCCGCAAGCCGTGTGTAGACCACCTGATTGTGGCCTTCGTTATATCCGGTTTCGAAGTCCGAAAAAGAGGGTGTCAGCGTCACAATCAGTCCTCTACGGAAACTGTGCGTTCACGGCGGTGATTGCCGTTTGGTTAAGGCTTAGACCAGCAGAGTTTTGCAAGGCACGCGCGTAAGCCTCGAAGATGTCCTGTGAAACGGATTGCACAATTTGCTGATCAAGGTTTGCCTGCAGCGACTCGGTATCGGGTGATGTCTGATCTGGCGGGTCGATCGAATCAAGCCGCACGATGTAAACCGCGCCAAAACCCTCGATAATCGTTACATCACCTTTTGCCATACCGAAGACATCGGTCACAAAGCTGTCGGGCGCACCTTCAATGAAACCATCGCGTGTGAGGTCGCTGGCAAGGGTCCCGCTCAGGCCAAGGCTTTCAGGAAGAACACCTTCTGCAATCTGGCCGCTCAACTGTTCTGCAAGCTCGAGCAAGCGCGCTTCTGTCTGTTGGTTTTCCCAACCGCTGACAACCTTGTCACGCACTTCATCAATAGGGCTTAGCGTTGGGTCGATAAGGTCATCCAGACGCAGTGCGAAATATCCGCCATCTTCCAGTTCGAGGAGTTCTGGGAAATCCCCGTCGTTCACGTCTCTGGCTGCATCGCGAAAGCTGTTGTAGGAGGCGATCCGTTCACCCAAACCATCCCACCAGTCGATTTTTTCCAAGCGCATTTCGGTTTCTTCCGCAATTTCCTCGAGCGAGGCACCGCCTGCCAACAGATCGTCGATGTTGGTGGCGCCATCAGCAATGATCCGTCTGGCACGATCAAGCGCAAATTCGTCGACCAATGATCTGCGGGCTTCTTCAAAGGTCGTTTCTTGCGCCGGAAGAATTCCGTTCATGCGGAAAATCGCTGGCCCCAACGATGATGACAGGGGATTCGTAACACCCGGTTCCGTCAGTTCAAAAAGGGTTTCTCCTGCTGCGCCGAGTTCGCTTTTTGTAACGTCCCCAAGGTCAATATCCGTCAAGGAAAGGCCGCGTTCTGCGACCAAATCGTCGAAACTGATTTCGCCGGAATTCAAGCGTTGGTCTGCTGCATCCGCGTCAGATTGGTTTGCAAAAACAAGGCGTTCTATCAGGCGGCGTTCTGGAATGACAAATTCCTCGATCCGCGAGTCGTAAAGCGCGCGCAATGCTTCATCATCAATTTCGATTGTGTCCAAAATCATATCAGGCGCAATCCAGACATAACTGATGCGCTTTTTCTCGGGCTCGGTAAAATCGGCAGTGTTCGCCTGATAGTAGGTGGTAAGATCTTCTTCTGACGGTTCTTGTAAAGGCGAAACCAAAGACGACTCGTCCAGTCTGATCCACGTAAAGGTCCGTCTTTCAGCAACGTAATTCAAAATGCTGTTCGCAAAGGTCTCTGACGGTTCGACCCCGCCAATCACGGCGCCTTGCAATAAGGTACGCGCGGTTTCTTCTCTTATTCTGGTTTCGTATTCCCGCTCGTTCAGATTCGACTGTTGTAAGGCAAATCTATACGCGTCGCGGTCAAACTGCCCGTCGATCCCTTGAAACGCGGCAATATCAAGTAACTGGCGGCGTACTTGCTCATCTCCGACTGATAAACCGATCCGTGCTGTTTCGTTATCAAGGGCGGCAGTTGCAATGAGCCGCTGAATGACGTTCTGATCAAGGCCAAAAACCCGGGCTTGTTGAAGCGGCAGGGTCTGGCCTGTTTGTGCTTGAAAGGCGCGCAATTCCTGCTGGAGTGCCCGCGCATAGTCATCAACGCTGATTTCTTTGTCTCCAACAGCCCCGATACTGCGCACAGAGCCGCCGAAGTTACTGACGCCAAAGCCACCTAGCCCAACAATCAGAAGAAGAAGGATGATCCAGACAAATAGTTTGGAAACACTGCCTGTTTTACCGCCCGTCATAAGTCACTCCTGCAAAATCGATTGAGGTTGTTTAGGCGGTTCAACGCAGGGGGGCAAGGCTCAGAGTGCGACCGATTTCAGCCTGTCGAAAAGAGCACCTATTCCGGCACGGTCTATATTGGCAAATGCGATACGCAATTGGCGCTTTCCCGCAGGATTATTTTCGGGCGTAAACATCGTGCCGGGCAGCAGCAAAACAGCGGCGTCTTCTACCAATTTTCGCGCCACAACATCTGAATTCATTTCAAAAGGATGCTCAACATAGGCGAAATATGCGCCACATCCTAACAAACGCCAGCCCGTCAAAACAGAAAACCCCTCCGTGATCGCCGTGCGCCTGTCAAGAATCTCGAGCCGCTCACCCGCGAGCCAGTCTCCAAGATTGCGCATCCCCCAAAGGGCCGCAATCTGGCCAAGCTGGTTTGGGCAGATGGTAACGGTATCGAGAAATTTTTCCGCCTCGGCCAGGCGTGAAGGCGCAGCGACCATCGCGCCAACCCTGTGGCCGGTGAGTCGATAGGCCTTAGAGAATGAATAAAGTTGTATCAGCGTATCCTGCCAGTCCGGGTCAGTGAACAGATCATGCGGCGCGCCGGTCCGGGAATCAAAATCGCGGTAGGTTTCGTCGACGATCAGTGCGATGTTGTTCCTGCGGCAAAGGTTTGCATAGGCACGCACTAATGCCGCGGGGTATTCAACGCCGCCCGGATTGTTCGGTGTGACAAGCACAATTGCGCGGGTCCGCGGCGTAACAAGTTTGGCCGCCTGATCCGGCTCAGGCAACAGGGTTTCACCTGTGGGCAGCGGCACCGTTTTTACCCCCTGCATATCGAGCCACATTTTGTGATTAAAATACCAAGGGGTCGGAAGAATCACCTCGTCCCCTTCGCCGGCCAGAGTGGCAATTGTTGCAGCAAAGGCCTGATTGCACCCTGATGTAATTGCAACTTCGTCGGCACGAATGTCTCCGCCATAGGCAACCGACCATTGGTTAGCAACCTCCGCTCTCAGTTCCGGCAATCCAAGAACCGGGCCATAGAGATGGCTTTCGGGTTGGGTGAGCGCGGCTTCCGCAATCACCTTGCACAACGCGGGTGGTGGCGCATCCACTGGGGCGGCCTGGCTCACATTGATGAGGGGACGATCTTTGCTGAAGGTTGCCGCCTCTAGCCAACGGCGTGCTTCCATCACGGGCGGGGGGAAAGTTGCGGCAAAACGTGGATTGAGGGGGAGCGACATCATTTAATACTCCTTAAAGAGTCCACCGTATTACGCAAGCCAGTTCGGGTAGAAGGTAACTGCATAAAGTCTTAGAGCAACTATGCTCCGCGGTAAGGTTCTACATATTGCAAAGCCATATCCCACGGGAAGAAAATCCATGTGTCCTGGCTAACCTCGGTGATGAATGAATCCACCATTGGTCGGCCTTTGGGCTTTGCGTAAACTGTTGCGAAATGCGCTTTTGGCAGCAGGTCGCGCACAACTTTCAGTGTTTTTCCGGTATCAACCAGATCATCGATGATCAGAATACCTTCGCCATCCCCCACCAGTTCCAGATCAGGAGATTTCAAAACTTTCGCATCTGCCTGTGTCTGGTGGTCATAAGATTTAACTGAAATCGTATCGACGGTCCGAACATCGAGTTCACGCGCGATGATCATTGCAGGGGCCATACCACCGCGGGTGATTGCGACAATCGCTTTCCAGGCTCCGTCAAAAGGGCCTTGCCCATCAAGCCGCCAGGCAAGCGCGCGCGCATCCCGGTGAATTTGATCCCAGCTGATATGAAAGCCTTTTTCGTGGGGCAAACGTTCGGTCATCTCTGTCTTCCTTATTTGCGGCCGGAAACAGCATCAATATCGGGCGCGTCGACAGCTTTCATGCCAACAATGTGATACCCGGCGTCGACGTGCAGGTTTTCGCCAGTCACCCCCGACCCAAGATCAGACAGTAGATAAACGGCTGATTTGCCAACTTCGTCCTGTGTTACATTCCGGCGCAGAGGAGAGTTCAGTTCGTTCCATTTCATGATGTAACGGAAATCACCAATACCGCTTGCGGCCAGGGTTTTGATTGGCCCGGCAGAGATTGCATTGACGCGGATATTGTCCTTACCCAGATCTTCAGCCAGATATTTGACCGAGGCTTCCAGCGCGGCTTTTGCAACACCCATGACATTGTAATGTGGCATGACCTGCTCTGCGCCGTAGTAGGTCAGCGTTAGCATGGAGCCCCCGTCAGTCATCAGTTTTTCGGCGCGTTGGGCAACTGCCGTGAAGGAATAGACTGACACATCCATCGTCATTCTGAAGTTTTCCGGGCTTGTATCAACATAGCGGCCGCGCAATTCGTTTTTGTCAGAAAAACCGATAGCGTGTACAAGAAAATCCAGCTTGCCCCACTCGCGTTCAATCTGCGCGAAGGCCGCATCGATTGAGTCGGGGTCCGAAACGTCACAGTCAATGAGTTGTGTAACGCCAAGTTCGGCACCCAAAGGTTCGACCCGTTTCTTGAAGGCATCGCCCATGTAAGTCAAACCAAGTTCCGCACCATGTTCCGCACAGGCCTTGGCAATACCCCAGGCGATTGATTTATCGTTCGCCACGCCCATAATTAGGCCACGTTTGCCTTCCATTATTTTTTTTGCCATGTCCGGTCCCTTGCCACGCAATAAACTATAAGGGAAGACGTGTAGGCGATTGCGTTTGGCGCTTCAAGCCTCAGTCCGACTCCGAAGAGAGGTTCTGACAAGGTGAGGTGAGAAACTGAAACTAGATTAAAGAGGCCGCTTATGACCGATAGAACGGGAATTTTTGCTGGGGACGACCCTTTTGAAATAGCGCGAAGCTGGCTGGAGGAGGCTGAAAAGCAAGAGCCAAATGATGCAAACGCAATTGCACTGGCAACCGCGGACCAGAATGGTTTGCCAAACGCGCGTATGGTGTTGCTCAAGGACATCGAAACAGATGCCTTTGTTTTCTATACGAATTATGAAAGCCAGAAGAGTTCTGAAATCAAACATTCGGGCAAAGCGGCCTTTGTGATACACTGGAAATCACTGCGACGCCAAATTCGGGTGCGCGGGTTGGTTGAGAAGGAAGAAGGCCCCAAGGCGGATGAATATTACGCCTCCCGCTCACTCAAAAGCCGACTTGGGGCTTGGGCATCTAAACAATCACGGCCACTGAGTTCCCGAACAGAACTGGTTGGGGAAGTTGCAAAAATGACCGCGAAGCACGGCATAAACCCAGAGCGCCCGCCATTTTGGGGCGGTTTCAGAATTTTGCCGGTTGAAATTGAATTCTGGGCCGATGGACCGTTCAGGTTGCATGATCGTTTCAAATGGACCCGCCCAGACGGGAATTCTGAGTGGAAAATAGCGCGTCTGAACCCCTGAATTTCGCGCTTCGTGAATCACAATGGTGTAAAATCTACGTTTTGCACCTTGCAACTACAGATTTGTGTGGCCACAACTTGGATCGCGGTGGGTGTTTTTAGAATACGAAGAGCGTAACGGGTATGACTGAAGAAAATCCAGAAGGACGCACCGTTCAGGGTACGATAAAGTGGTTTGATCCGACAAAAGGGTTCGGGTTTGTTGTCGCCGATGAAGGTGGCCCTGATATTTTGCTCCATGCAAATGTCCTGCGCAATTTTGGACAAAGCTCTGTTGCAGATATGGCAAGCATTATTGTTGTTGTGCAAGAAACGGAGCGGGGCATTCAGGCCGTAGAGATTACAGATATTCTACCGCCTGAATCGGGTTATGAGACTGCGTTTTCAGAGCAAGATGCGTTGTTGCAGGCTGACAATATGTCTGCACCACTCGAACCGGCGCGCGTCAAATGGTTCGATAAAACCAAGGGTTTTGGATTTGCCAATGTTTTTGGCCGACCGGAAGATGTTTTTATCCACATTGAGATTCTGCGACGCTCCGGTCTTGCAGATTTAATGCCGGGCGAGGCTGTCGGTCTGCGGGTGACAGATGGCAGTCGTGGCCGGATGGCGACTCATGTTGTCTCATGGGAGAATGCTTTGCGTGAAAACGAATGAGGCGTGCTTTCCTTTGCTTCCTTGCGTCTTCGGTTTACGCTACCGCAGCAATCGCTGACTGTTCGGACACTCAGGTCGATTTGCGAGGCGACTGGGGAAAAGCGCGATTCACGGTGGAAGTCGCGGATGATCCCGCCGAACGGGCGCAAGGGCTGATGCATCGCTCGCAGATGGCATCGGGCGCGGGAATGTTGTTTTTGTACGACTCTCCGCACCGGGCAACCTTTTGGATGAAAAACACTCTGATTCCGTTAGATATGCTGTTTCTCGATGCAACGGGACGCGTGAGCTATATTCATGAGGACGCCATTCCGCAGGATTTGACACAAATTGATGGTGGCGAAGGCGTTGTCGCGGTTCTGGAAATTAATGCCGGTTTGGCGCAGGCGTTTGGAATCACAGTCGGATCTGAGCTTAGGCACCCATTTTTTGCCGGAGACAAAATTAGTTGGCCTTGTGATGCACCTTAGGGCTTTTCTTTATCTTCGAGTGATTGTAGAGAGACCCTCGTTCGGGGCGTAGCGCAGCCTGGTAGCGCGACGGTTTTGGGTACCGTAGGTCGCAAGTTCGAATCTTGCCGTCCCGACCATAAATTCCAATAACTTAGCTATCATCGACTCTACCTTAGGTGGTGTGGTTTACAGTTTTCGGTTTTTTCGAACCGTTCTATCTTGGCTCCAAAGCGATCTGTCATGTCTGGATGAAGCCTCATATAGGATTCGATTGTCTCGTATCTGACTGATGAGGATGTCTTGTTTGCGCCCTTTGCTGAGTTTGATCGATGGCTGGGAACCTCTGTAGAGTTTCCCTCTCCTCACAGCATATTCTCCCGTGATGCAGCGACGCCTTTCCTCGTCAGTGATCATGTCGAATTCCTAAGCGAATCCTTGGCTCTGAACCTGTAAATAGCCGGTAACCCCAACGAATGTTCTTAGTGTAGCAGACGTTGGCCGAGTACCGGGCAATGCCCGCACTGCGGACGAAGCGGACTTCGAAAATTATTCGATGGTTTGTGGTGCATTCCAAAACACCAATTCAAATAGCCATAGTCTGCTAAATCGATCTTGCCTTGTCTGCTGCTGCCAGAAGCCCATCACTGATTGTCTTGGACAAGGTTGAACGCTCCATTGCAATTAGCCCAGCGGCAGTTGTCCCAGCATATTCAATCATCCAACGAACGTGATCGGCAGGGCTGGCTCTGTCGGCAGCTAACATTGTTCCGCCAGCAACGAAAAGTTGACGAATGGCCCGGTCCGCGACATCAGGTGCAATACCTTGGCTTGTGGCATGATCCACCATGCATTGGGCAAAATAGGCGACAAAACCGGGTACCGGGCCAGTCATTGCGGTGAAGTGATCGAGCTGTTGCTCGTCGAAAATCTCATCCGTTGTCCCGCACGCCCCAAAGATTTTCCTCACGATATCTCTGTCGTCCGACACGATTTCTGTGCTTGCTATCCAAGGTGAATACGCCATGGACAAAGAAGCGGCAGGACTGCTCATGGCCCGTACAACACGAACAGATGCTGTCTTGGATTTCATTTCATCAATCGTCACACCGGCCACAACTGAAATTACCAGCCTGTTGGCTGCGTGGATGTCGATGTCAGGAAATCGAGCAGGCGGAACGCATAGAATGATGACATCGCAGGCGTCCACCAACTCCTGATTGTCTTTTGTGAAGTGAATGATTGAACTTTGTTCGACGTTAGAGGCATTGCCACTTCTGTTCGAAACCCAGAAATTCGATTGTTCAAACGCCTCGCTTCCAAGAAGTGCACTCAAAATCGTCGATCCGAGCATTCCTGAACCACCGATGATACCTATGGTATTGCCTGTAGTTTCCATTTAAAATCTCCCTTTGTGCTCAAGTCACAGCTTCTGAGAAATCATCGGTTCATGTCAATTGGTCATAGAAGAGAGGTGGTCACTAAGGGCTCGTTGCGGTCATCTGACCGTATTTGTCGGATGACTGGTTCGCCCTGGTAAGCGGACATTGTGATGGTTAACTCCATTCGTTATGGCAACGTGATTCATGGGCGACAGGAGGATTGTCCATGTTGCTTTTGTTTTGCCTTAAGGAAGAGTAATCTCCAAAAGTGAGTCATTGGGCATCCATCAAAAAACGTAAAAACGCTTCGGATGCAACCTATGGTTTTGCTTTGGGATGAAGGTTGTTTTGTAACTCGGTTTACAAAAAACCCGTAAGCTGTTGATAGTTACCCCCCGTTTAGTGTGTAGGTTTACAAATTTGTCTTTACGACTCAGTGAAATCTTATGGCTTTGGGTACCGTAGGTCGCAAGTTCGAATCTTGCCGTCCCGACCACTTTAAAAATATATTATTTCGTCAGACATGCTGTGATCATGTTCACACAGTCGTGTTTTGATCTTTTGATCTAATTTTTCGACGACTTCTTCGTGTGATTCTTCAAGGTCGCTGGCTAAACCCGCTGACATAAAGAAAAATTCACAGCGGTTAATTTGTTGATGAATCAGTTGATGCGAGCTCGGTTCAGAAAGACCGGTTCAGGTCAATGAAAATTACCAGTGGATAAATCAATTTTAGGCATTGACCAGTTGTGTGTTTCTACGTCACCTTGTGCAGACCGATCAAAACGCCACAACATATAGTGGCCGGGACGATCGAACAGGGACAAAAGCACAACTTAGGCTGATCTGAATAATAACAGCTGTTTTCGGAAGAATATCTATTTTTCCGAGCTGCGAAGTCTGTCCGTTCGACTCTGCGATTGGTGAAGGGTGCGATGCATTGATTGGTCAACGAACCAAACGTTGCGTTGAATATTTGAAGAACGACGAGGCAGAACAAAAATGAAAATCGAACGCAAGTTTACAGCGAACTCCACGGATGCCTATTCCGATCTGGAGTTCGTGACGACCACATCCGAAATCAGAAATCCCGATGGAACCATAGTATTCCGTCTGGATGATGTTGAAATTCCAGCAAGCTGGAGCCAAGTGGCGTCAGATGTAATTGCGCAAAAATATTTCCGTAAAGCGGGCGTTCCAGCGCGTCTGAAAAAAGTGAAAGAAAAGGGCGTTCCTGAGTTTCTCTGGCGTTCGGTTGCAGATGAAGCAGCGCTAAAGGACCTTTCACTGGAAGACCGTTCCGGTGGCGAAACGAGCGCGAAACAGGTGTTTGATCGTCTGGCAGGTGCCTGGGCTTATTGGGGCTGGAAGGGTGGTTACTTTACAAGTGAACAAGACGCACGCGCCTATTTTGACGAGATGCGTTATATGCTGGCGACACAGCGCGCCGCACCCAACAGCCCTCAGTGGTTTAACACGGGTCTGCACTGGGCCTACGGAATCGATGGGCCGGGGCAGGGGCATTACTATGTTGATTTTAAAACAGGCAAGCTGACCCGTTCAAAATCTTCTTATGAACACCCACAACCACATGCCTGTTTCATTCAGTCCGTGAAAGACGATCTTGTCTCTGATGGCGGTATCATGGATTTGTGGGTTCGTGAGGCGCGGCTCTTTAAGTACGGTTCCGGTACCGGAACAAACTTTTCCTCGTTGCGTGCAGACGGTGAGTCGTTGTCAGGCGGTGGTAAGTCGTCTGGCCTCATGGGATTCCTGAAAATCGGTGATCGCGCTGCCGGGGCGATTAAATCTGGTGGCACAACGCGGCGCGCTGCAAAGATGGTCATCATTGATGCAGACCATCCGGATATCGAAGACTTCATCAATTGGAAGGTGATCGAAGAGCAGAAAGTTGCCTCTATCGTCGCTGGTTCCAAAATGCATGAAGAAAAGCTGAACCTGCTTTTTGAGGCCATAAAAGCGTGGGATGGAAAAGTCGAAGACGCTTATGACCCAAAAATAAACGAAAGCCTGAAATCAGCGATCAAGGCGGCGAAAAAGGTCGCGATACCAGAAACTTATGTGAAAAGGGTCCTGGATTACGCGCGTCAGGGTTACGACAAGATCGAATTCCCGACCTATGATACAGATTGGGACTCAGAGGCCTATAGCTCTGTGTCGGGTCAGAATTCGAACAACTCGATCCGTGTAACAGATGCGTTTTTGCAAGCCGTCAAGGATGATGCAAATTGGGATTTGATCCGCCGCACGGACGGGAAGATATCGAAAACCATCAAGGCGCGTGATCTCTGGGAACAGGTTGGTCACGCGGCATGGGCCTGTGCTGATCCGGGCATTCAATACCACGACACTGTCAACTCTTGGCACACGTGCCCCGCAGATGGTGAGATTCGCGGCTCAAACCCTTGTTCTGAGTACATGTTCCTTGATGACACCGCATGTAACCTGGCCTCGATGAACCTGCTAACCTTCTATTCAGACGGTGCATTTCAGGCAGAAGACTACATGCACGCCTCGCGGCTTTGGACGCTGACGCTGGAAATTTCCGTCACAATGGCGCAATTCCCGTCAAAAGAGATCGCTCAGAGAAGCTATGACTTCCGCACCTTGGGGCTAGGGTACGCCAATATCGGCGGATTGCTGATGAATATGGGCTATGGTTACGATAGTGACGAAGGCCGCGCGTTGTGTGGCGCCCTGACCGCGATCATGACGGGCGCTGCCTATGCCACCTCAGCAGAAATTGCGAGTGAGCTTGGTCCGTTCCCAGGTTACAAGCGCAACGCAGACCATATGCTGCGGGTTATCCGGAATCACCGCAACGCGGCCTATGGCAACAGCGACGGTTACGAGGAACTTGCAGTTAAACCTGTCCCTCTTGATCACACGAGCTGCCCTGACGAATGCCTTGTTTCCCTCGCAAAATCGGCCTGGGATGAGGCGCTGAGCCTTGGTGAAAAACACGGCTATCGCAATGCGCAGACCTCGGTCGTCGCACCGACAGGGACAATCGGTCTGGTGATGGACTGTGACACAACCGGGATTGAACCTGATTTTGCTCTGGTGAAATTCAAGAAACTCGCAGGTGGTGGTTACTTTAAAATTATCAACCAGTCAGTTCCTGCAGCGCTGGAGATGATGGGCTACGGTTCAGCACAGATCGAAGAGATCATCAGCTATGCTGTTGGTCATGCTTCGCTCGGCAACGCACCGGGAATCAACCATACATCACTGATCGGCCACGGGTTCGGTTCTGCAGAGCTTGAAAAAATCGAAGCCGCGCTTGCGAGCGCCTTTGATATTCGGTTTGTCTTTAACCAATGGACTTTGGGACAAGAATTCTGCACGGGACCATTGGGTATTCCACTCGAAAAACTGAGTGATCCGACTTTCGACCTGCTGCGTCACCTCGGGTTCTCCCGGGCGGATATCGATGCGGCCAATGACCATGTCTGCGGCACCATGACGCTCGAAGGGGCGCCTCATCTGGATCCGCAACACTACCACGTCTTCGACTGCGCAAATCCTTGCGGCAAAAAAGGTAAAAGGTTCCTGTCGGTGGATAGTCATATCTACATGATGGCAGCGGCACAGTCGTTTATTTCAGGGGCAATCAGTAAAACCATTAATATGCCCAATGACGCTACTATCGAGGACTGTCAGGAGGCATACGAGCTTTCTTGGAGCCTGGGTGTTAAGGCTAATGCGCTCTACCGTGATGGCTCGAAACTCTCCCAGCCTCTGGCAGCAGCGTTGGTCGAAGACGACGAAGAAGCAGAGGAAATCCTTGCAAGCGGGTCATCGCACGAAAAGGCGACTGTGTTGGCCGAAAAGATTGTTGAAAAGATCATCGTCAAAGAGGTGATGAAATCTCACCGTGAAAAGATGCCTCAACGACGCAAAGGCTACACCCAGAAAGCCATGGTTGGCGGCCATAAGGTCTATCTGCGCACGGGCGAATATGAAGACGGTAATCTTGGCGAAATCTTTATTGATATGCACAAAGAGGGTGCTGGCTTTCGCGCAATGATGAACAACTTTGCGATCGCGGTGTCCGTTGGTCTGCAATATGGTGTGCCGCTGGAAGAATTCGTTGATGCCTTCACTTTCACCAAATTTGAACCGGCCGGCATGGTTCAGGGCAATGACAGCATCAAAAACGCGACCTCCATTCTGGATTATATCTTCCGCGAACTGGCGGTCAGCTATCTGGACCGGACAGATCTTGCGCATGTGAAACCAGAGGGGCATTCGTTTGATGACATCGGAAGCGGTTCTCATGGGGGAGAGCCCAATATCTCATCCGTCAGCGAAACGGCGGCGAATAAATCGCTGGAAGTCCTAAAGCAGATTTCTTCTACCGGGTATCTTCGCAAGCGTGTTCCGCAAGAGTTGGTGGTTCTGCAAGGCGGGGGCGCCGGGGGAACCGCGTTTTACAGTGCAAAAGATCCGATTTCGGCGCTGCAAACACTGGTTCCAGAAGTCGCGAATACCTCTGTTCAAACTACGGCTACGGCAACGCTGTCTGCATCGACCAGCACGACACAGACAATGGATGCACGAACGAAAGCGAAAATGCAGGGCTACGAGGGAGATCCCTGTGGTGACTGTGGAAACTACACATTGGTGCGCAACGGCACCTGCATGAAATGCAACACCTGCGGCGGAACAAGCGGGTGTAGTTAAAAGAACACGGGACGGGTGCGCTCGTCCCTGACGCGGGTCAGGCCGCAGGCAGAATACCGGGCGGTACATATAATGAGCCTGATTAGCGAAACTGGGGAAGCTTAGGCTTCCCCTTCTTCTTTTTTATCAACGTATTACGGTGAAAACCTCGTGTCAGATTTATGGGCATCCGCTGCTACCCCTCAAATCCCCATTCTTAGCGAGGTTGGAAGTTACAAGTTCAAAGGTCGACTGAACTAAACGTTCAGCTTTCCCGGCCGCGCGCTTTCAGGCGCGCATGCAGTTCAGGTGTTTCCGGGTGTGCCGTTTCAAGGCCAAAGATATAGGCGTGAACAAGGAAAAAACAGGCGGCATCAATGTCTCCTGTTTCTTCTGCCAGGTCTGCTGCTTCGCGATAGAGCAAAACCAAAACGGTTTTGTCGTCGCGCGCATGTGCGGCGAGCAGTTCTTCGTCAAGTGGTTTTGTCACTCTGCGGCCTGTACCTTGGCACGATGCGCCAGCAGGCGTCCGGCGACCCAATCGTGAAAACAATGGGTTGGACCATCCATTGCGGGGGAAAACCGCCCACCATCAAACTTTGGCGCGTGACGACCTTTTTGCATACCTTGGACAACAAACACGTCTTCGTAGAAAACCTCTTTCCATTGCGCGGTGTTCTTGGCGCGCATGGCGTCGCTTGTTTCGGCTTGGGCATAATAGAGATGAATGTGCTCTACCGTCGCTTCGGTGCTTTGGGGTTCCAAAATAATTGCAAAGGCGTGGTCCCGTTGCGCGCCGAGCAACACGTTTGGGTAGACCGTGATGTATTCTGCCCCTTCATTCCATTTATCAGAAAGCCCTGCGAAATCAGGGAAGACTTCACCAGTGTCACCTTTAAGCTGGCGGTAAACCAGTGTGCCTTGGCCGGAATACTGATTGTACTCTGCAATGTTGTAGTGGTCTTCCAGCCGCGAATAGCTGTTTAAGCCCGGGTGAACCCAAGGCAGGTGGTAGCTTTCGCAGAAGTTTTCGACCGCAAGTTTCCAGTTGGTTTTGACCGCAAGTTCAAACCTGCTGTCCGCGCCACCATGGTACAGGGATTGCTCAAATTCGGCCCAGCGTTTCAGAAGGTCAGCATGAACAACCTCAAAAGGTTCTGCGTCGCCTGAAACATTGATGAAAACAACGTCACGCCAGATATGGCTGCGGATTTCCGTTAGGCCAAGCGTGGATTTGTCGATCGCGTCATGCACGTTGGTGCCTGGTCCGCCAACATGAGGCGTGGAAACCAGCGCGCCTTTGTGATTGTAACACCAGCTGTGGTAGGGGCAGCGGATCGCACCTTCAATCTTTTTGGGTTCTTCCACAAGAATCATGCCCCGATGACGGCAGGTATTCTGGAATACGCGAACGATGTCGTCTTTGCCGCGGATCAGAAGCAATGGGATTCCAAGGAATTCGACTGGTTTTGCATCGCCTGCTTCAGGCACATCCGCAGCGACCGCAAGCCCTGACCAAGTGGCAAAAAGCACGGCGTTACGCTCTTCAGCAAAAACCTCGGGATCAATGTAATGCGCGTTCGGCAGGCCCTGAGCATTTTCAATTGAGGTGCGAACGGATTGCAGATTCGTTGTCATGGCAGACTCTCGGGTGGGTGTAAGTTTAAACTCGACACTAGCGTCAATTTTGCTTTGATTCCTATCTCAGAGCGACCATGATTGCTTAAGCGCGACATTTTCCTTCATTTTGGCATATGTCACGCAGGTTCGTCCTCTAAAAGGCTTTCAACCGCGTGGCTGGCCGGCAAATCGAGATCAGCACGCAGACGCGCACGCGCCCGGGCGACGCGGGACATAATGGTACCAACAGGGATGCCCATCACATCGGCCACCTCGGCATATCCTTCGCCGTTGAAAGCGACTTTAACAAGCAATGACGCGTCTTTTTCAGGCAAGCGTGCCAAAGCAAGCAGAACATCGCGGGTGGCTATCCGGCGCGGTGCTTCTGCCATCGTACAGGGCATGTTTTCATCCGTGAGTTGACTAAGTGCGCGGGCGGGGCGACGCGAAAGGTTGCGCAGGGTTGTCATCAAGTACGGGCGCAATTCGTCAATTGGCTCACCCGCGTCAATCCGTGTCCATACGCGAAGCAGCGCTTCCTGCATCAGATCATCGGCAATTGCTTTACTGGGCGCTATCTTCCGGGCAAGGCGGTGCAGAGCTGGCATCAGCGCTGTAAGTTCCTTTCCGGTCGGATTTTTTTCTGTTGGCATGATGACTGTTCGATCTCCGTTTGATCCAAAAGCCACCACAACGGGGCAGGGAGCAAGCTGGGGGAATTTCGCCTAGCAGGTGTTTGGGGCCTTTTTCGGCAACTTCCCGCGAAAACCACAGGGTTCTGTCGGCGGCGAAGTGTAAATCGTCAGAAAGCCAGAAAAGCGGAGGGAATAAACCTGCGGTTTCAGCGTCTTGTTAGGTGAAGGACGCAAAAATGCGCCTTTGAAACAAATGTTTTAAGGAGACACCGAAAATGAAACCGACCAAAATGATGCTTGGATCAATTGTTCTTGCCACTCTGACAGCAACTGCAGGCATGGCCGCAACAGAGGTGGATGCCGATGGTGACGGAATGCTGTCATATCCTGAGCTGACCGCCTTTTTCCCAACACTGAGCGAAGAAAGCTATCTCGCCCTGGATGCTAACGCTGACGGGATGGTCGACACGGATGAGCTGAGCGCTGCGCAAGAAGCAGGGATGCTACCGGCGACGGATGGCTAAGGACAGGGCCTGACATCCAGCACTCGGTTCTGAGAGTCTCAGCTCCATCCCCACCTCAGGACCGGGATGCCCTGAGCCTGAAAGCGGCCCGCAGATGCGGGCCGCTTTTCTGTTTGAACGTTCAGACGCCGCGCGAAAGTGCAGCGACTCCGGTACGGGCGATCCGGCCCAGACCCAGCGGCCGCATCAGGTCGGCAAACGCGTCGATCTTGGAAGGGGCGCCTGTCAGTTCAAAGACAAAGCTTTCCAGTGTCGAGTCAATAACCTGTGCGCGGAAGATATCTGCCAAGCGCAACGCCTCGACCCTTTTATCGCCGGTGCCGTGTACCCGCATCAGAGCAAGTTCACGTTCCACCGAGTCACCTTCGACGGTGAGATCGTGAACCTCGTGCACGGGCACGATCCGACCAAGCTGAGCCTTGATTTGTTCAATCACCGAAGGTGTTCCTGTGGTCACGATGGTGATGCGTGATTTGTGACCCTCGTGGTCGACTTCGGCAACGGTAAGACTGTCGATATTGTAACCGCGCCCCGAGAAAAGCCCGATGACGCGTGCCAGAACACCTGCTTCATTGTCGACAATACATGCCAATGTATGGGACTCCAAAGCTCCGGCATTTGGGTCGCGAAGGTCGTAGGCTGAGTGCTTTGAAGCGCCTTTTTTAATTCGTAGAGCAGACATGTAATGACCTTTCTTAAACCAAAACTGCGCCGGAAGAACCGATAGCGTCCTGTGTGTCCGCTTCGCCCATCAGCATTTCGTTATGAGGTGCGCCTGACGGAATCATCGGGAAACAATTTTCGTGTTTCTCAACAAGGCAGTCGAAAATCACCGGACCATCATATTCGAGCATTTCCATAATCGCGTCATCAAGATCAGCCGGGTCCGAACATCGGATACCTTTGCCACCGAAGGCTTCGGCAAGCTTCACAAAATCCGGCAAGCTTTCGGACCAGGAATGGCTGTAGCGTTCACCATGCAACAATTCCTGCCACTGACGGACCATGCCAAGGCGCTCGTTGTTGAGGATAAACTGCTTTACCGGCAGGCGGTACTGAATAGCGGTTCCCATTTCCTGCATGTTCATCAGCCAGCTTGCTTCACCCGCAACGTTGATAACCAAAGCATCGGGGTGCGCAACCTGAACACCAACGGAGGCAGGTAAACCATACCCCATCGTGCCAAGCCCGCCGCTGGTCATCCAGCGGTTCGGGTCCTCAAAACCCAAGTACTGCGCGGCCCACATCTGATGCTGACCGACTTCTGTACAGATATAGCGGTCTTTGTCTTTTGTGAGGGCCTCAAGACGCTCAAGCGCGTATTGAGGTTTGATGATGTTATCGCTGTTTTTGTAGGTAAGGCACTTAACGGCACGCCAATCTTCGATCTTTGCCCACCATTTGCCTAATGCTTCCTTGTTGGTCTTGCGGCCACGCGACTTCCAGACTTTCAGAAGATCTTCAAGAACATGGCCGACGTCGCCAAGAATTGGCAGATCGACATGGATCACCTTGTTGATCGAGGAGGCATCAATATCGATGTGCGCCTTTTTTGATTTTGGGCTGAAATCGTCAAGCCGCCCGGTGATACGGTCATCAAATCGGGCGCCTATATTGATCATAAGATCGCAACCATGCATCGCAAGGTTTGCTTCGTAAAGTCCGTGCATACCAAGCATTCCAAGCCAGTTTTTGCCTGACGCCGGGTATGCGCCAAGGCCCATCAGTGTTGATGTAATCGGAAAGCCGGTCGCATCCACCAGTTCACGCAACAACTGGCTTGCTGCAAGGCCGGAGTTTATGACGCCACCGCCAGAATAGATGATAGGACGTTGCGCCTTTTCGATCATCGCAGCGAGTTCGGTAATGTCGGCAATATCCCCCTTCACCTTGGGCGCGTAATGTTTTGTTACGGTTTTTACCTTAGGTGTGTAGGTGCCGTTTGCAAACTGAACATCCTTTGGGATGTCGACAAGGACCGGACCTGGCCGCCCATGTGTAGCAACATGAAAGGCCTGATGAATTGTTTCTGACAGTTTATCCGTCTCTTTCACCAGCCAGTTGTGCTTGGTGCAGGGGCGGGTGATGCCAACGGTGTCGGCTTCCTGAAAGGCGTCATTGCCGATCATGAAGGTAGGCACCTGACCCGAAAGAACAACAATCGGGATTGAATCCATTAATGCGTCTGTCAGGCCGGTAACGGCATTTGTCGCGCCCGGGCCAGAGGTTACCAGAACAACACCGGGTTTTCCGGTTGAGCGGGCATAGCCCTCGGCAGCATGCACAGCGCCCTGTTCGTGCCGGACAAGAATGTGGCGAATATCATTTTGCAGAAAAATCTCGTCATAGATCGGTAGCACTGCACCACCGGGATACCCAAAGATCGTGTCCACGCCCTGATCTCTCAAAGCCTGAACTAACATTTTTGCGCCGGTCATCTGGCCTGCCATCTTACTCACTCCGTTTCGCTCGCCCGGTGGGGCATCGTTCTCGCATAAAAAAGCCCCCGTTCTGGCGGGGGCGCATGGGTCCAATTATGGCGTCCGGTTACCGGTCCATGCGCATCTTGTTTACCACGACGACTAGAATGCAATGCATCCGAAGACTCCTTTAAGCGTTCGCGGAGATTAGGGGCGGGATCAGAGGTCGTCAACAGGGAATGCACTGTATTTTATGTCGCAGGGCGAGGGAATTCTTTGCTATTGTTGCGTTCAGGCGTGAATTTGGGGACATTTTGGAAAAAAGAGAGGCTATTGAGGTTATTTTTTACCAAGCTCAGAGCCCGACGCCGGTCCCTTGCAAAACTCCATGCTCCATTGCATAGCGTGTAAGACCTGCTGTTGAGCTGATCCCGAGTTTTCGTTTGATGTTCTTGCGATGCGTTTCGACTGTGCGAACCGAAATATCGAGATTTGCCGCCACCTCTTTGTTGGATTTGCCCTGTGCCAGTTCAAGCAGAATGGTCTGCTCTCTGCTGGTAAGAGGTTCGCGACCATCCTGAGTTTTTGGAGACAAGGATTCGGTTGCGCCCGTACAAAGATATCGGCTGCCTTGCATGACGGTATCAATCGCTGTCTTGATTTCTTCAGTTGGCACGTCTTTCAGGATATATCCAAGCGCGCCATGCGAGAGCGCGGAAGAGATGTATTCGCTGCTGTCATGCATCGACAAAATGACAATACGCGTCTGAGGCAGGCGTTCCAGAATGATTTCGGTGGCTGAGAGGCCATTAAGAACGGGCATGTTAAGGTCAAGTAAAATAACATCGGGATTCAGGTTTTGCACCTGATCGACCGCTTCTTGCCCGTTGGTCAGCGATCCGATGACGTCTATATCAGAATAGGTTTCCAGTATGGACTGAATCCCTTCTGCGACCATTGGATGATCGTCGACGATCAAGACGCGCGTTGCACCTGTCATGCTGTTGCCCTTGCTGTGCCTTGCGGTGGTAACATTCTCGACAATGGAACACGTGCTTCAATCACCGTTCCCTGGCGTGTGGAAAGCACCAGCAAGGTTCCGTTCAGTTGTTCCATTCTTTCTTGCATGTTTCGGAGCCCGAGACCACTGTCAGCCTGCTTGTCTTTGCTTTGCCGTTCGATCCCGCGGCCATTGTCGGCAATCCGCATCGTCGCACCGCTGCTGTGGCCGTAAACCTTTAGTGATACAGCAGTCGCGTCCGCGTGGCGTTCAATATTGGTCAGAGCTTCCTGTGCAATTCTGTACAAAGCAATTTTAGCGTCAGCCTCAAGCCGGTTGCTGAAAACAACTGTTTCGAATTCTGTTTCGATACCGGTTCGGTTGGCAAATTCAGCGATCAGACCTTTTAGGGCAGGGCCAAGCCCAAGGTCATCCAGAATTCCCGGGCGCAAATCCCGGCTGATCCGGCGCACTTCTTGTATCGCGCCATTCAGATGGTCGATACCGCGCTCAAGGTGTTCGCCCGCACGCTCGTCACCTGCAAGCAGCCGTTTGCGGGCGAGTTCAAGCGCGTAGCGAACGCCGACCAGAATTTGGCTGATGCTATCATGCAGTTCGCGTGCAACGCGTCCGCGTTCCTCTTCCTGTGTGTCAATAATCCGCTGTGTCAGTTCCTTGAGCTTTGCATCGGCAAGCCGGCGTTCACGAATGTTAATGAACTGGCCGCTTAGAAAGACCAGGAACAAAGCCGCGAGTGTAATACCACCAATGTAGATGAATGTGCGTTGAATGCGGGCTTCAACCTCTGCTCGCGCTGCGGCAACGGTATCAAGCACTTCGTCGATAAAAATACCGGTTCCCACAACCCATCGCCAATCCTGAAGCCCAATGACAAAGGCAACCATTCGTGCACTTTCACCGGTCGATGGTTTGGTCCAGTCGTAACTGTGGTATCCGCTGCCAGATTTCGCAATCCTGATCAACTCGTCAACAATCGGAACTCCGTTCGGGTCTGTGAGGCCGATCCAGTTTTTGGTGATCAAGTCTGTCTGGCGAGGGCTGACAAGATTGTTGCCGTCATAGTCGTAGACAAAGAAATAGCCATCCTGACCATAAAGCATTGCCGACAAAAGCTGGGTCACCAGCAGCTTTGCCTCTTCATCGTCGGGCAAAGCGCGACCGTAGATGTTTACAAACGCGGTCCTCGTGATCGAAAGGTAATTTTGAAGCTCGGCCTTTTTTGCTTCAATCAACTGACGCTCCAAAAGCGCGATTTCACGCTCTGCCGTTTCCCGCGACTGATTTGCTACAATGGCGGATATTGCGACGGCAGCCAGCAACAGGGGGATGGTGGCCAGAAAAAAAATCTTCTGTCCGTAATTGAGTGTCAGGATATTTCTTAACCCGGACATCCATCTGCCCATTGGGTGATTCCCTTCGTATTCTCGCGCAGTGATTGCCAAAATGTAGGACGCGCCGGTGCCCGTCAATTCCCAATAAATGGGCCGGATAATTGGAAAAACCTACAATCTTCGCCGAGAAAAATGATCAATCTACGCATAATTTGGTATTTCCTGATTGTATCGGCCTGTTTAGGGTTCGCCTACTTTAACGACCCGTCTGCACGTTTGTTCAGACGCTAATTCCATGGGAGGATTACTATATGGATCGTCGCTCATTTTTGAGAACATCCGCGCTCGGCGGAACCGCAGCAGCAGCTACGACGCTTGCGGCACCTGCGTATGCACAAGGCAAACGCACACTGACTTTGGTTACAACCTGGGGCCGCGGCCTTGCAGGTGTTCATGATGCAGCTCAGCGCGCTGCTGACAGCATCACCGCCATGACTGATGGCGATCTTACAATTGATTTGAAAGCTGCTGGCGAACTCGTCGGTGCTTTTGAAGTATTTGACGCTGTGACCTCTGGTCAGGCTGATATGTATCACGGTGCTGATTATTACTTTGTTGGTCAGCATCCTGGATTTGCGTTCTTTACTGCCGTTCCATTTGGGATGACAGCTCAAGAGCTCACCAACTGGTATCACCACGCTGGTGGCCACGAACTTCACGACGAACTTGGCCAGATTTTCGGTCTGAAATCATTCCTCGCCGGTAACACTGGCGCACAGGCTGGCGGTTGGTATCGCAAGGAAATTTCCGGACCAGAAGATTTCAACGGTCTGAAATTCCGTATGCCGGGTCTGGGTGGTAAAGCCCTTGGCAAGCTGGGCGCATCTGTTCAGAACCTTCCTGGTGGCGAAGTGTATCAGGCGCTTGCATCTGGTGCGCTTGACGGAACCGAGTGGATCGGCCCTTGGGCTGATGAAAAAGCTGGTTTCCAGGAAATCACCAAGTTCTACTACACTGCTGGTTTCCACGAGCCAGGCGCAGCCTTGACGCTTGCCACCAACCGTGAAGTTTTTGAATCGCTCTCGCCTGCGCATCAGAAAGTGATCGAAATTGCTTCTGGGGAAACACACCAGTGGAACCTTGCTCAGTTCATGTCCAACAACGGTGAAGCGCTTCAGCGTCTGTCGTCTTCCGGCGTGAAAATCCTTGAGTTCCCGGATTCAGTTTGGGACGCTTTCGGTGCCGCGTCACAAGAAGTGCATGACGAAAACATGGGCGATGAACTGTACAAGAAGATTTACGACAGTATGCAGTCTTCGATGAAAGCATCATCCGGCTGGATCAAACGGTCTGAAGGTACATACCGTGTACAGCGCGACCGAGTAATTGGCTAATCGTTAAAACGAGTACAACTCTGGTCAGGCCCTTCGAATACGCGGGGCCTGATCAAACATCTGCCAGATAAGGCAGGGTCTAATCGGAAAAGTGGGGGATGGGATGCTGGATGGCATAGTTTGGTTCGCGCAGAACCTATTGATGTCTTTCTATAACCTTGGTTACGCGGTGACACATCCGGGGCTGTGGCTGGACTGGTCAAATAAAGAATCGATCATGCGCTTTATCTATTACGGCGCCTCGGTCGAGTTTCTATTCGTCATTTTGACAACCTTCATCGTGATCACGGCAATTGGCTTTGTCAAAAACAGCTTCATGTGGGGCTGCGTACGTGTTTTAGAAGGTTTTGCAAATTCCATAGGCCGCTTTGTGGCATGGGCGGGTCTGTTGATGGTTCTTCAGCAGATCATTATTGTTTTCATGCAGCGGATATTCACGCAGGCAACGATTTCGTTTGGTTTCGGAACCGGGCTGACCTTTGACATCAGCTGGTGGGCTGAAGAGCTGAAACTTTACAACGCGCTGGTGGTGACACTTTGTGCCACCTACACCTTCGTGCAAGGCGGCCATGTCAGGGTCGACCTCGTCTATTCCGTTGTAAGCTTCCGCACAAAGCGGGTTATCGACATGGTCGGGTCTCTGTTGTTCATGATGCCGGTTTCCATGCTGACATGGCTCTATGGCTGGTTTTTCATGTGGCGGCATCTGGTCGTGCCAAACCCTTCAGCGTCAGACACGCTGGACAAGCTTATGCTCAAGTCGCGAGCGTTGCGCTGGAATGTCGAAACCATCGGCTTTTCACCCAGCGGTTTCAACGGCTACTTCCTCTTCAAAATATTGCTTGTGAGCTATGCCGGGCTGGTCTTTCTGCAAGCTGTAAGCTTCTTTTACCGCTCATACCTTGAGTGGAAAGAAGGCGAAGCAAGCGCTGGCAAATACCTTGACAAAGACAGCCTTGGTGAAGGCGAAGAAGCCTTTGAAGGCACACACTAATATTAGGGGCAGAAACTATGCTATTTGGACTTGATGGCGTCGAAGTCGGGCTGATCATCGTCTTCCTTTGCCTCTTTGGAGGCATCTTGTCGGGCTTTCCGGTGGCGTTTGCCATCGGTGGTGCGGCTGTTATCTCATTCTCGATCATTGCGTCGCTCGACAGTGCCGGCATTCTTGTGCATCAGGCGATCGATACGACATCGCAAGGGTTCAACGATATCGTTGCAACCGGTATCCACCCGGACACGATTTCGCATTTCCGATACCCGGATTTGCCAACAGTTGCAGTGCCATTGTTTGAACGCGGTTGGGAAGTTGCGCTTGACCGCAACATCAGCTTCATCGTCAACCGCATGAACGAACGGGTTCTGGCGGGGCAGTCAATTGAAACGCTGTTGGCGGTTTTGATGTTCGTTTTGATGGGGATCACGCTTGAACGGTCCAAGATCGCAAATGATCTGCTGACAACCATGGCTCGGGTCTTTGGGCCATTGCCCGGTGGGCTGGCAGTTTCGGTTGTTGTTGTGGGTGCGTTCCTTGCTGCATCGACTGGTATCGTTGGTGCAACCGTTGTTACGATGGGTCTTCTCAGCTTGCCGACCATGTTGCGCAACAACTACTCACCGGAACTTGCAACTGGCGTTATTGCAGCGTCCGGAACACTGGGGCAAATTATTCCGCCCTCGATTGTGATTGTTCTGCTCGGCACGTTGGCGGGAGACCTTTACTCCGCAGCGCAAGAACAACGCGCTGCAGAGGCAGGATGTTCTGATGCTCTGACCTATCTGGGCGAAGCAGCGGTTGTTTCGGTCGGTACGTTGTTTCAGGCCGCGATTCTGCCCGGTATCCTGTTAGCGGTCCTCTATGCGTTGTACGCTTTTGGTTATGCAATGATGCGCCCGCATAATGCGCCGCCCGTTGTTGCTGAATCAATTGAAGGCGAGGTCATCACCCGCAACGAAGCTTTAACCTGGTTCCTCATTGCACCAGCTGGCCTGATCGGTGGCGCCATTCTGGCCGGTTACCTTGGCGTTGTCGGCTCGCAAAATGTTATCGTAGATAGCTATTCGGATGCATCAACTTCGGCAGTTTTGCGTACAAGTGTATCCGACCAGTGTAAATCAGCGATGATTGATCTTCATGGCCAGGAAAAATGGGATATTGCTACTGAGCAGCAGTCCGTTATTGACGCGTCTGGAGGTGCTCAGGAAAGCCGCCAGCTGAGCGAAGAAGAACTTACGCAAGGACTGATCGACAAAGTCGCATCTGCCGCACCGGTCGGAACCGGCATTGCAATAATGTTCCTCATGCTCGGGTTAATTCTGGCTATCGCGCGTGGTGTTGCACCTTCTGCTGATCCGCGCCCATTGCTGATTGGGTTCGGAGGGGTGGTTCTGGCGATCTTCGCGGATATCGCCTTTATAGGACCGCTTACAACGCCGGGGGCAGCATTGCTTATTCTGGCGATCCCATCGATCATTGCGCTTTATGGGTGTCGCTACGCCGTTGCCCATCTGGGGCGCAATCAACTGATCAAAGTGGTTTTTCCGCCGCTTGTTCTGATTGTTGCTGTTTTGGGGTCTATTCTTGGCGGTATAACAAACCCGACACCTGCTGCGGCCTTGGGCGCTGGGGGTGCTATTCTTCTGGCAGCGTTCCGTAAGTTGCAGGACGAGGGTGGATCCGGAAAGCTTATCATTCAAGCGGCGTTCGCTGTTGTGATCCTGATCCTGATCGGTGTGAATTTTGATCTCAGGATAACCAGAGACTCGGTCCCGTTTGAAGATTGGGTTGCGTTCTTTGCTGCTCAGGCCGCATATCTATTCGCGATCTTTGGGATATTTTACGCCTGCTGGGTTCTGTTCAAAGGCGGCGTGCTTAGCCCTGTTGTGCGGGAAACTGCAAAAGTGACCTCGATGGTCTTTACCATCCTGATAGGGTCGCAATTGCTGAACCTCGTTGTCATCTCGTTTGGCGGCGAACATTACATTCAGCAGTTCCTCAAGAGCTTTGACAATGAGTTTAAGGTTTTCCTGATCGTGATGCTGGTGCTGTTCGTATTGGGTTTTGTGCTTGATTTCCTTGAAATCATTTACATCGTGATCCCCATTGTCGGACCGGTCATCTATGGCGGAACGATGGACCCAAAATGGGTCACGATAATGATTGCCGTTAACCTGCAAACATCGTTCCTGACGCCACCGTTTGGTTTCGCGCTCTTCTATCTCAGGGGGGTTGCGCCGAAAGAAGTGACGACTGGGCATATCTACAGGGGCGTTTTGCCATTCGTGTTGATTCAGGTCTTTGGGCTTGGATTGCTGTGGTTGTTCCCGGCTGTGGTTACGATTGTACCTAACCTGATTGGGCATTAACCTACGGAAAAATAAAGGCCGCGCCAAAGAATGCGCGGCCTTTCTCATTTAGCGAAACGAGACATTTCGCCAATTGTACGTCATGTTTTGAGGTTAGTTTTTCATTTGTCTAACGCGTTGTTGGCATACCGTCCGGCAACTTGATCTTCGCAACCTGTTCGGCAATCGGATCAACAGACAGGGGGTGCGTATCTGCGTTGTAAGTATCGGAAACTCTCAGATCGCTCCAAACTCCATTCCGGTAAATTTCCACTGCGCTGAAATTCGCTTTGTATCCCATCTTGGAACTGCCGGGCACCCAATACCCAAGGTAGACATAGGGCAGGCCAGCCTCGCGTGCGATCTGGATATGATCGAGAATAACGTAAGTCCCAAGGCTGTCTTTTACCCTATCAGGGGCGTAAAAAGAATAGACCATAGACAGGCCATCATCGAGCACGTCTGTCAGGCATACGGCAAGCAAATCGCGAGTTTGGGATTTCCCTTCGCCGCGCTTTGAATATTCAACGACCCTGCTTCTGATCGGGGTTTCTTCGACCATCGCGGCGAACTCGAAAATATCCATATCGGCCATGCCCCCGTCAGCGTGGCGTGTGTCCAGATACTCCCGGAACAGCATGTACTGTTCCTCTGTCGCCCAAGGAGATGTTGCCTCGCGGTTAAGGTCTGTATTGCGGCGTATGATGCGGCGCTGGCTTTTTGTGTGTTTGAAATCAGCGACTCTTATACGTGCAGACAGACATGCGGAGCAATCGGCACAGGAAGGTCGGTACAAAACGTTTTGCGACCGGCGGAACCCTTGCTTTGACAAACTGTCATTGAGCTTGTCTGCCGAGTCGCCCTGAAGCGCCGTAAACAATTTGCGTTCCATACGCCCGTCAAGATACGGGCATGGCTGCGGCGCAGTCACATAAAACTGGGGGGCAATGGGCAGGCTATGACGCATCTGTGTTTTCGGCTCTTGTTTCAATCACAAACGCAGACTAGCAACAGGTTTGCCTTCCGCCAAGCCCTTTGAGATTCAGAGGGTTAAACCCAGAATGTCAGAAACGCGCAGACCTGTTAATCGCGGCGCAACCAAGCACGAGGTCCGTAAGACCCTGTGCGCGGGCACCCGTGAGCATTAAAATGACCGAAATCACCTGTGGGAAGACCAGTGAAACAGAAAACAGGAACCCCGCAGTGTGCAGCAGCGCCATCGAAAGATCAAAACGCTCACCATTGTTTGTCCGGAATTCTATTGCAGCCAGCCGCATTCCCGGTGTTGCGGAATTGCGCGAAAGTGAAACTGTGCGGTAAATAAAATTAACCGTCAAAAAGACAAGGGGTAGGATCAAAAGAGGAATGAAGACCCCTAAAACAACTATGAGCGCCGTTATCAACGCTGTCAAAATCGTGTCGATGACCCAGGCAATCAGTCGTTTTGTCGGCACGTCCTGATAAAATTCTGCTTCGCGGTCCGGGTCCGGCAAACCCCAGGCTGTATGCGTCGTTTGCATTTTAGCGGTCTCTTTCGTCAAAGAATAAAGCGGCCCCCGTTAAAGAGACCGCCTTGATTATACATATCAGGTTTCGATGGGTTCGTCTTTATCCATCGTTTCCTTGGCTTTTTGCGCGCGCTCGTCCATGAAATCGTCGAATTCAGATTTGTCTTTCGCTTCGCGAAGACGTTCAAGGAAAGCTTCAAAGTTGCTTTGTTCGTCTTCAAGACGACGAAGCGTTTCGGATTTGTAAGCGTCAAATGCAACGTTGCCGGAAGAGCGGAAACTGTGACGTGTGTGGGTGCGGTTGCGCCGGGCGCAGGTGCCTGAAAACATGCGTTTACTCCAGATCATGTATGCAAGAAGAGCCAGACCAACTGGCCAGAACAAGATGAAGCCAAGAACCATGACTGCTATCCATGCGCCTTTGCCACGCGCATCGAGCCAAGTTTCTGCTTGGTTGGGCCAAGAGGCAACAATGCTCATTTGAAAACTCCGTATAAGGTTATGTTCGAATGTGAAAGCCTTTCACATTAACAAGATCGGAACATCTGTTCCTTAAGTCAAGAGTAAATGTTAAACTAATTTACATTATTTTGATAAATCAAATAAATTCTGATACTAACGCATTGGTTATCTCATGTAATTTGGTCGAATTTATCGGAAATATGTGCCGAGGCGTGCCAGCGGCGGCCCAGACGGTATCGAAGTCAAGCAACCTTGGATCCAAAAACGCCCGAATAGGCGAGAGGTGACCGATGGGTGCAACCCCGCCGATCGCGAAACCGGTCTGAGCCCGGATGAGCGACGCATCCGCTTTGCCCAATGCTTCCCCGGCGATAGCAGACGCTTTGTCCTTACAAACCTGATTGCCACCAGCCGTCAGAAACAAAACGGCAGTTCCACTTGTTTCACCTCGAAAAATGATTGATTTCGCGATCTGATCTAATGCGCAGTTTGCTGCATTTGCAGCTTGCAATGCCGTTCGGGTTTCGCCGGGCATCTCAAGAATCTCGGTTTCCACACCCGCTTTGATCAAGGCATTTCTGACGCGTTTCAGGCTCTTGCTCATAGTAATCTCCCTGCCGCTACTTATTCTGAACTTTTTCGAATCCTTTCGGTTTCTTACTCAGAACATTTTCGGAGACGCAAGCAGACATGAAACCAAAAACATCGACTGTAATGTTGTGTTAAGTGTGGTTGACGCCCGCCCGTCTGACGCCGCATCTTCGTCAGATGACTTTTGCATCACTCATTACCCGCTGCTCGATTCCCTACGAGCCTGACAGAGGTCAGGAAGCAGCGGCGTTGTTTCCGGACTCTGGCGCAGACATCCAAAACCTTGTCGCTGGCGCGGCGGGCAACAGCCCGTATCTTGCAGGCCTCATTCAAAAAGAAAAGGATTGGCTCTGCGCTGCATTCGCGCGCACACCTGACGCGGTCTTTAACGAGATTCTGGGAAGCCTTGAGGACTTGCCGCTGGAACAACTAGCCACGGCATTGAGGCAGGGAAAACATCGTGTTGCTGTTTTCACGGCGCTTGCTGATCTCGGGGGCATCTGGACGCTGGAAGAGGTAACCGGCGCGCTGACGCGCTTTGCGGATATGTCTGTCGATGTTGCGATGAAATCCTTGGTAGCTGCTGAAATCCGCCGTGGCAAATTGCCGGGTATGAGTGAGGAAGACATAGAAACCGCCGGCGGTATGGTTGCGCTCGCAATGGGGAAGATGGGGGCAGGGGAGCTTAACTATTCTTCCGATATTGACCTGATTTGCCTGTTTGATGAAAACCGGTTCGACACAGATTCCTATCACGATGCGCGGGCAAGCTTTATTCGCGTAACACGCCGCATGACAGCAATGCTCAGCGACCTTACCGGGGATGGATATGTCTTCAGAACAGACCTGAGGCTGCGCCCGGACCCGTCTGTCACGCCGGTATGTCTGTCTATGGACGCGGCAGAGCGATATTACGAAAGTGTTGGCCGTACCTGGGAACGTGCCGCCCACATCAAGGCAAGGCCCTGTGCCGGCGACATTCAGGCAGGGTGGCGCTATCTGGAGCGGCTTCGCCCGTTCGTCTGGCGTAAACACCTTGATTTCGCGGCGATCCAGGACGCGCATGACATGCGTTTGCGTATTCGGGACCATAAAGGTCTGGGCGGCGCGATTGATCTTTTTGGCCACAACATGAAGCTTGGCCGTGGCGGCATTCGGGAAATAGAGTTTTTCACCCAGACGAGACAGATCATTGCTGGTGGTCGCGATGCAGAGTTGCGTTCGCGCGAAACCGTTCCGGGGTTAAAGCAATTGGCGGAAAAGGGTTGGGTTCCCCCAGACGTGACGGACGTCCTGATTGCGAATTATCGGTCACATCGCGAGGTCGAACACCGGCTGCAGATGGTGAATGATGCGCAGACCCATGATTTGCCTAATTCGGACGAGGGATTTGACCGGCTGGCCCGGTTTATGGGCGAAAGCGATACCGGGGCTTTTAAAGACGCGCTGATGCAGCGTCTTACGAAGGTGCATGAACTAACGGAAGGTTTCTTTGCGCCCGTTGAAAGCTCTGCAGAACCGGAATTATCCGAAGCAACGAAGGATGTGGTGGAACGCTGGCGATCCTACCCTGCACTGCGATCCGACAGGGCGGTCACGATATTTGGACGCCTGAAGCCCGAAATCCTGTCTCGGCTGCAAAAGGCGGCAAAACCTGACGAAGCATTGTATCAGTTTGATGGGTTCCTGGCCGGGCTTCCAGCGGGTGTACAACTCTTTTCACTCTTCGAAGCCAACCCTCAACTCATTGACCTGTTGATTGATATTTGTGCGACGGCACCGGCACTGGCGCATCACCTTTCACAAAATTCCAAGGTTCTGGACGCTGTGATCGGCGGGTCCTTTTTTGACGAATGGCTGGGGCCGGAACAGCTTTCCCAAGATCTCATTGGAATGCTCGCCGACCTTTCGGACTACGAGGCAAAGCTTGATACGGCACGTCGTTGGGCCAAAGAATGGCATTTCCGGATAGGTGTTCACCACCTGCGTGGGCTGATTAGCGGCAGAGAGGCGGGGCAGCAATACGCAGAACTGGCAGAAGCGGTGCTTGCTGCGCTTTGGCCTGTAGTCGTTGATGAATTTTCTGGAAAACATGGCGATCCGCCCGGCTATGGCGCGATTGTGCTTGGTATGGGGTCTTTGGGCGCGGGTCAGCTCAATTCAGGGTCTGACCTTGATCTGATCGTGATATATGACGCGAATGGCGTAGATACATCTGACGGGCGCCGACCGCTTTTGACACGGTTGTATTACGCACGGTTGACGCAGGCTCTCGTCACGGCACTGTCAGCACCGATGTCAGAAGGGCGGCTTTACGAGGTTGATATGCGTCTGCGTCCTTCGGGGCGACAGGGGCCTGTTGCAACATCCTATCAGTCTTTCACGACCTACCAGCAAGAAGAAGCCTGGACCTGGGAGCACCTCGCATTGACCCGCGCGCGGGTTGTTGCAGGCGACAAAGGTTTGGCAAAACGAATAGAGTCGTTTCGGGCGTCCCTATTGTCGGAGAAAGGCGCGCCAGACATTGTCGTCCGCGATGTTCTGGACATGCGTGCGCGTCTGGCAGAAGCCAAGCCCGCAATCGAAACTTGGGAGGCAAAGCTTGGACGTGGACGGCTTCAGGACATCGAATTGCTTGCGCAGGCGGGTGCGCTGATGGCTGGCGATACCGCACCTGATATTCAAGGCCAGCTCAAGGCTGCCTGTAAGCTTGGTTGGGTGTCCGAGGCTGACATGATGACGCTTCGTGAAAGTTATGAACTGATGTGGCGGGTGCAGATTGGCGCAAAACTACTTTCTGACCGTCCGCTTGACATGGATGATATCGGCGAAGGCGGGCGCGTTTTTATGTTGCGTGAAACAAAACAGACCGAAATCAGCCAGTTGAGAGCGGATATGGAAGAACGCGGCACTATTGCCGCAAGCATAATTGACCATGCTCTGGCAAATGTACCGCATGGAAAGGCAAGACGATGAATATGAAGCAAATTGATCCGCGTGGTTTGTTCGAAGACAGCTATCTTATAGAAGGCATCACCGAAGGCGAATGTCGCTCAATCTTTCTGGATTGGGCAATCGGTATACCTGTTGGTCAAGACCCGAAGGCGTGGATTAAGATCGTTCTGCATCAGTACCAACCGAAAAACCCGGATCATCCGATGACCAAAGTCTTGTCTGAGGGGCTTGGTGCCGTGAACAAGAAAGGCAGACGCGGGGGTCGCAAAGGTCGGGAAATCGACGGCTAGTCATGTTGTTTTTCAACGTGGAAGAATTGCAGATTCCTTGGCAAGTTCAGTGATCTTACTCCAGTTTTTCCCAATGATCAGTTGTTGAGGGGCGACCCAATTCCCGCTCACGCAAAGTGTATTTGAGAGTGACAGATGTCTGCGTGCCAGTTCCAGAGATGCGACGCCTGTTGGAATAAACCTGATCAGAGGGGCTGAGACGCCAAGCTTTTTCATTTCGTTCACACTGGTAGCGGTAATGGCGGGTGCAAACCTCTGAATAGCAAAACCGCGGACGTTCAGGTGCCGGGCATCCTCTTCACATGTTGTTGTAGGCAACAAAGCTAGGTTTATAAGTTCACATGCGCTCTGCAATCTGGCTGAAGGGATGGCCGAAACGCCGAAGCTCGCACCGGCAGCCTTTACGGCATGGGCGTCGCTGGGGTGAACCAAAGGTCCGGCGCCTATTCGGGTGGCGGGAACTTCCGCCATTTCGGCGATAATTTCCAGCGCTGCTGATGCGCGTGAAGAAACTTCAAACACTGGTAAACCGCCCATTATCAGCGCCCTAGCCAGCGGCTTTGCCGAAGAAACATCATCAATCGATATTTCCGGAATAACCGGTGCCAAAGCACACAGCATTGCAACAGGCTGACGGGTGTTCGCAGGGAACATTGAACTAACCCCTAAGTTACGATGAACACGCTCTTAAAATCGCCAAAGGAAGAACGTCTCCGAATCAATTTCATTTTGTTTTTGTTGACGGTCTGAACATTGGTGTTGGAAAATTGCATGGGATAAAAACCTCTCTAAAGAAATCTGCGCATTTTCCTTTTCTGATATGATGCAAATCGATCCTTTTCTCGTCAAACGGTAGGAGATTTTGTCTACAATGGAATTTAGCAACCAATGATTGTTTCCAAATTGGGGAAAATCATTGAATCGCTGCAGTATTATCTCAATCTTGCCCTATTTTGTAACGATATTCCGCCTCAACACAAAACAGAAATCGTTTCGAGGTTGGGATAATGAAACCTATCAGAGCAATTGTTCTTCTTGCACTCGCACTTGGCCTTTCGGCTTGTAGCGCAGTTGATACTGTTACACGCGGCCTTCCATTAGGCGAACCGACGATGGCGCGCGCGGTAACCGCTCCGTCCTATGCGGTTCAGGATGTTCGGGTCGTTGTACCCACGAACCTGCGGGTAAGCGAAGCAAACGGGTATCGCCCTGTCGCCGATATCGTCTGGCGCGGAGACCCCTACGGTAATCGTTACGAACAGATTACCGCGATTTTTGAGGATGGCATGTCACGTGGTGCGGCGCAGCTGAATGGCCAAACACCAGTAGTTGTCGATGTTCAGGTCGCACGCTTTCACGCTTTGACAGAACGTGCCCGCTACACTGTTGGCGGAACGCATTCTATCAAGTTTATTTTAACTGTTCGCCATGCCGAAACGGGTGCAATAATTGACGGGCCACGTTTGGTGAAGGCGGATCTTAAAGCTTTTGGTGGCACTGCAGCGATCAACGCTGAACGCCGGGGACAAACGCAGAAAGTGCGTATCACCCAGCATCTGGCGAATGTTATCCAGCAACAACTTGTCATGGCACCGCGACCGACAAACGCCTCTTAAAGGCTTTCGTCTGTTGAAATAAACCTCTAAGGGGAAGACATGATGTCTTCCCCTTATCCTGTTGTCCGCATGAAACCTAAATCCGAAGCCCGTGCCATTCGTCACGGGTTTCCCTGGGTTTATGCAAACGAGGTGGTCACGGACCGCCGAACGAAAAATATTCAGCCCGGCGCGATTGCGGTTCTCGAGGATGAAAACCGAAACCCGATGGGTGTGGTCGCGGTCAATCCGAATTCAAAGATATTCTGCCGGATGCTGGACCAGAATCCAGAAGCCGTAGTCAATCAGGCATGGATGGAGGCGTGTCTATCACGCGCACTCTGCCACCGCGAACGTCTGTATGACGCGCCATATTACCGGTTGATCCATGCGGAAAGTGACGGGTTGCCAGGCGTTGTGATCGACAGGTTCGGCGACGCAGCCGTCGTTCAGCCAAATGCGGCCTGGGCTGATGTGATGTTTGAGGAACTGGCTGCGGCGCTCGCATCGGTCACCGGGGTCACAACGATTGTCAAAAACGGCACCGGTCGCGCACGTACGCTTGAAGGGCTGGCCGAGGAAACGACATGCCATTCTGGCAAGCTTGACGGTCCTGTTCCTGTCGAGATGAACGGCGCCATTTACATGGCAGATTTACTGGGCGGTCAGAAAACAGGCTTGTTTCTTGACCAGCGTCAAAACCATGCCTTTGCTCAACGCCTGACAAATGGGGCCAAAGTGCTGGATGTATTTTCCCATGTTGGTGGATTCTCCCTGGCGGCTTTGGCGGGCGGTGCCGCTGGTGCAGTCGCCGTGGACGGGTCCGCTGCGGCCCTTGAGCTTGCATTGCAGGGCGCAGAGGCAATGGGTGTGCAAGACCGGTTTTCGACGATCAAGGGCGATGCGTTTGATGTATTAACCCGCCTTGAGACCGAAAAGGCGCAGTTTGATGTCGTGATTTGCGATCCGCCCGCATTTGCACCCAATAAAAAAGCGCTTGAGGCCGGGTTGCGTGCCTATGAACGCATTGCAAAACTCGCTGCACCGTTGGTTGCACCCGGGGGCTATCTCGCGCTCTGTTCCTGTTCGCACGCAGTAGACCTTGCGCGGTTCCGCAATGCCTCGGCCCGCGGAATAGGACGGGGCGGGCGGCGGTGCCAGCTTATCCACACCGGGTCTGCCGGGCCGGACCATCCGCTTTTGCCGCAGCTCGCAGAGAGCGGATACCTTAAAGCGCTGTTCTTCAGGTTGGATGGCTGATGCGAGTTCTGTGCGACGCTTGCGTGCTTTACCCAACGGTGATGCGCGAAGTGTTGATGGGGGCAGCATCTGCGGGGTTCTTTAAACCGTTCTGGTCTGAGCGCATTCTGGAAGAATGGGCGCGCGCCGCGCGCAAGATCGGGCCAACCGGTGATATGCAGGCGCGCGGTGAAATCGCGTTGCTACGTGCAAATTGGCCCGATGCAAGTGTTCAGCCGCATGAAGGTGATTTGGCGCGGCTCTGGCTGCCGGACCCGAATGATATTCACGTTCTGGCGGCGGCAATCGCCTGTTCTGCAGACATAATTTTAACGTTGAATGCCAAGGATTTTCCGCGCCATACCCTGTCTGAAGAAGGGTTGGGACGGACAAATCCTGACGATTTGCTTTTCCAGTTTTACTGCGAGGCGCCAAACGAGGTAGCGCATGTCGCGCAGAAAGTGCATGCAGAGGCCGAAAGACTGGCCGGAGCCCCTCAGGAGTTAAGAAAACTCTTGAAAAAAGCCCGTCTGCCAAGGCTGGCCAAAGCACTTGCGCTGAGAGGTTGTTAGCCTCCGGCGGGGTTATTTTAGGGAAAAAGAAAGCACTTAGTCTATTTAAGAGCGGCCCAGTCGGCCTCGAGTTTTTCAATTGCCTTTATACGTTCTGCCGTTTTTGGATGGCTCATCATCCAGGCGGGAACTGCACCTGCGCGTGATTTTGTAAGCGCTTCCAATTTGTTGAACAGGGTTTTTTGAGGTGCGGTCCCGATGCCGGATTTTGTCAGTAAGGCCGAAGCGTAGGCATCTGCCTCATATTCATCTTTGCGCGATATACGGGCGGCCAGAAGGCTCGTCAGCGCATTTGCGATCCAAACGCCAAGACCGGGAATGAATCGGGACAAGACCATTGCCAAAGCCGTTCGCAATGCATTCTGCCCTGAAAAATCAATCATGCGTCTGCGCGAATGGCCCAGAGCTACATGACCAAGCTCGTGCGCGATGACGCTTGCCAGTTCGGGACCTGTCACTTCTCCGTTTCGGTATTTCTCAAAAAAACCGCGTGTGATGAAAATACGCCCGTCAGGCGCGGCCAGACCATTTACAGGATCAATTTCGTAAATATGCACCTTGATTCGCGGCAATTCGAGCGCCTCTGCCATTTTGTTGGTCAAGGCTTTCAATTTTGGATCGGCCAGTTCGGTTGAACGTGCGTCAAGTTCCCGAGCCGTACGCCAGGCCGAGAAACGGTACATGACCAGTGCATAGAGAATGGCGAGCAGGATTGGGGTGAATTTCAACATGATAAAGATATGGGGCAGGGAAGGTCAGTGGGCAAGCGCAAGAGGTGATGTTTCCTAGCGACTGAGCGCACGCATGCCCCGTTCGATACCTTCCAGCGTCATTGGGACCATCTGGTTATCGAAGATTTCCTGTATCATTTTGACTGAATGCGTGTAGCGCCAATGGGGTTCAGGCAAGGGGTTGATCCACAGGTTAGACGGCCACTGGGTGCGGGCGCGGCCCAGCCAGACTTGCCCGGCTTCCTGATTCCAATGTTCATTCGCCCCGCCTGCGTAGGCGATCTCGTAGGGAGACATGGAGGCGTCACCGACAAATATGCATTTGTAGTCTGATCCGTAGGTTCGCAGAATTTCTGCGGTAGAGACCTGGGCACCCCAGCGGCGCGCGTTATCACGCCACACACCTTCGTAAAGGCAATTGTGAAAATAGTAATATTCCAGATGCTTAAACTCTGCTCTTGCAGCAGAAAACAGTTCTTCAACAGTGCGGATGTAAGGGTCCATCGAGCCACCAACATCAAGGAACAAAAGTACCTTTACGGCATTACGGCGTTCCGGCCGGGTCTGTACGTCAAGATACCCATGTTCGGCAGTGGCGCGGATGGTACCATCAAGATCAAGCTCTTCCGCCGCACCATCACGCGCCCAGCGGCGCAATCGTTTCAGCGCAACCTTGATATTGCGGGTTCCCAGTTCAATCTTGTCGTCTAAGTTCTTGAACTCCCGCTTGTCCCAGACCTTTACAGCGCGTTGGTGCCGGCTTTCATTTTGGCCGATGCGCACCCCTTCCGGATTGTAGCCATGAGCCCCAAATGGCGACGTTCCCGCCGTGCCGATCCATTTACTTCCGCCCTGGTGGCGGCCTTGCTGTTCTTTCAGCCGTTCTTTGAGCGTTTCCATCAGTTTATCAAAACCGCCCGAGGCCTCTACTTCTGCGCGTTCTTCGGGGCTAAGGTGTTTTTCCGCCAGTTTTTTCAGCCATTCGCCGGGGATGTCGACCCTGTCCATAACGTCCTGAAAGGTTATATTTTCCAATCCTTTAAAGGTCTTGGCAAAGGCGCGGTCGAACTTATCGAGGTTTCGTTCATCTTTGACCATTGCGGTACGGGCAAGATAGTAAAACCCCTCGATATCGTAGATCACAAGGCCTTTCTGCATACCCTCAAGAAAACTAAGGTATTCTCGCAGTGATACCGGTATACCTGCCTCTCTGAGGGTTTCGAAAAAGGGCAGAAACATTGCCTATAACATCCGTTCCACTGCAATCGTTGCAAAGAGACCTATGATTGCGAAAATAAGCGCAAAAACAGCGGCATATTGCACTTTGTCGAGCCTGTTTCCCTGGCGTCTGCCAGCCAGCACAACGCCAAAGATGGCGCCGATAATCAATCCCCCGATGACCAGCATTTCAGCCTCCGCTCGTTTGTCTGCGAGGGACAAGCGACATGATATTTTCAAGGCGCGCCCGAACCTCGGCTTCGGAACCAAACCCATAACGCGCCCAACCCAGACTGTCGAGCCGGACGCTCGCGGCATCTTGCGTGCGACCAAGCTGTTCCAGCGCCTCGGCCTTTATCATCAGAAGTGTCGAAAGGAGCGCCGCGTTCTGTGCTTGTGAGACAACCGGCAGGTTTTTGTCCGCGAGTGTGAGGGCGGCATCTGGCCGTCCGGATGAAAGCAAGTAGACTGCAAGATGCATTTCGACATGTGCGGCCTGAAGCTGTGTTTCAGGGTTTGCCCGATAGATGGTTCCGGCTTCAAGAAACGCGAGCAGGGCAGCATCTGGGTTTGTCCGTGCAACAAGACGTCCATAGGCAAACAAACTGAATGCAAGGCGGTTATCCGTCCATCCCTGCGCACGGGCGATATCGATGGCCTGTCGCGCCGAACTTCGCCGCCGCGTACTGCCAGCGACTGGTCCAAGCGCGGTTTCAAGCGCGTTGATCCAGGCGCGTGGTGTTGGAGATTGGGGTGTAAAGTTACCTGCGCGCCCTGCCGGGTTCAGGCGTGACAAAATAGCGGGTAGTTTCTGTGCAACCTGATCGCGGGACATGCCGTTTTGTAGCTCTGGTGCGTAGTAAATACGCAGCATTAGCATGTCAAAACCCGTCAGGACCGTATGAAAGTTATCATCATTGAAAACGGAATTAGGCAGCCGATACATATCGTTAAGCGGGCCGAGCGCCTGTGCGATCTCTTCATGCAAACAGTCGCGCAGTTCTTGTGGGCTAACGTTGCTTGGAACAAAAATTGCGACTTTGTCTCTATGGGTCAGAGTGGTCCAGTCTGTTACGTTGCCGCGACGGTTTGCTCGAAACTCCGCCCAGTTGGAAACTCTGGGAACAACAAAACAAGCCGCCTGCGGAACGAGCCCTTGCAGTTGTCTTTGTGGAATCGCCTGAATCGTGATGTTCGCATCCCGGTTGCGTGGAACCTGAGAAATATCCAGACCTGCTTCGGTACGAAGCCGGCTGATAAGACGGCGCAAGTCCGGTGCGAGATTTGCAGGTGCATCACCGGTGACACGCAGTGTTATTGGACCCTGGAAACGGGTCATAACGGGAACGGGCCGTCCGCTTTCCATCTGAAATGAGAGTTCCAGAAAGTCTCTGGCAAGTGAGCTGTTGGATTGCCTTGTGGGGAGGCTGCGTTGATTTGAAAATACCTTCATAGGTGGCAATACTAGATCGGCTGGCGCGCGCCGTTCCGGTACCTCGCTGCGGGGTAGAGGAGAGCAGGCCGCAAGGGCAAGGAATGCAAATGTTAAAATGCGGAATGTCAAAGTGTTAAGGCCTTGCATATTCTATAAACGGCGTTTTGACGCCAATGCGGTCGTACAACTGCCGCGCAACTGTATCGAAATCTCGCGTGGGCCAGCAAATAGAAGGCGCGCCTCGTTTTGCCGGCTTCGTCTGATGCGTTAAGGGGACGAATGAAAAGCGTCATCTCTGCCCTCGGGCCATAAACGCGAGCCGCTCAAAAAGATGTACATCCTGTTCGTTTTTCAAAAGCGCGCCGTGCAGTTTCGGAAGCGCATTCGCGCCATCCCGTCTCAGATCTTCGGGGGTCAGGTCTTCGGCAAGCAACAGTTTCAACCAATCCAGTACTTCTGAGGTAGAGGGCTTTTTCTTTAGCCCCGATGTTTCACGGATTTCATAAAATTGCGTCAAAGCTGTGGTTAAAAGCTGTTCTTTGAGGCCTGGAAAATGGACCTCGACGATTTCTTTCATCGTGTCCATATCCGGGAAACGAATATAGTGGAAAAAACAGCGACGCAAAAAGGCGTCTGGCAATTCTTTTTCGTTGTTTGATGTAATGATCACGATTGGGCGATGCTTTGCAGAGATCATCTCGCCGGTTTCGTATACGTAAAATTCCATCCGGTCGAGTTCCTGTAGCAAATCATTTGGAAACTCGATGTCGGCCTTGTCTATTTCGTCGATCAGCAGGACTGATTTGCCATCCGCGTGAAAAGCCTGCCAAAGCTTGCCTTTGCGGATGTAGTTTTTGACGTTGTGTACACACTCTTCACCCAGTTGACTGTCACGCAAACGGCTGACTGCGTCATATTCGTACAGGCCTTGTTGCGCTTTGGTGGTCGATTTGATGTGCCACTCAATCATTGGCAGACCCAAAGCCGCACTGACCTGCCGGGCCAGTTCGGTTTTTCCTGTTCCCGGTTCACCTTTCACCAAAAGCGGCCGTTCCAATGTTACAGCGGCGTTTACAGCCACGGTGAGGTCTTCGGTTGCGACGTAAGAGTCGGTTCCGTTAAATTTATCGGTAAAATTCATAATGTTCTTCAGTGCCTGGTTATGGATTTAAACGTGACATTACCACACAAGACAGCCGCTTCAACTCTGTGTAATCACCTAGTGACAATCCTTTTAGATTGGATTAGACGACGGGTCATAAAGAGGGAGCCGGATGTCAGACTCACATTCAGAGCCAGTCACAGGCAAAGTTAAGGGAGCAGGTATGAAAGCCGAAGTTTTCCTACCAGACGACTATCGCCCAGCAGAAGATGAATCGTTTATGAACGAACGTCAGTTGGCGTATTTCCGACGCAAGCTGACCAACTGGAAAAACGAACTTATGGCCGATAGCAAAGATACCATCGAAGGCTTGCAAGATGGTTCACGCAACATCCCAGATGTCGCAGATCGTGCCTCGGAAGAGACAGATCGTGCATTGGAGCTGCGCACGCGTGACCGTCAGCGTAAGCTGGTTGCAAAAATTGACTCAGCACTTCGCCGTATCGATGAAGGCGAATATGGGTATTGCGAAGAAACAGGCGAACCAATTTCGTTGAAACGTCTTGATGCGCGCCCGATCGCGACGATGAGCCTCGAAGCGCAAGAACGCCACGAGAGGCAAGAAAAAGTTCATCGCGACGATTGATCGCCGTGAACAAAAATTTAGGGGGGCGCCGGGGCTGAATAGCTCTGGCGTCTTTCGTTTGAGAGGCTGGATTTGACGCTTGCGGATCAAAAAATAAAAGTTCTGGGCGCTGGCATTGGTGGGCTGGCAGCAGCGACGGCCCTTGCACGCGCTGGCGCTGACGTTACCATTCTTGAGCAGGCTGACAAAATAAGTGAAGTCGGCGCAGGCCTTCAAATCAGCCCAAATGGCGCTGTCGTGCTTCAATCGCTTGGCTTGGGAGACGCGATTCGAAAGAAAGGTTTTCGGGCCAAAGGGGTGCAGCTACGTGATTTTCGTGCAGGCAAGCTTGTCTTTGAACTTGATCTGACACGACAGGATACGCCGCAAAACTATTATTTTCTGCACCGTGCCGATCTGGTTGAAATGCTGGCAGAGTCTGCGCGCGATGCTGGTGTTAAAATCCGACTGCTGCAATGCGTTACAGAGGTTTCCTTCACTGAAAAGGGGCGTGCGTGGTTGCAGACAGCGCAGGGCGCAACCACGAAATCGGATATTTTGATTGGGGCGGATGGTGTCAATTCACCGACGCGTATCGCCCTGAATGGCGTCTCCAAACCATTTTTCACGCGCCAGGTCGCGTGGCGTGCCGTTGTGCCCGCATTAGGAAACGAGCCAGCGGTCGCAACAGTTTACATGGGCCCGGGTCGTCATTTGGTTTGCTATCCTTTGCGTGGGGGATCGATGATAAATATAGTCGCCGTGGAAGAGCGCAGAGACTGGGCGGCAGAAGGCTGGAATCATCCCGATGAGCCAGCAAATCTGCGCGCTGCGTTTGCGGAATTCTGCCCGGAAGTTCAGGCGTTGCTGGAGCGCGTCGAAACATTGCACCTTTGGGGACTGTTCAGGCATCGGGTCGCGCCAAAATGGTTCAAGAATCACACCGCGATTCTGGGTGATGCTGCGCATCCTACTTTGCCGTTCATGGCCCAGGGGGCATCAATGGCGCTGGAAGATGCCTGGACGCTCGCAGATAGTTTGCAGAAAACGACCGAGGTCGAGACAGGGCTTGCAGCGTATCAAAACCGCCGTCATGCACGCGCGACCCGTGTAATAAATGCAGCAAGTAAGAATGCCCGTAACTACCACCTGCGTCTGAAACCATTGCGTTTCGCCGCGCACACGGCTTTACGGCTGACAAACCATATCGCGCCAGATATGGCGTTGAAAAAATTTGACTGGCTCTATGGCTACGACGTGACAAAATCCAGTTAACTTTGGTGTCAGGCCGCGATATCGACCCAGACCGGCACGTGGTCAGAGGGTTTTTCACGTCCTCGTATCGCAGAATCGATCTGACAATCTCGCAATAAATCAGCGCATTGCGGCGTCATAAGGAAGTGATCAATACGAATGCCGTTGTTCCGGTTCCAGGCCCCAGCCTGATAGTCCCAGAAACTATATTGCTCGGGCAGTTGATTGCGCGCGCGAAATGCCTCGGTGAAGCCAAGGTTGACGATCTTGCGCCACGCGGTCCGGCTTTCGATGCGAAACAGGGCGTCATCAACCCAATCTTCCGGTTTTTTCGCGTCTTCTGCTTGCGGAATTATATTGTAATCCCCTGCCATTAAGGCCGGTTCTTCGCTTCTCAGTAACTCTTGCGCGCGTTTGTAGAGTCTTTCCATCCAGGCCAGTTTATAATCATACTTCGGGCCCGGTACGGGGTTGCCATTCGGGAGGTACAACCCGCAGATGCGCACCGCCTGCTCCCCGACAACTGTTGCTTCAATCCAGCGGGCTTGTTCGTCGTCATCATCGCCCGGCAGACCGCGCGTCACATCCTCCAAAGGGAGCTTGGAAAGGATCGCCACGCCATTGAAGCTTTTCTGACCATGCGTTTGAACATTGTAACCTTTGTCTTCAAACATCTCGCGAGGGAAATTTTCATCGATTGATTTAATTTCCTGCAACAGGGCAACATCAGGTTGTGCTTCATCCAGCCAATCTGAAAGTGCGTTGATCCGTGCCTTGATCCCGTTGATGTTAAATGTGGCGATTTTCATCCGGATGTCCTCACAGCGATTTCCACTTTAGTAGCTGGGGGAAAGGGGCGGGTACAAGTCTTATGATGATTTGATCATGGTAGAGAAAATATCTGTCAGACGGCGGCAAAAACAAAATGTTCGACAAATTAGCGTCGCCGGCGCAAGCGGCCGAGAACCTGATAACGCAGAACAGGCGATTACATTGAAAAACTTGTCCCACAGCCACAGCTGCTGGTCGCGTTGGGGTTTTCAATGATGAACCGCGCTCCGATCAGTTCTTCGGTGAAATCGATGACTGCATTGCTCAGAAACGGCAGTGAAATTGCATCAACCACGACTTTTTGCCCATTCTCTTCAAGGATCAGGTCATCTTTTGCTGGTGCGTCCAGTGTGATTTCGTACTGAAAGCCGGAACAACCACCGCCTTCGACCGCTACGCGCAGCGCCTTTACCTCTTTTGAGGACGCATTGATTTCTGCTAAACGCTGAAATGCGCGGGGTGTGACCTTTGGGGGCAGTGTAAGTTCCATTTTATCGCCTTATGCGCGTTTTCATATTCGTTCAAAAGCAATATAAGGATGCGAACAACAGGCGACAACAGGCAGAACCATGCGAAACGCATATGCCTCGGACCCTGCTTCAGCCCGGGGACGGCTGTACGCAGAAGAAGAGAGCGCATTTAGGTCATGTTTTCAACGTGACCGGGACCGTATTATTCATGCGTCGGCGTTTCGCCGGCTAAAGCATAAAACGCAGGTTTTTATCGAACATGAGGGCGATTACTACCGCACGCGCCTGACCCATTCGATCGAGGTCGCCCAGGTGGCACGCACGATTGCGGGTGCTTTGGGGTTAAATCCGGAACTGACCGAGGCGATCGCACTGGCGCATGATCTGGGCCATACACCGTTTGGCCATACGGGTGAAGAGGCGATGCATGTGCTGATGAAACCCTACGGTGGGTTTGATCACAATGCACAAGCGATCCGCATCGTAACATCGCTAGAACGACATTATGCCGAGTGGGACGGTCTGAATCTGACGTGGGAAACGCTTGAAGGCATCGCCAAACATAATGGCCCTGTTGTGGGTGATCTGCCCTACGCTTTGGCCGACTACAATACTGTGCATGATCTGGAACTGCATACCTACGCAAGCGCCGAAGCTCAAGTTGCGGCTTTGGCGGACGATGTCGCCTATAACAACCATGATCTACATGATGGTTTGCGTGCAGAATTGTTTTCGACCGACGAGCTTGCAGAGATGCCGCTGTTGGACGGGTGTTTCAAAAGGGTCGATGATAAATATCCCGGCCTGAACTACTACCGTCGCCGACACGAGGCCTTACGCCGTTTCTTTGGTCTTTTGGTAGAGGATGTGATCAACGTAAGTCGCGCGCGACTGGGCGATCTTTCACCTGAAACGGTGATCGACATTCGACATGCGGGCCGCCCGATGGTTCAGTTCTCTGACGATGTTTTTCAAAAGCTGAAAGTGATCCGTGAGTTTTTGTTTCACCGGATGTACCGCGCGCCAGAGGTGATCGAGATGCGCAAGGTTGTAACGCGCGTCGTGATGGAACTGTTTCCGCTTTTCATGGAGCAGACTGATCTGCTGCCAAAGCAGTGGCGCAAAGATGTTGCAGAGGCCGATGGAGAAACGGCGCTTGCCCGGATTGTTGCGGATTATATTGCCGGAATGACCGATCGCTTCGCGATCCAGGAACACGCGCGCATGATAGGCGGGGCAGAATTGCCCGACCGGTAAAAGGCGGGTCAATCGGCGATCATTGCGCTTTTTTAAACGGATAGATTGCTGGAAGACCAACAAGTCACTTTGTGAGCGTTGACCTTTGGGGGCGGCGTGGTAAACCCGCGCCAATACCTTGAGGAAACCGACATGAACCTATTCGCCGAAATCAGAACATTGGTTCTGGACAGCCTTGCAACCCTGACCGCCGAGGGCGCGCTGCCTGAGGGGCTGGGTTTTTCGAATGTTGCTGTAGAGCCACCGCGCGATGCAGCCCATGGCGATATGGCGACCAATGCGGCGATGGTTCTGGCGAAGCCTGCGGGGCTCAAGCCACGTGATATCGCGCAAAACCTGGCGGAAAAACTGTCGCAGGATCCGCGTGTTGTTCTGGCAGAAGTGGCTGGGCCGGGTTTCCTCAACCTTCGACTGGCCCCGACGATTTGGCAATCTGTCGTTCATGCAGCGCTTGTCGAAGGTGACAAATTTGGCCGCTCGAATGTGGGGCAGGGCAGACGGGTGAATGTTGAATATGTTTCCGCCAACCCCACAGGCCCGCTTCATGTTGGTCACACGCGGGGTGCGGTTTTTGGTGATGCTCTGGCGAGCCTGCTTGATTTCGCTGGCTATGACGTAACGCGTGAATATTACATCAACGATGGTGGCGCGCAGGTCGATGTGCTCGCCCGGTCTGTCTATCTTCGGTATCTCGAAGCGCATGGTCAGGACGTTGCCTTTGAAGACGGAACTTACCCAGGCGATTACCTCATTCCGGTTGGTGCCGAACTGAAGGAAAAGGTCGGTGATGCATACGTCGGAAAGGGTGAAGACGTCTGGCTGGCTGACGTGCGGGAATTTGCCACCGAAGCAATGATGGGCTTGATCCGCGACGATCTAAAGTCGCTTGGCGTTGAGATGGATCGCTTTTTTAGCGAAAAATCATTGTATGGCACCGGCTTGATCGAAGCTGCATTGGCTGATCTGGAAAGCAAAGGGCTACTTTACGAAGGCGTTCTTGAGCCGCCAAAGGGCAAAACCCTGGAAGACTGGGAACCGCGTCAGCAGACGCTTTTCAAATCAACGGAACACGGGGATGATGTTGATCGGCCTGTCAAAAAATCTGACGGAAGCTGGACCTATTTCGCACCGGATATAGCCTATCACTATGACAAGGTGCAGCGCGGGTATGATGCGCTGATCGACGTCTTTGGCGCTGACCACGGCGGTTACGTCAAGCGGATGAAAGCGGCGGTGTCCGCACTGTCTGGGGGCAAGGTCACGCTTGATATCAAGCTGACGCAACTGGTGAAACTTTATAAGGACGGCGAGCCGTTCAAGATGTCGAAACGGGCAGGGACCTTTGTGACCCTGCGCGATGTCGTGGATCAGGTCGGCCCTGGCGTGACCCGCTTTGTGATGCTGACACGCAAAAACGATGCACCACTTGATTTTGATTTCGCCCATGTGCTCGAGCAGTCTAAAGATAATCCTGTGTTTTATGTGCAATATGCCCATGCGCGGGTGAATTCCGTTTTGCGCAAAGCGCGAGAGGCGGGAATTGCGGTTGATGATGCAACCCTTGCATCTGCGGACCTGAGCCAGTTGTCTCATGACTCAGAACTGGAAGTGGCTAAAAAATTGGCCGAATGGCCCCGTTTGATAGAGATCGCTGCACGTACGAATGAACCTCACCGTGTTGCGTTTTACCTTTATGAATTAGCGTCTGATTTTCATGCGCTTTGGAACAAAGGCAATGAATTGCCGGAATTGCGGTTCCTGCAAGAGGGTAAAACAGAAACGTCACAGGCAAAAATCGCCTTAATACGCAGTGTTGCCGTTGTTATTTCTGCAGGTCTTGGTATCTTAGGTGTAGAGCCAGTCGAGGAAATGCGCTGAAAACAAGTGCAATCGACGCTCTCATGAGGCAGCAAGACAGACCGATCCGCGTGGCGGAAAGGGCAGTGAGGCAACAATGGCAGACGTTGAATACAACGCATATCGGCGTACGGAAGACTCCGATGTCGGCAATGAAATGACATTTTTGGCAAATTGGACAGGCGCGCTCCTATCCGTGGCCCTGATTGTGGGGCTCGCGGTATGGGGGTATCGTTTGGCGGTACGTGACGTAACTGGCGTTCCTGTCGTGCGCGCTTTGGAAGGGCCGATGCGGGTTCAGCCTGAAGATCCTGGGGGGCGGCAAGCCTCTCATCAGGGCCTATCCGTCAACTCTGTTCAGTCAGAAGGACAGGCGGCCCCAACGGCTGATCGACTGATCCTTGCGCCAAGCCCAATTGAACTGATTGCGGCGGATCGGCCGGTTGCGCGTGCTGATGCCGCTTCGCCGGTCAGAGCTGACGTGACAGAACCCGCTGAAGATATCCCCGTTCTGGTCGCTATGACCGATGTTTCTGACGAAACAAACGCTGCGGTTCAGGAACTGGCCGAGCAGATCGCCGCGACAGCGACAGAGACAGAAGCCGCACAACAAACGCCAGCCCGCAAAGATGTTGTCGATGCATCGGTTCCGGGTGTGTCGCGTTCGCTTCGGCCCATTGCACGTCCCGAAGATGCGGTGATCCATCAGGCGGTTGCCTCCGCCGAGGCGGCAGTGACAGCCGCAGTTGCCTCTGCTAACGAAGATGCGCCCCTCGAAATTGCGCCCGGCACGCGGCTCGTCCAACTTGGCGCTTTTGACAGTGCCGAGCAGGCCGTAACTGTTTGGATGCAACTGGCTACAGATTTCGATGAATATTTCGAAGACAAATCGCGCGTCGTTCAGGAAGCAACCAGTGGTGGGCGAAAGTTTTACCGTCTGCGTGCCTTGGGGTTTGCTGATATCAATGATGCGCGCCGGTTCTGCGCAGTTTTGCTGGCAAAAGACGCAGCCTGTATTCCAGTGGTTGTTCGCTAAGGATGGGGCAGGGCGCCTATATTTTTGGCTGCAGCGGAACAGTGTTGCAATCAAAAGAAATCGCGTTTTTCAATGAATCTGACCCTTGGGGTTTTATTCTCTTTGCTCGAAATGTTGAATCGCCGGTTCAGCTAAGAAAACTCACCAATGATCTGCGTTCATCAGTGGGGCGTGATGCCCCAATTCTGATCGACCAAGAAGGTGGCCGTGTGGCCCGGTTAACCCAACCGCACTGGCGGCAATGGCAAGCACCGCTCGATCAGGTTGCATCTTACCCTGATCAGGCAGAGCGCAGCATGTATTTGCGGTACAGGGTAATTGCGGCAGAGCTTCGTGATGTTGGGGTTGATGTAAACTGCGTGCCATGTGCCGATATCGCATTTCCGGATACTCACCCGGTCCTGCACAACCGCTGTTATGGCAGTGATGCAGAAACCGTTGTTCGGGTGTCCCGCCATGTTGCGAACGCTAGTCTTGATGGCGGCGTGTTACCTGTTGTGAAACATATTCCGGGACACGGGCGTGCGACCCTGGATAGCCACGTCGATTTGCCTCGCGTTGGAGCTGGCTTGTCTGAGCTTGAGGAAACAGACTTTTCAACATTCCGGCAGCTATCTGACTTACCGCTCGGGATGAGTGCCCATGTCGTCTATGATGCGTTGGACAAGGACCCCGCAACGACATCCAAGGTGATGATCAATAGAATCCGAGATGACATTGGTTTTGATGGCTTGCTGATGACAGATGACATCTCGATGCAGGCATTGTCAGGGGATGTTAAAAGCCGCACGCAGGCCTCTCTGCGCGCTGGATGTGACCTGATTTTGCACTGCAATGGTGAGAGGGCTGAAATGGAACAGATTGCTGATACAGCAGGTCATCTGGCCCAGAGTGCGCAGAAACGGGCCGACGCGGCGATTCTGGCGCGCAAAACGCCTAAACCGTTTGACATTACAGCCGCAGAAGCAGAGCTTGAATCGCTGTTAGGCGAGCGGATAAATGGCTGAAGACGGATTTGACATGGTAGAGGCTGACGTAAAAGAAAGCGTCGAGGAACGGTTGGCCGCCGAAGCCCTTATCATTGACGTCGACGGTTACGAAGGACCACTTGATCTGCTTCTGACCCTGTCGCGCACTCAAAAGGTTGATCTGCGTAAGATATCTGTTCTTGATCTTTCGCGTCAGTACCTTGCTTTTATCGAACGCGCCAAAAGCCTTAGGATCGAACTGGCGGCAGATTACCTTGTTATGGCGGCGTGGCTCGCGTTTTTGAAATCGCGGTTGCTACTGCCGCCCGATCCGAACGAAGAGGGGCCGTCGGGTGAAGAACTGGCCGCGCATTTGGCGTTCCAGCTTGAACGTCTGCAGGCTATGCGCGATTCCGCCGCACGGCTTATGGCGCGGGACCAGTTGGGGCGCGACTTCTTTCGCCGTGGTTTGCCAGAAGATGTTTCACGCGTGCGCCGCACGACATATAAAGCGACCTTGCTGGATCTGATGCAGGCCTATGCAAGAATTCGCACGAAGGATGAGTTTCGCCCATACCAGATGGATCGCGACGCTGTCTTCACTATGAAACAGGCGCTTGAACGCATGCGCGGCCTGATCGGCTATTCCGTGGACTGGACAGAGCTTGTGAGCTACCTGCCGGAAGGATGGGAAAGTGATCCGGCCCGACGCCGTAGTGCAACGGCATCCACCTTTGCCGCTTCGCTTGAATTAGCGAAAGCTGGTAAGATTGAAATGAGACAGGGCGCGATGTTTGAGCCCATTCAGATACGTAAGAAGGCCGGCGAAAATGGCTGATACCGACGAAATTGAGAACGAAAGCCTTTTCGAAGCGCCACCAATGGCTGAGCAGGAACGCATGGTTGAGGCGATCCTTTTCGCGAGTGCTGACCCCGTTACGGTGAAAGAACTTGAAGCGCGGATGCCGCATGGCAGCGACGCCGCCGAAGCGTTGGTTTACCTACGTAAACGCTATAATGGCCGGGGTGTTGCAATATCAAAAGTCGGGGATGCCTGGGCGATCCGCACCGCGCCCGATCTTGGGTTTCTGATGCAGAAAGAAACGGTTGAGACGCGCAAGCTGTCCCGTGCAGCGATAGAAACGCTTGCGATTATTGCCTATCACCAGCCTGTCACACGGGCAGAGATTGAAGAAATTCGTGGCGTTTCCGTCAGCCGTGGTACAGTTGATCAATTGCTTGAACTGGAATGGATCCGGTTCGGACGGCGCCGCATGACGCCGGGCCGGCCTGTCACTTTTGTTGTGACGCAGGAATTCCTGGATCACTTTGGTCTGGAAAATGCGCGCGACTTACCCGGCATAAAAGAGCTTCGCGCCGCCGGGTTACTGGAAAACAGACCACCACCAGGACTTATGCTGGGTTTGTCCGGTGAAACGGACGATGAAGAAGAAGCCGAAGAAGGCCAAAGCGAATTGTTTGAGGATTAAAGCAGAGGTGCGATATGAACATCAACCAGATCATTAACATGATCACCAGATTGGTCATGAGAAAACTGATCAATAAAGGGATTAATAAGGGAATTGATTTGGCCGCCAACCGTGGCAAGGTGCCTGCGGATATGACGCCGGAAGAACAACAGCAAGCAAAACAGGCCCGCGAAACGGCCAAGCGCGCCAAACAAGCAGCGCGAATCACCAGACGGATCACAAGGCTTTAAAAAAATACTACAAAGTCTTGAAATGTTTAGATAATTTTAGTCCCTGACCCTGATAGTTGGACGCGATTCCCGCGCCATACAATTGGGTCGGAACATCAGACATCTGTTCGTAAACCAATCTGCCAACCACCTGCCCGTGTTCCAGCACAAACGGCGCTTCGTGACAGCGCACTTCAAGTACCCCGCGTGACCCGCTACCGCCTGCTGCATCATGCCCAAAGCCCGGGTCAAAGAAACCTGCGTAGTGAACGCGGAACTCACCAACCATTGCGAGGTAAGGCGCCATTTCCGCGGCGCAATCGGGGGGGATATGAACCGCTTCGCGGCTTACGAGTATGTAAAACGCGCCGGGGTCTAGGATGATGCGCCCCTCGCTCGTGTGGATCGGCTCCCAATATTCAGCTGGATCGTAGTGCCCGATAAGGTCAAGGTCGATCAACCCGGTATGCGGTTTGGCACGAAATCCGACCAGATCGCCATTCTCCGGCCTGAGGTCAACCGAAAACCCTAATCCCTGATCGATGTGGGCGTCGCCTGAAACCAGGCCAACATCGGCCTGACGGGCACGAAGTTCCTCGTCACTTAGCACAGCTTGCCCGCTACGAAACCTGATCTGGTTCAGACGCATTCCGGGCCGTACCAGTACAGAAAACGATCTGGGGCATATCTCTGCGTAAAGTGGGCCAGTGTAACCCGGTGTGATCCGGTCAAACTCGACCCCACCGTCCGTTATGGTTCTTGTCAGAAGGTCAAGCCGCCCTGTCGAGCTTTTGGCATTCGCAACCGCCTGAATGTTGTCGGGCAGATTCAGCTTTTCCATCAAGGGCACAACGTACACGGCACCCTTTTCCAATACAGCACCAGAGGTGAGGTCAATCTGATGCATTTCAAATTCACCTAGCCGGTTCGCAACGGTAGCACCTGAACCCGCAAGAAAAGAGGCACGCACACGGTAAGCAGTGTTCCCAAGACGCAAATCAAGCGACGCAGGCTGGATTTGTTCAGCCAGGATGTCGGGGCTTGCAGAAATTATGCCCTCTTCGATCATTTGTTGAAGCGCCTGATTTGGAAGTACGCCAGGTTTTGTCATGCTTTGAAAGTTCCTTTGGGCCTTGGCAATCCGGCTTTTTAAACAAAACCGCCCGGCGCCAGATTGGCACGGACGGTTTTAAGTATGGTCGGGCTAGCAGGACTTGAACCTGCGGCCTTCCGTCCCCCAGACGGACGCGCTACCAGACTGCGCCATAGCCCGACATGCGCGCATTCATACTGTTTTTGTTGACGGGGACAAGGTGGAATACGCATATTTTTGAGGTCAGCCACGCGCCGCCTTCGCCATTTTTTCGCGAATAGCCAGCAGCTTGTCGTGGATTTCCGTCAGACGGACCCGATTTTGCTTCAGACGCTCTGGATTCGCTGCGCGCAACAAAACAAGGACAGGCTTTTCTTCGGGTAGGGGGCCTGCATCTGGCGGGTCCTCCGGGACAGTAACGTTTCTGGCCTTTGGTGCCTTTGCAACAGGGGCCGCCTCTTTAGCTGCGGGCTGTTCTGTGGCGACTTTTGTTTCCGGCTCAATATCAACGACGTGTTCTGACGCAGTCTCTTCAGAGGCATCGGATGGGTCTTGTTTGGTTTCCGCTTTCGTTGCCGGTTTCACGACAGGCTCTGTTGTTTCGGCCGGCGTGGCTTTTGTCACCGGCATATCGATGACATTATTGTCAGAGCTTGAGGATTTTGAGATTTGGGTCAAATCGTCCAAAGGTTGAGACTTGGCGGCGACTGATTTCACGCCTTCGGCTTGCAGCAGTTTCTGCACACCTTTGATCGTCATCCCATCTTCATGCAATAACCGCTTGATACCGCCTAGCAGTAACATATCGTTTGGTCGGTAATAACGCCGTCCGCCAGCACGCTTAACAGGTTTGACCTGTGAAAACCGGCTCTCCCAAAAACGAAGAACATGCGCAGGCGTATCTAACCAATCAGCGACTTCACGTATTGTTCGAAAGGCGTCAGGCGATTTTGCCATGCCTGGGAATCCTACCTAGCGCTTGTTCCCGGAGGCGACCCTGTCCTTCATCAAATGTGAAGGGCGAAAAGTCATCACGCGGCGCGGATGAATCGGAACTTCCTGGCCAGTTTTGGGATTGCGTCCTATTCTGGCCGCTTTGTCACGGATGCTGAATGTTCCAAATGACGAAATCTTTACAGACTGACCTGCAACCAAAGCGTCCGACATATGGGACAACACACTTTCGACGAGCTGTGCAGAGTCATTACGGGAAAGACCAACCTCACGAAAAACGGCTTCGCTCAGATCCATACGTGTAAGTGTTTTGTCGCTCATTACGCCCCCCTTTGGTTTCGGCCAGCATAGAGGGAGGTAAATTTCCGAGTCAATATCAATGGCTTGTGGGATGCCCTTAAAACAGCATTTACCAGCGGATTACCACCGATCCCCACGCCAAACCGCCGCCAATTGCCTCTGTGACCACCAAATCACCCTGTTTTATCTGCCCGCGCTCTTTGCCGACCGACAAAGCCAAGGGAATCGATGCGGCGGAGGTATTGCCATGATCCTGAACAGTTACAACCACACGGTCCATCGGAACCTGCATGCGTTGGGCCGTGCCTTTGATGATCCGCAGGTTGGCTTGGTGGGGTACGATCCAGTCAACGTCACCACTGCTTAAGCCGGCTTTTTCAAGCGCTGCGTGAGCGGTTGCAGCCAGCTTTTCCACTGCGTGGCGGAACACTTCTTTGCCCTGCATCCGCAAATGGCCGGTTGTGCCTGTTGACGTTCCACCGTCCACATAAAGCAAGTCTTTGTACTGACCGTCAGAATGTAAATCTGACGACAGAATGCCGCGATCATCCGGAGTGCCCTTGCCATTCTCAGCCACTAAAACCAACGCCCCCGCACCATCACCAAACAGAACGCTGGTCGTGCGATCAGACCAATCCATCAGACGGCTGAAGGTTTCTGCGCCGATAACCAAAACCCGCTGCGCCTGGCCTGATACGATCAGCGCATTGGCATTGGACAATGCGTAGACAAAGCCTGCACAGACCGCCTGGACATCAAAAGCGTACCCCCGGGTCATTCCCAGAGAGGCCTGAACCATCGTCGCAGTGGAAGGAAAGGTGAAATCTGCGGTAGATGTCGCAAGAACCAACGCGTCGATATCATCGGGCACTAGGCCCGCGTCTTCCAGAGCTGCCTTGGCGGCCCGTGTTGCCAAGTCTGAAGTTGTTTGCCCTTCAGCAGCAAAATGCCGCCGTTCAATGCCCGAACGGGACCGAATCCATTCGTCGCTTGTGTCGATTGTTTTTTCAAATTCGCTGTTCGGGACTACTCGTTCAGGCAAATAATGCCCAACGCCCTTTACGACGGCGCGTATTGTCATTCGGTCCTACCGTTATTGTCCCCAATTGAAGGGTTATCTTGTCTTTCAACCAACACGGATGCAACCCGCGCCGCGATTTTCTCTGAAAATTCGGACTGCGCGAGCGTGAATGCAAGCTTTATCGCTGCTGAAACGCCGGTTTCATCCGCTGCACCGTGCGATTTGATCACAGTGCCGTTCAGACCGAGAAAGACACCGCCATTCACGCGGCGCGGATCTATGCGTTCTGTCAGGCGGCGCAAAGACGTCAGCGCGAAAAGAGCGCCGAGACGTGACAGGGGGCTGTGCCTGAACGCAGCATTCAGAAATTCGCGGATCAAGGTGGCCGTCCCTTCGCCGGTCTTAAGGGCGATGTTTCCGGTAAAGCCGTCTGTCACAATCACATCAACCCGGTTTGAGGGAATGTCGCCGCCTTCAACGAAACCGACATACTCAAAATTTGCGCCTTTTGACGCTTCGCTGATCAGGTCGTTTGCAACTTTCAGTTCTGCACGACCTTTGTGTTCTTCTGTCCCGACGTTCAGCAAACCGATTCGGGGTCGCTTGATATCCATACCGTTACGGGCATAAGACGCGCCCATAAGCGCATATTGAAGCAGGTCTTCCTGATCGGCGCGAATATCCGCTCCGACGTCCAGCATGATGTTAAAGCCGCCAGGGTTGCGAGACGGCCAAAGACAGGCGATTGCAGGTCTGTTTATGCCGGGGAGTTTGCGCAACCTGATCATCGACAACGCCATGAGCGCACCGGTGTTGCCACAGGAAACTGCAACGGTCGCTTCGCCATTTCGGACAGCTTCGATCGTTGACCACATGGAACTGTCTTTGCCGTTGCGGACAACGTTGCTGGGTTTGTCATCCATCGTGACAACGCTGTCAGAATGGCGAACCTCACAGACATCAGCAAGTCCGTGGCGCTTGCTGATCAGCTGTTCCAGCTGTGTCTTATCGCCGTGTATGATAAAGCCGATTTCTGGATTTTTCTCAGCAGAAAGCGCAATACCGGCGACAACTGCCGCCGGTCCATGATCTCCGCCCATAGCGTCAACAGAAATAACTGTGAGCTGCGAAACGGTGCCTGAGGCACCCGAGCTAGTTTGATTGGAAGTTTCCGTCACCATGCCCGGTCTGCCAGAAGACGGGCTTAAGCCGCGTCTTCTTCGTCCAGGTCAACTTCGTCTGCCAGTGCGACAACTTCACGGTCAGCATAGTGACCGCAAGCACCACATACGTGGTGTGGACGTTTCAGTTCGCCACAGTTTGGGCATTCCGCTGGGTTGCCAGCAACCAATGCGTCGTGCGAACGGCGGTTGTTGCGGCGCGACCGCGTAATTTTACTCTTTGGGACAGCCATGTCACTACCTCAGTCATTTGGGGTAAAACCCCGATGTTTCCTGGCGATCAGGTGTTTCTACGCACGTGCGCATCACTGCCAAACCTACCGTATAAAGAGGCCGGGAACATACTGCGTTTCCCAGCCTGCGCAAGACTTTTCTTGACCTAATTCAAAGCTTCGTTACCTGCATCTGTCTTAACTGTCTTTTTGCAGTTTGTCACGCAATGCCGCAAGCCCTGCAAATGGCCGGGCTTCTTCATCGCTCATTGCTTGTTTGCCAGGTTCTGTAAATGCCGATTCTTCAAGTTTCGCGTCAGCCACTTTGGGATATAACGGTAGCGCGAGGGTCAGTGCCTCCTGCATAACCAAGCCAATATCTATGTGGTTGCCAAGTTGCTCAATGGAATCATCTTCCGGGGTCTCTTCAATACTTTCCGCCTCAAAATCCGGAAGCGTTGACATGAAGACCCGTGTTACAGGTTCGTCAATTCGCGTTACGACAGGCGCGAGAGTAAGAATACAAGGTTGAACAACCGTTGCTCCAAGCATCGCTTCCAGTCGCCAGTCAGATTTTCCCTGCGGACTTAGCCGCCCCAAAAGGCGCAGCTTTCGAACTTCGGTAATTCCAAGTGCTTTTGCCAGAGATTTAAGCTCCGGCCCATTGGGCCGAAGATCAAAATGAGTGGGCTTGCGTGTCGGAAGATCAGCCACGCGCAAAAGATGTTCAACCGGCTGAGTATCTGAAAGTTCATTCATAGAGATTGTGCATCCTTTCTTGAACCAAGGCCATTCCTTCTGTAAGCGGGATACGAGGCGAAGACTGGCGTGGCAAGGGGCTCTTAAATGTCAAACATCAGTACCCTGATGAAAAGTGTAATGATCGGGTTGGTTCTTTTGGCACTAGGTGCCTGTGCTGCAACCTATCGAAACCACGGTTATATTCCGACTGATGGTGAGCTTGACCTGATCCTTGTCGGGGTCGACACGCGCGAAACTGTCGCCAGTTCAGTCGGGCGTCCAACGTCGACCGGTGTTCTGGCGGATGGCGGATGGTATTACGCACAAAGCCGTTGGCGGCACCATTTGTACAAAGCGCCTCAGGAAATAGAGCGGCAGCTGGTCGCAATCAGCTTTGATGGAGACGGCGTTGTCGAGAACATAGAACGATTTGCCCTCGAAGACGGGCAGGTCGTGACCTTGTCGCGCCGTGTAACGGAAAGCAACATTCGTGGCGTCACGTTTATCGGCCAGATCCTGAGCAATATCGGTAACTTTGATGCCGGACAGGTCATTGGCGAAAACTAAAAGACGGGCCCTTTGATTTGCGATGGATTTCAACTAGCATCTTGCGCCGGCAACTGTCGTGCACATCTATGAGCTTTAAGGAAGGCTTCGGAGCAAGTGATGGCGACAATCGACAAGGCCCGCTTTACCGCACGTCTGGCTGTTTCAGCGCAGGATGTCAGGGATGCGCAGAGCCTGCGGCATCTGGCCTTTATTGAAGGAACCGGTGCGCCGATGCGGGTCGGTGGGCTAGAGCAAGACAAGTTCGATGATCGGTGCCGGCATGTTCTGATCGAAGAAACCGCAACAGGAAAACTGGTTTGTTGTTTTCGGTTGCTTCCGCTGAAAGACGGCAGTGAGATTGACAAAAGCTATTCTGCGCAATTTTACGAATTGTCAGCGCTGCGGGTTTTTACGCGCCCAATGACAGAGCTGGGTCGGTTTTGCATCCATCCTGATATTAGTGATCCAGATATTTTGCGGGTCGCCTGGGCGGTTTTGACGCGCTTCGTCGATGATGAAGGGGTGGAAATGCTGTTCGGCTGTTCATCGTTCAAAGGAACTGCGGCCGAAAATTATAACGATGCTTTTGCCCTATTAAGGGAACGCCACCTCGCCCCGAAATGCTGGCGCCCAAAGGTAAAGGCGCCAAATGTTTTCCAGTTTGCAAAAAGATTAAGGCGCAAGCCTGATGCCAATCGCGCCTTGTTGGGGATGCCACCATTGTTGCGCAGTTACCTTGCTATGGGGGGATGGGTTAGTGATCACGCCGTCGTTGATCGTGATATGAACACGCTGCACGTCTTTACCGGCCTCGAAATACAGGCGATATCGCCTGCGCGAAAACGCCTTTTACGCGCCGTTGCGGCTCAGGATGTGAATAAGACCGCTTGCAGTGGTTGACCTGCACGAACTCTCAGAGTAGCCCGCTGCCATGGCACGCGCACCTCTTCTTCAGCTTTCGGATATCTCCCTGACTTTTGGCGGAGACCCTATCTTCAAAGACCTCAATCTAATCGTTCAGCCGGGCGACCGCGTTGCGCTGGTCGGGCGCAACGGATCAGGTAAATCTACCTTGATGAAGGTTATGGCCGGATTGGTTGAGCCTGATATGGGTTCAAGGGCTGTGACACCCGGAATTCAGGTAAGTTATATGGAACAACATCCTGATTTGTCCGCATTTAGGACGCTCGGGGAATTTGCATCAAGCGGCCTGGAGCCAGATGAGACTTACCGCGTTGAAATGGCGGCGGAAGGGCTCAAATTTGATCCGACAACGCCTGTTGGCATCGCATCCGGGGGGGAGCGCAGGCGCGCCGCACTTGCGAAACTCCTGGCAGAATCGCCCGATCTCATGCTGCTTGATGAGCCAACCAACCATCTGGATATCGAGGCGATCCAATGGCTTGAATCTCAACTCAAAGAAACACGAACTGCCTTTGTCTTGATCAGCCATGACCGTGCTTTTTTGAATGAACTGACGCGTGCAACACTCTGGATCGACAGGGGAAAAACACGCAGACAGGAAAAAGGGTTTGCCGCATTTGAAGCGTGGCGCGACAAAACCTGGCAAGAGGAAGATGAAGCCCGCCACAAGCTTGATCGAAAACTCAAGGCAGAAGCACGCTGGGCCGCAGAAGGCATTAGCGCGCGCCGCACGCGAAATCAGGGGCGGCTGCGGGCTTTCAAGGAAATGAAAGCAGGGCGTTCCGAACATGTAATGCGGCAGGGCGCCGCGGCGATGGAGCTTGATTCTGGTCAAAAATCCGGCAAACGCGTAGTTGATGCCCAAGATATCTCCAAGATCTTTGATGGGCGAAACATCCTGTCAAACTTCTCTCTCAGAATCGAACGGGGTGATCGTGTTGCTTTGGTTGGGCCAAATGGCGTGGGCAAAACAACATTGCTGAAGATTCTGATCGGAGAGATTGAACCGGACACCGGAAGCGTTGCGCTTGGCACCAATCTTGAGGTTGCAGTTTTTGATCAGAATCGCTCAAAGCTCAGTCCGGAAATGACACTATGGGACAGCCTGACCGGCGACCCTGAAATGCGTGTTTCAGGCAAAGCTGATCAGATTATGGTGCGCGGAACCCCACGGCATGTGGTTGGGTACCTGAAGGATTTTCTGTTTGATGAAAGACAGGCCCGTGCCAAAGTGAAATCGCTCTCCGGCGGCGAAAAAGCGCGACTTTTACTTGCAAAAATTATGGCGAGGCCTTCGAACCTGCTGGTGCTCGATGAACCTACCAACGATCTGGATGTGGAAACGCTTGACCTATTACAGGATATTTTGGCGGACTATGACGGAACGGTGCTGCTGGTCAGTCACGACCGGGATTTCCTGGACAGAGTCGCAGCCACGACAGTAGCAATGGAAGGCGATGGTAAGGCCACGGTCTATGCAGGCGGTTGGTCTGACTACCAAAATCAAAGAGTGGTCAAGGAAAGCCTGACCCACACAAAGCCAAAACCAGCAGAGCTGAAGGCATCCAAGAAAAGCAAACAACAGCCAACAAGGCTTTCCTTTACAGAACAACACCGGCTGGATGCCTTGCCGGAGGAGATTGCGCGGCTTGAGGCTGAGATTGCGAAGCTGGAAGATTATCTTTCAACGCCAGAGCTTTTCAGCACTTCACCTGCGAAGTTCAACAAGGCCACAGAAGCGCTTGTAGAACGTCAGGCTGCGCTTGCTGCAGCAGAAGACGAATGGCTTGCGCTGGAAGAAAAAGCCGCTGAGCAGGCCTAGCGTCTTTTACTGCATTCTGAGAGCACCATCGATGCGAATGACTTCACCGTTCAGATAGGGGTTCTCGACGATGAACTGCGCAAGGCGCGCATATTCGCAAGGTTTGCCCAAACGCTTTGGAAAGGTCACGTCGGCAGAAAGCCCGCTGATAATTTCTTCGCCAAGAGATTCCAGCATTGGCGTCAGGAAAATACCCGGCGCGATCGCCATGATGCGCACTCCGATCGAGGCCAAATCGCGGGCAACGGGCAGGGACAGCCCCGCTATACCAGCCTTGGAGGCCGCATAAGCCGCCTGGCCTTTTTGTCCGTCAAAGGCCGCGATAGAGGCTGTGTTGATAATAACACCGCGTTCGCCATCTTCATTTGGTTCATTCTTTGCCATCTCGTTTGCAGCAAGCCGCAATACGTTGAAGCTGCCAATCAGATTGATCGAGATCGTGCGCTGGAAACTATCAAGCGCATGTGGGCCGTTGCGGCCAAAGGTTTTCTCGCCCGTGGCAATTCCTGCGCAGTTCACACAGGCGTTGATGCGCCCCATTTCAGCGCTGGCCTGTGCAACACCTGCCGTAACAGATGCCTCGTCAGTCACATCCACAATGGCAAATCCTGCGCCAATCTCGGCTGCAACGGTTGCGGCGCGTTCCGCATCCCGGTCAAAGATTGTCACCTGAGCACCCGAGTCGCGAAATGCGCGTGCCGTCGCCTTGCCAAGGCCCGAGGCGCCCCCGGTAACAATCGCTTTGGTATCAGTGATCAGCATGGCAGGTCTCCGAAGAATTGAACATGTGTTCAGATATTCCGTCAAAGCCCATCTGTAAAGGTGTTTGCGTTTGCTCTTTAGCGCGCGCTATTTTTCCGGAATCAGGCCCTTGGGGCTGAATCTGAGAACAAGGATCAGGATCAACCCCATGGTCAGCAGACGCATATGGGCCACTGAATTTTGCAGATGATCCTTTAGCCAATAGCCGTCATTCAGCGGTGCCGTTATCAGTTCCATCAATTTGGCGCCCATTGGCTCTACCTCGACCCAAAGGAACCAGATCAGAAAGCCACCGAGGACGGCCCCCCAGTTATTGCCCGAACCGCCAACAATCACCATCACCCAGATAAGGAAGGTAAAACGCAGTGGTTGATAGGTGCCAAGCGTAAGCTGACTGTCCATAGTTGTCATCATCGCGCCGGCGATGCCGCAGATCGCGGACCCAAGGATAAATATTTGCAGATGTCGCGCGGTTACGTCTTTGCCCATCGCTTCGGCAGCAATTTCATTATCGCGGATGGCGCGCATCATCCGACCCCAGGGCGAATTCAGCGCTTTTTCCGCAAGCCATAGCAGGATCACCAGAACGACAGCGAACAAGCCAGCATACGCGAGCTTTACATAAAGCGTAGAGGCCATGACCGGATCATGGAACCCAAAGCTGGCCGCGCGGTTAAGGAAGGCTTCTGAGGCTTGCAAGTCCACCTCGTAAGGCACAGGGCGCGGAATGCCGACAACGTTTTTAACACCGCGTGTCAGCCAGTCTTCGTTTTTCATGATGGCGATGATGATTTCCGCAATGCCGAGTGTCGCGATCGCCAGATAGTCCGACCGAAGACCAAGCGCGGTTTTACCGATGACCCATGCAGCCCCTGCCGCAAACAACCCGCCAACGGGCCAGGCCAGTAAAACTGGCAGGCCAAGCCCACCCAGATACCCGGTTCCGGCAGGGTTTACCTTTTCGATTGCCAAAACAGCTGGGTCAAACAGGAACCTGAACAGCAGAAAGCCACCAATCAGGAAGACAATCATCGCGAGGGTTCTTTTGTTTCCGGGCGCCATACGCCGATAGAGATTCCCGGCCCCAACAATAGTCGCGACACCGGTAAGCAGTGCAATCCCCATACGCAGACCGCCCACAGCCCACGCCTCGGTTGTGGGGGGCATTGAGACAAGCACAGCGGCGAGACCACCAAGCGCAACAAAGCCCATAACACCAATGTTAAATAGCCCCGCGAAACCCCATTGCAGGTTCACGCCAAGCGCCATGATGGCCGAAATCAGCCCCATGTTTAGGATCAGGAGCGCCGTGTTCCACCCCTGCACAAAGCCAGATCCGAAAATTAAGGCGCCAACGATCAAGAAAAGAGTGATATTTCTCATGCTGATACTCATGCTGTATTCCCCTTGAAGAGACCTGTCGGCTTAAACAAAAGGACGATGATCAGGATCGCAAAGGAAACTGCAAATTTGTAATCGGTCGACAAAAGCTGGACGAGCGTGCTTGGCTCCAGACTTTCCGGAAGCAGATAAATCAGAACCTTCTTGTAGGCGTAGGTAACCGTGACCTCGGAAAAGGCGATCACAAATCCCCCGGCAATTGCACCCAGCGGATTGCCAAGTCCACCCACAATCGCAGAGGCAAAGATTGGCAGCAAAAGCTGAAAATATGTGAAGGGCTTAAACCCTTTATCAAGGCCATAAAGCACACCTGCAATGGTGGCGAGCGCTGCAACGATGATCCACGTATAGGCCACAACGCGTTCCGGGTTGATGCCCGACAGCAATGCAAGGTCTTCGTTGTCAGAAAAGGCGCGCATGGATTTTCCGGTGCGGGTTTTGTTCAGAAACCAGAACAACAGCGCCACCACGATTACAGCTGTGACAATCGTGATTGCCTGACTGGTCCGGAACGCGAGCCCCTCGCTAAGCCCGGTCATTGTCTTAAAATTACGTGCTGAAATGATGAACCGTTCGCCGTCTGCAAACTGCTGACCATCGGGGCCGATGATGAACCGGACAAGCCCGTTCATCACGAACATGACGCCCATGGAAACGATCACAAGGATCACCGGGGCCGCCTTTTGTGCGCGGTAGAAACGGTACACCATACGGTCCGTCGCCAGCACCAGCAATGCAGCCCCAGCAATGCCAAAGGGCAGGGCGAGCAGGGCAGTTGGCATCGGCCCAAGGTTAATACCCATCGACTGGAACCACCATGTCACAAGTATGGTAACCATCGCGCCAAAGGCCATCGTGTCGCCGTGCGCAAAGTTCGAAAACCTGAGGATGCCATAAATCAGCGTGACCCCAAGCGCGCCAAGCGCAAGCTGGCTGCCGTAGGCAATAGCGGGAACGATGACAAAGTTTGAGAATGCCACGAAGGCGTTTAGGAATTCCATCGGTCAGCCCCCCAAAAACGATTTGCGGACTTCTGGGTCGGCCAGCAGGGCCTTTCCGGAGTCGGTGAAACGGTTACGGCCTTGGACAAGGACATATCCTTTATCTGCGATCTCAAGAGCTTGCCGGGCGTTCTGTTCAACCATCAGTATGGAAATTCCGCTCCGTGCAACCTCGATAATCCGGTCAAACAGCTCATCCATCACAATCGGGCTGACCCCGGCAGTAGGTTCATCCAGCATCAGAAGTTTTGGCTTTGTCATCAGCGCGCGGCCCACGGCGACCTGCTGGCGTTGCCCACCTGAAAGCTCGCCTGCCGCCTGATAGCGCTTTTCCTTTAATATCGGAAACAGATCATAAACCTGCGACAAGGTGTTTGAAAAATCGTCGGTACGAATGAATGCGCCCATCTCGAGGTTTTCCTCGACCGTCATTGAGGTGAAGATGTTTTGGGTCTGCGGCACGAACCCCATACCCTTGGCAACACGGGCCTGAGGGGCGAGCTTGGTAATGTCTTCACCGTCCAGTCTTACGCTGCCTTTGTGCAGGTTCAGCATGCCAAAGACTGCCTTCATAGCGGTAGATTTGCCAGCACCATTGGGCCCCACGATTACGGCAATCTCGCCTTTAGCAACAGAGATCGTGCAATCGTGCAGAATATCAGCGCCACGCCCATATCCACCGGTCATGTCTTCACCAATCAGGAAGGGGTTGCTCATACGCCGACCTCTGCTTTGACTTTGTTCTTAAGGCCTGTGCCCAAATAGGCTTCGATCACTGCATCATTTGATTTGATTTCGTCGATCGTGCCTGTGGCCAGCACTTTGCCTTCGGCCATGCAGATCACCGGATCACACAGACGTGCGATAAAATCCATGTCATGTTCGATTACGACGAAGGTATACCCACGCTCTTTGTTCAATCGGATGATCGCATCACCAATTGTGTTCAGCAGGGTGCGGTTCACCCCGGCGCCGACCTCGTCCAGAAACACGATTCTCGCGTCAACCATCATCGTGCGGCCAAGTTCGAGCAGTTTCTTTTGACCGCCGGACAGGTTGCCGGCTTTTTCGGCCTTCAGATGATCGATCGTAAGGAATTCAAGAACTTCATCAGCTTTCTTCAACAGCGCGGATTCTTCTTCTGCAACGCGTGCGCGGTGGAACCACGCATTCCAAAGTGTTTCGCCGGATTGTGCGCCGGGTACCATCATCAGGTTCTCGCGCACCGTCATGGAGCCAAACTCATGCGCGATCTGAAAAGTGCGCAGCAGACCTTTGTGGAAAAGTTCGTGTGGAGGCAGGCCGGTAATGTCCTCGTTTTTCATGAAAACGCGCCCGGATGTGGGTTTAAAAATACCGGCTATCACATTGAAAAGCGTTGTTTTACCTGCGCCATTCGGGCCGATTAGACCCGTTATCGAACCTTCTTCTATGGCAAGGGATGCCCCGTCCACCGCATGGAAACCGCCAAATGCCTTGACGAGGTCGTCTACGACGATCATTCCCAAAATCCCCCTCATTTACGGCTGTTTTTTTCGCCGTATTTTTGCAAGAACAGCCCGGGAAAAACCCGGGCTGCCTGAGTTATCGCTTTGTCAGATTAACGGAAACGTACGGTGACGTTTTTACCATCCTGAACTTCGATTTCACGGTAAGTTCCAGCGCTTTCGCCTGGTCCGATCAGTTCAACAGCTGATCCACCGACATAGTCGATATCACCGCCATTGCGCAGAATTTCGAGACCTTTGGCAAGCTCACCCGGGTAGATTTCTTCGCCCGGGGCGTTCGCAACTTCCAGGATTTTGCCAACGTAGTCGCCTGGTTCTGCTGAACCTGCGGCTTCCATTGCGAAAGCAAACAGGGCAACTGCGTCATAGCTTTCGGGTGCGTATGGCGATGTGCCTTCAAAGCCGTTTGCAGCCCCGAACTCAGCCATGGTTTCCGCGCCGCGGCCGCCGGAACCTGCTATCTGTCCGTAAGACCCGTTAAGCGCTGGTCCAACATTCGCCGGAAGCGAGTCACCAATCATACCGCCCGGCAGGACGAATTGATCAAACGCACCTGAATCAAGCGACGCGTTGATTATACCAAGTCCGCCCTGATCAAGATAGCCTGCAACAACAAGAATATCGCCACCCGCTGACGCGAGCGCGCCGACCTCAGCCGAATAGTCCGCTTTCCCATCTTCATGCGCTGCGTTGATAGTGATTTCGCCACCCTCAGCCACAAAAGATTCTGCGAACGCGTCTGCCAGACCCTTGCCATAGTCATTGTTTGTATAGGTCAGTGCGACCGATTTGACGCCGCGGTCCATAAGAATCTCGGTCATCACCTGACCTTCGCGTGCATCCGATGGCGCCGTGCGGAAGAACAGACCCTGATCCTCAACAGTAGAAAGGGCAGGGGATGTTGCGGAAGGTGAAATCATCACCATCCCATTCGGAATGGCAACGTTCTGCAGAACTGCTCCGGTAACACCCGAACAGTCACCACCAACCAGACCTTTGATACCCTCAGCGGCAATCAGGCGTTCAGCGTTAGAGGTTGCGAGGCCGTTGTCGATACAACCGGTGTCGGCGCGAACGCCAGCCAATGTAGAACCACCAAGAATACCACCAGATTCGTTTATTTCAGCGATGGCCAGATCCGCAGCACTCGCCATGTGGCCCGTCAGTGATTCAATAGGACCGGTGTAGCCGAGCAGAAGGCCGAGTTTAATTTCGTCCGCGGATGCAGCATTAGCCGCCATAATGGCAGTGGCGGCAGTCGCCATAAGCAGTTTTTTCATTTTATTCTCCCTGTGAGTGATGGATTGGAATCCAACTGCACAAAAGACTACGCGCGCATTTTTCAAATAGGAAGAGGCATTTTCCTGGGTGCATTTATCGTTGGACCAGATTATTCGTTCCAGACAAATCCACGCAAAAGGTTACTAAATCGTTAACGATCATGGATCGTTTAACATTTTTATACATTGCCTCTTTTGCAGCCTGAACACAGGCTTCAAGGAAAACCAATCAGGGTGTCAGATCGACAATCGAACAGATTGGGCACCGCGTTCGCGGTATGGTGTTGTGCTATAATGTGCGCGATAGCATTTTGAAAAATGCGAGGGCGAAGCGAACCCGCAGGCAAGCGCGATATTGATAACACTCATGTCGGTTTGCATCAGCAGGTTGCGCGCTTTTTGAAGACGAAGCTCCATATAGTATCGCTTAGGAGAGCGATTCAGGTAGCGGCGAAAAAGTCGTTCAAGCTGGCGTGTGGACATGCCAACTTTTTTCGCGAGCACTGACGGTGAAATAGGTTCCTCGATATACTGTTCCATCATCTGAATAACAGCCGACAATTTCGGGTGGCGCACGCCGATGCGTGACGGAACAGAGAGCCGCTGTGTATCCTGATCTGTTCTGATGGATGAGTAGATCATCTGATCGGCGACCGCATTTGCAAGGTCTTCACCGTGATCATTTGCAATCACTTTGAGCATCAGGTCAATCGACGACGTGCCGCCAGCGGTCGTATACCTATTTCCATCCATTACAAAGATCGATTTCGTAAGTTCTATATCGCCGAACTCCTCGACAAAACTATCTTGGTTCTCCCAATGGATTGTTGCTTTCTTTCCTTCCAGCAATCCGGCCTTGGCTAGCGAATAGCTGGCAGTACAAAGCCCAGCGATTATTGCGCCCCGGCGTGCTTCGCGACGCAGCCAGTTGATGAGTTTCTTACTGGTCGTTGCCTGAATACCGACACCACCGCAAACGAGTATCGTGTCATCCCGCAAAATTTCCTCAAAGTCGCCGTCGACTTTCAGCTCTGTCCCAGCAGAGCATTTTACGCTTTCGCCACCCTCTGTCAGAAGTTTCCACTCATAAAGCGGCTTGCCTGACATGCGATTTGCAATGCGCAATGAATCCATTGCTGAAGCAAAACTCAACATTGAAAAATCATTCAGAAGGACGAATACAAAACGCCGTGGTTTTGCTGCGTTAAACTCTACATCAACAAGTTGTCTTGAGTGCGGCATTTAAGCCAACCTTCCGATAATTCGAATTCCCCGAATACAGGTTTCTATCGACCGTTCAAGGGCAATTCAGATCATATTTTGACTATATACACGCAGAAACAACGAATTTGGAGAATTTCTGCTGTTGGCAATGTGCCGAATTAACAGATATATACAAATCTCTCTATTCTCAAAGCTGGAGCTATGACAATGACACGGGTTTGGAACAAGTCTGACTGGCGCACAAAGCCCAGAGTTCAGATGCCCGATTATACGGATGATGCCGCACTAAAAGCAGTGGAAGCGCAGCTTGCGAAATATCCGCCTCTTGTCTTTGCCGGCGAAGCAAGAAAGCTGAAACAATCGCTTGGGGCCGTTTCCCGTGGAGAAGCCTTTTTGCTGCAAGGCGGGGATTGTGCTGAAAGCTTTTCGCAGTTTTCGGCTGATACAATTCGCGACACCTTCAAAGTCATGCTGCAAATGGCGATGGTGCTGACCTATGGCGCGAAGGTTCCTGTGGTCAAAGTGGGCCGTATGGCCGGTCAGTTCGCAAAACCGCGCTCTGCACCAACCGAAGTAAAGAATGGCGTCGAATTACCAAGTTACCGCGGTGATATCATCAACGAGTTGGATTTCACCTCAGGTGCCCGCATGCCTGACCCGCAGAAAATGCTGCAGGCTTACATGCAATCCGCCGCAACGCTCAATCTTGTGCGCGCTTTCAGCCAGGGTGGCTATGCGGATGTGCATCAGGTCCATGCCTGGACGCTTGGGTTCACAGACCGCGACGAGTCGGAAAAATACCGTGATATGGCAAACCGCATTTCCGACACGCTCGATTTCATGACAGCGGCGGGCGTGGACAGCAATAATTCGCATACGCTTCAGACTGTAGACTTTTACACGAGCCACGAGGCGCTGCTGCTTGAATATGAAGAAGCACTTTGCCGGATTGATTCTACGACCGGTCTGCCGGTCGCTGGATCAGGACATATGATCTGGATTGGTGACAGGACTCGCCAGCCTGACGGTGCGCATGTCGAATTTGCACGCGGTGTGCAAAATCCAATAGGTATGAAATGCGGCCCGACAACAACGGCGGAAGACCTCAAGGTGCTAATGGAAAAACTGAACCCGGAAAATGAAGCGGGTCGTTTGACACTGATCGCTCGTTTTGGTGCCGGTTCTGTCGGAGACCACTTGCCGCGACTCATAAAGGCAGTTCAGGAAGAAGGGGCCAAGGTTGTTTGGACCTGCGACCCGATGCATGGCAATACGATCAAATCATCGTCCGGGTACAAAACCCGACCATTTGATTCTGTGCTGCGCGAAGTGCGCGAGTTTTTTGCCCTTCACAAAGCAGAAGGCACGATCCCCGGTGGTGTACATTTTGAGATGACAGGTCAGGACGTAACAGAATGCACCGGTGGTGTACGCGCTGTGACAGACGAGGATTTGTCTGATCGCTATCACACAGCATGCGATCCGCGTCTGAACGCGAGTCAGTCGCTTGAATTGGCGTTTCTGGTTGCAGAAGAGCTTTCGGAAAACCGTAAAGAACAGCAAGCAGCAGTCGTTTAAGATTTCTGATCAGAGCCGCAGCAATACACTTGGCGGCTTTATCAGGTATCTGATTTGACCAATCTAAGGGCCGGGTGCATAGCGTCTGGCCCTTTTTGTTTGTAGGGCATTTGTGTTTCGGTAAAAGCTAGGGCATTTGGGTTCGTTGCGGGGTTTCGTTTCTCGTCAGAAATTATTCGCCTTCTGCTGATCTTCCCGATATGAAAACGGCGTGGCGTGCGCCCCGTTGTGCCTACGCTGACCAAACACCCTAACACGCGTGAAATTTCTCCAAGATCGCTTTTCATGGGTAAAAGCATTAGCTGCCCATCAATCGGTGGTTTGCCGATCCCTCGTTCGGCAGAAAGCGAGAGCGTGGCTTTTTCAGGTTCCGTAAAAACCTGTTCCAAGGTGTCAGATAAAGGTTTTCTCGCCTTCGGCACAAACAATGTAGCGAGTGGCATTCCGCGCACTTCCATTCCCATTAACGTTACAAGGTGCATACCTGCGATGCGGAAACGTGCGTGCCCCGGCGCAACGCGTTCCAGAATAAATGCGTATTCCAGCGCCTTTTCAATTCCACGTGGGTCAACATCCGCGCGGAAAGGCGCAAGCCGGTTTTTTCGTAAGGCTTCCCAATAGGCATCGACCTGTTGCAGCGCAGGGTGTTTCACCTCCTGAACATAATCGGAAAACGGAATAATATTTTGCCCTTCTGAAAGGTTTTTCATGGTGCCGTACTCTCTATCGATTTACACCCCTGTTATCGGGGTTTGTTGTTCATAGGGGATGGCTCTGTTAACCCTATGTCCACAATGGTTACTCGTAAGTTAACATCGCATAGGTTGCGCAGGGTTTGGGGGATAAAGTTGTTAAATGGTTAACTCTATGACGGGCTTTGCCACGGGACGAGGACAAAACGAGACCTACAGCTGGACCTGGGAATTGCGCAGCGTGAATGCAAAAGGACTGGATCTGAGGTTGCGCGTTCCGGACTGGATATCCGGTCTTGAACAGGCACTGCGTGGTATTTTGAGCAAGCGTATCGCACGCGGTAGCGTGAACCTGACGCTTCGCGTCCTGCGCGAAGATAGCGCTGAAACACAAAGCCTTAATCAAGACCAGATGCGCCGTGTCCTTGCACAAATTGCCGAGGTTGAAATCGCCGCCGCTGAAGCAGATATTTCGCTTGTGCCGACACGGGCCAGTGATGTCATGGCCCAGCGCGGTGTTTTGGAAATGAGTAGTGCCGAAGACGACAGCGGCGCGCTAATGGCGGCTCTGCTAGCTGATTTTGAGCCACTGGTTGCAGATTTCAGCAAGATGCGTGCCTCAGAAGGTGCAGCACTTCAATCTGTGATTTCCGGGCAAATTGACCATATCGGAGAATTGACAAAGCGCGCCAAGGTCGTCGCGGAAGATCGCAAACCAAAGGTTGCTGAACAACTGCGTGCTAATCTTGCGCTGGTGCTTGAAAACATGCAGGGCGTTGACGAAAGCCGCCTGGCGCAGGAACTAGCGCTGCTCGCGGTAAAGGCGGACGTGACCGAAGAAATTGACCGCCTGATGGCCCATGTCGACGCTGCAAACGAACTGCTTAAAACCAAGGGAAGCATTGGGCGTAAGCTCGATTTTCTGATGCAGGAATTTATGCGCGAAGCAAACACGCTGTGCTCAAAATCGCAGTCGGTTGATCTGACCTCTCTGGGCCTTGACCTGAAAGCGACCATCGATCAGATGCGCGAACAAGTTCAGAATGTGGAGTAGGCATGAGCGAGTCAAAACCCAACAGACGTGGTATCCTGATTATTCTTTCATCCCCGTCCGGGGCTGGTAAATCGACACTGGCAAAAAGATTGATGGCGTGGGATCCGAGCCTCAAGTTTTCAGTTTCAGCAACTACTCGCGCACCGCGACCCGGTGAAGAAGACGGGCGAGAATATTATTTCAAAACACATGATGAGTTCCAGAAAATGGTTGAAGAAGGCGAAATGCTGGAGCATGCGCAGGTGTTTGACCATTTTTACGGGTCTCCGAAGGCCCCTGTCGAAGACGCAATCAAAGCGGGCCGCGATGTGCTGTTTGATATTGATTGGCAAGGTGGGCAGCAAATCAGAAATTCAACTTTGGCAGATGACGTCGTGTCGATCTTTGTTTTGCCACCTTCGATAGCCGAACTTGAAAGCAGGCTCCGCTCGCGCGCGCAGGACAGCGACGAGGTGATCGCCGGACGTATGCGCAAAAGCCGTGACGAGATCAGCCACTGGGCCGAGTATGACTACGTTCTGGTCAATACTGATGTGGATAAGGCGGAGCTGCAAATGATCTCGATCGTTTCAGCAGAACGTCAGAGGCGCAGCCGCCAACCCGGGTTGGTTGAACTGGTGCGCGGCCTGAACACAGAATTTGAGGAGCGGACATAATGCTCTATTCACTGGATGGCATATCGCCGGAACTGGATGATGATAGCTGGGTTGCCCCGGATGCAAACCTGATTGGACATGTCCGGCTGGACGCAGGGGCATCCGTCTGGTTCGGGTCCACTTTGCGCGGTGACAACGAACTGATCCATGTCGGTGAAGGCAGCAATATTCAGGAAAATTCAGTGCTGCACACGGATATCGGATATCCGCTGACAATTGGTAAGAACTGCACGATTGGCCATAAGGCAATGCTGCATGGCTGCACAATAGGCGAACAAAGCCTGATCGGTATGGGCGCGATGGTCTTGAATGGCGCGCGGGTCGGCCGAAATTGCCTGATTGGGGCAGGGGCGTTGATCACGGAAGGTAAGGAAATCCCGGATGGCTCACTTGTGATGGGTGCGCCCGGCAGGGTTGTTCGTGCTTTGGATGAAGAGGCAATCGCGGGCCTGCTGGCTTCTGCCCAAGGCTATCAGCAAAACATGCGCCGTTACCGTGACGGGCTAAGCAACGCCTGAACAAATCCCGTCCGAAAGGAACCCCCTAATGTCAGAGTCAAAGTCACCCTCCCTCGTGCGCCGCACACCCTGGCCAGAAAGCACAAGCCGTCCTGTTGGCACACCCATTCAGCCGTCAGTCGTCTATGCGTCTGACTGCCCGGATGCGCTTGACGATCAATATGAGGGGCGGACGTCCGGCTATGCATATTCGCGCGAAGGCCATCCGAACGCCAGCGTTCTTGCTCAAAAGATTGATGGTATGGAAGGTGTGAGCGGCGGCATCATTACATCGTCTGGCATGGCCGCCGTAACCGCAGCGGTTCTGGGGCTTTTGAACACCGGCGACCACATCATTGCGGGGGATCAGCTTTATGGCCGCTCCCTACGTATGATGAACGAGGATCTGCCAAGATTTGGCATCGGATTCACTTTGGCCGACCCGACGGATACCGCAGCCTTCGAGGCCGCTATTCGCGCGGAAACAAAAGCAATTCTGGTAGAGGTTGTTTCAAACCCAACGCTGCGGGTTGCGGATATGGAAGGGATCGTTCGGCTGGCAAAGGCGCATGGCCTGATCCTAATGATCGACAATACGTTTACAACGCCGCGTGGGTATAGCCCGTTTGAGCATGGTGCCGATGTTGTCATCCACTCTGTCACGAAACTGCTTGCTGGTCATTCCGACGCGATGCTTGGCTATGTCGTCGCACGCGACGAAAACTTGCAGGAAAGAATTGCGACTACGGCAATCACTTGGGGCATGACCGGCAGCCCGTTTGACTGCTGGCTTGCTGAACGCGGGCTTTACTCGTTCGAATTGCGCTATGATCGGGCGGCAGAGAGCGCAGCGCGTCTTGCAGACCATCTGGCCGGGCTAATGGGTGTAAAGCGTGTTGTTTATCCGATGCGTTCTGACCACCCGGACCACAACCGTGCCGTTGCTTTGTTGTCTGGTCGGGGGGGTAACATGGTCAGCTTTGAAATCAATGGCGGGCGTGACGCTGCAAACACATTGGCCCGAGCTGCGAAGAACATCGCTTTTGCGCCAACTCTTGGCGACATCGGAACAACGCTAAGCCATTCAGCATCGTCTTCCCACAGGGCGTTGTCAGAAGACCAACGGCTTGCCCTGGGCATTTCACAAGGGTTTTTCCGTGTGTCTGTCGGTGTCGAAGACATTGATCTGTTAAAAGAAGAATTCACCGAAGCGATTGAGGCGGCTAACGCTACTCGGTCTTGACTGTTGGATTATCATCGATTTGCAGAAGCTCAAAATCAAGCTTGGGCGCGAGGGTTTTGAACTCTTTCAGAATCATCTTTGGTGTTGGCAATGCTGGGCAAAGAACACGAAACTTCCCTTTGAAGCTGAATTCGCAAAGGACCTTCGCAAGATCCAGCGCGTCAAAGCGCCTCGCGATGAGGGGGGCAAGCACAACACAAGGGTTCAACCGCTGCAACAAATCAGCGGTGATTTCGTTGAATTTGACAAATTCAATCAGTTCAACCTTGGGAAGCTCTCTGTCGTTGCTAAGCCAGTCCTGAACATCGCCAACGACCAAAATCAATCCGGTGTTTTGGTTGTTTGATGGAGTATGCGTTTGCCCTGTCGTCGTCATTCTTTTCCGCTCTTCCACTGACTGTGGAATGAGATCCCCTCATCGGAATAGTTTTACAAGCATCTAGCGGCAATATAGGTCGGATACGAAGGGTCGTAAATCAAGATGTAGCGGTAAATCGTCGCAAAAAGACGACAGGACGTAGCGTCAATTTTGGGTAAGGCGCGGAAAAATGATAAAAAACGAAGCAATGCAAACTGTTTTGACTGGTGTTCCAATTCCATTGGTCCTGGTCGCTGCGGATGAGCACGTTCAAATCTTGAACCCGGAAGCTGAAAAACTGCTTGGCTATGGCCTTACCGGGCGGCATTATATTTCGGTCTTGAGACAACCCATTCTTTTAGATTGTGTTGAGGCGGTGCTGCGTGACGCTGCGCCGGGTGAAACGCGCTATATCAGTAACGAAGCAGGCCGTGAAACGACGTATCTGGTGACCTGTGCCCCTGTCACGCTGGAAACCCCTGGTACAGGGGCGATCATCAGTTTTAATGACGTAACACTGAGGGAAGAAGCAGGGCAGATGCGGCGTGATTTTGTCGCGAATGTGAGCCATGAACTGCGTACGCCTCTGACAGCCCTTTTAGGGTTCATTGAAACGTTGAGTGGTGCTGCGAAAGATGATGCAGCCGCGCGGACCCGTTTTCTTGAAATCATGGAGACCGAAGCGACCCGGATGAACCGGTTGGTCGGGGACTTGCTTTCCTTGTCGCGCGTGGAGAGTGAGGAACGTATTCGCCCGAACGACATGGTCGATGTAGAAGTCCTTGTCAGATCAGCGGTACAATCCTTGTCTGCATTGGCGTTGGCCGAGAATGTCCAGATAGTCGTAAAGGTTGATGAATCCTCAATGAAAGCACCGGGAGATTCTGATCAGCTCTTGCAGGTTTTTACGAACCTGATCGAAAACGCGATCAAGTACGGCGGTCGCAATAAAACAGTCGAAGTGAACTTATCAATCAGTACAAATGAAAACAGTTTGCGTGGTCCGGGCGTGCGCGTTGAAGTCATCGACCATGGCGCGGGCATCGACCCGCAGTATTTACCACGCTTGACCGAGCGGTTTTATCGCGTTGATAGCCACCGGTCGCGTGAAATGGGTGGGACGGGGCTTGGGCTTGCGATTGTGAAGCACATTATCAACCGGCATCGCGGACGTCTTAGAATCTCTAGCGCCACAGGCGAGGGCAGCAAATTCTCGGTCGTTTTGCCCATACGAAAAGCCTAGACAGCCGAAGTTTCTGACTTTTCCACGAAAAGTCTTGTTCTGTCATAAAACTGTTACGCAACTGTCACAAAAGCATTGTGCACTGCGCTTAGGAGGGCGCTGTCGGTTACCCGGATTGGAAACCGAAAAGCTAACTAGGAGCTCTCTAATGTCTTGTCTCAAACTGACTGCATCGACCATCGTGATCGCGGCTGTTTCTGCCACCGCCGCTGCGGCGCGTGACCAGGTGCAGATTGCCGGGTCATCCACTGTTCTTCCATATGCAGCAATTGTTGCAGAGGCCTTTGGTGAAAATTTTGATTTCCCGACACCCGTTGTTGAATCAGGCGGGTCTTCCGCCGGTCTGAAAAAATTCTGTGAAGGAGTTGGTGAAGGTACGATCGACGTTGCAAACGCCTCGCGCCGCATCAAAGATGCTGAAGTTGCAAAATGCGCTGAAAACGGTGTGACCGATATCATCGAAGTTCGTATCGGTTATGACGGTATCGTTTTCGCGTCTGACATCAATGGCAATGCTTTCGAATTTACACCAGAAGACTGGTATCGTGCACTGTCTGATACAATAGTCGTTGACGGTGAAGTCGTGGCCAACACAGTGACGATGTGGAACGAGGTAAACCCTGATCTGCCAGCGCAAGAAATTCAGGCGTTCATCCCGGGCACCAAGCACGGTACCCGTGAAGTGTTTGAAGATAAGATGATCCTCGCTGGTTGCGAAGCTGTTGGGGATTATGACGTCTTTTTTGAGGCAAACGGCGGCGACAAAAAAGCTGCACAAAAACAGTGCATCAACCTTCGTACAGATGGCCGTACCGTAGACATCGACGGTGACTACACGGAAACCCTTGCGCGGATTGAAAGCAACAAAGACGGTATCGGCGTCTTTGGCCTCGCATTCTACGAAAACAACACCAACCTGCTGCAGGTTGCGACCATGTCGGGTGTTGTGCCTTCGACCGAGACAATTTCGACCGGTGAATACCCTGTGTCACGTCCGCTCTTCTTCTACGTAAAAGCGGCACATATCGGTGTGATCCCCGGCCTGAAAGAATATGCAGAGTTCTTCGTTTCTGAAGAAATCGCAGGCCCGGATGGCCCATTGGCTGAGTACGGTCTGGTTGCTGATCCGGAACTTGAAGCAACTCAAGCTGCTGTTTCAAACGAAAACAATATGTAGTCAAACGGAAGGCGGCCTTCTAAGGGCCGCCTTCACCCTTCTTGATAAGACTGGCTGACCTGATGTCCCTGATCTGGATTCTGACCCTCATACTCGCCTTCGCGGCGGTCGGTTACTTCGCTGGTAAGGCGCGTGCGCTTGCCTCAAGTGGTGGAAAGATACGTGATCTGCATTCGCTTCCGTCCTACTACGGAGCAAATGTTGCACTAAGTTCTCTTGTGCCATCACTTGCGGTATTGGCAGTTTGGCTGCTGGTTCAACCGATACTTCTTGAATCTCTGGTCGTTAAGCTCATACCGGATAACGCCATTGCTGAAGGCAGCACGCGCGATCTTGTGATGAGCGATGTGCACCGGGTTGCAGACGGACTTGATATGGCGGTGTCCAACGGTCTTCTGACGCTGGAAGAGTCTGAAGAAATGCGCGCAGAGTCTACAGATGTGCGCAAACAACTGGGCGATCTTGGTGTTGCCCTTGGGGCCAAGGTTGGCCCCGAAGTTCTTGCTGCCGCGCAGGAATATCGCATCATGCGCAAAACTGGCTCACTCTGGATGATGATGATCGTTCTTGCCCTTGCGCTTGTTGGGGCTTTTTACAGCTACTCGCGAACCCACAAAGATTTTCGCGCGCGAAACGTGGTTGAGCGTGTGATTTTAGCCCTGCTTATCGGCGCTGCCTTAATCGCGATCCTGACAACACTGGGTATTGTTTTTTCAATGCTCTTTGAAACCCGCAGTTTCTTTAGCCAATTCCCTGCCGCCGACTTTTTCTTTGGTACGGTCTGGTCGCCTGACTTTCGCGGAGACTCTGAGCTGGGATTGTTACCTTTGTTATGGGGCACGCTTTTCATCAGCATGGTTGCTTTGCTGGTTGCCGTTCCAATCGGTCTGTTTGCGGCGATTTACTTATCAGAATACGCGGGGCCAAAAATGCGCGCCGTGGCGAAACCGATGATCGAAATTCTCGCGGGCATTCCGACCATCGTTTACGGTTTGTTTGCTCTCATAACCGTTGGGCCGATGCTGCGCGATCATTTTGCCCAGCCTTTGGGACTAGGTGAAAGCGGATCTTCCGTTATGACCGCTGGTTTGGTTATGGGGGTTATGTTGATCCCATTTGTGAGCTCATTGTCGGACGATATCATTAACGCAGTGCCACAGGCGATGCGCGATGGCTCTTTAGGTCTTGGTGCAACCCATTCTGAAACGATCCGCCAGGTTGTTGTTCCGGCGGCGCTTCCGGGGATTGTTGGCGCGATCCTGCTTGCGGCATCGCGGGCGATTGGCGAAACAATGATTGTGGTGCTTGGGGCAGGGGCCGCAGCGGCGCAAATGCATTCTGGCCTTGGTGCACTGGTTAATCCGTTTGAGGCGATGACGACCATCACCGTGAAAATTGTGAGTCAGCTTACGGGGGACACCGATTTCGCAGCACCTGAGACACTGGTTGCCTTTGCTTTGGGCCTGACACTGTTTTGTATCACACTGGGGCTGAACATCATCGCGCTTGTCATCGTGCGGAAATATCGGGAGCAATACGAATGAGCGATGCAACACGACACAGCGCTCCGCGAACCTCGCTTTATACCTTGAGCCCGCTTACGAAACGCAGGAACGCCACTGAAAAGCGGTTTAAGGTCTACGGATTGATTGCGATTTCAATCGGTATATTGGCTCTGTTGGTGCTGCTGACCTCGATCTTTAGCAATGGTCGCAGCGCGTTTATGCAGACTTACGTGACGCTTGATGTCCTGTTGCCTGCAGAAAAGCTCGACAAAAACGGAAATCGCGATATCGAAGAGATGAAAGCTGTTTCCACTTTCGGTTACGCGCCGCTGATCACGAATGCATTGATAAGCCGCCTTGATGAAATTGGTTTTGCGACGGACCTGAAGAAAAAAGAGATTGGTGCAATCGTTTCAAAGGAAGCCGCTGCCCAACTCAGAAATTTTGTTCTCGCGAACCCTGACTCACTGGATACCACAGTGACGTTCGAGTTTCTCGCAGGTGGGCGAATAGACGGGTACATGAAAGGGCGCGTAGATCATGAAAGTGCCGCGCTGGACAATAAGGTCAGTCCCGAACAGCTTGATATCGTTGATGCGCTTATCGAGACTGGTTCCTTGGAGAAACGTTTTAACTGGGCTTTTTTAACCGCACCCGATGCATCCGGACAGCGACCTGAAGCAGCAGGCCTTGGCGTCGCTTTCCTGGGGTCGCTTTACATGATGGTCGTTGTGTTGTTCCTTGCGCTTCCTGTCGGGGTAGCGGCGTCGATCTATCTGGAGGAGTTTTCCAAACAAAGCCGTCTGACAGACATTATCGAAGTCAATATCTCGAATCTGGCTGCGGTGCCGTCGATTGTGTATGGTATTCTTGGCCTTGCGATTTTCATCAACTTTGCCGGCCTGCCACAATCAGCGCCCATCGTTGGTGGCTTGGTTCTGACGCTTATGACACTGCCGACGATTATAATCTCGACCCGCGCGTCATTGAAATCCGTTCCACCCAGCATCCGAGATGCCGCACTTGGTGTTGGGGCGAGCAAGATGCAAACCGTGTTTCACCACGTTCTGCCGCTTGCCGCACCCGGTATTCTGACAGGTACGATTATCGGACTGGCGCAGGCGCTTGGCGAAACTGCACCACTTTTGCTGATCGGCATGGTGGCATTTGTGCGCGAGTATCCGGCGGGGCCGCCTGAGGGTTTTTTTGATCCGGCGTCGGCATTACCGGTGCAGGTCTATAACTGGACGCAACGCGCCGACCCAGCATTTGTTGAACGCGCCTCGGGTGCGATCATTGTGCTGCTGATTTTCCTGATACTGATGAATGCGGTTGCTGTTTTGCTGCGCCGTCGATTTGAACGCCGCTGGTAAGGGTACCTGCTATGAATGATATGCGATTTATGGAGAGAGCCGTGGACACCGATGAAATTAAATTTTCAGCCAGAGGAGTGCAGGTTTATTATGGCGACACCCATGCCATTAAGGACGTTGACGTTGATATCCAGTCAAAAACCGTGACGGCGTTTATCGGGCCATCGGGCTGCGGCAAGTCAACGTTTCTACGGTGCCTGAACCGGATGAATGACACGATTGATATCTGTCGTGTTGAAGGTGATATTCGTCTTGATGGTGAAGATATTTACAATCAAAAAGTAGATCCGGTGCAGTTGCGTGCGAAAGTCGGCATGGTTTTTCAGAAACCAAACCCATTTCCGAAATCAATCTTTGATAACATTGCTTACGGCCCGCGCATTCATGGTTTGGCGGCATCAAAAGCCGAGCTTGATGACATTGTCGAGAAATCGCTGAGACGCGGTGCAATCTGGGATGAAGTCAAGGACCGGTTGCAAGCACCTGGTACAGGGCTTTCTGGTGGGCAACAGCAGCGGTTGTGTATCGCTCGTGCCATCGCAACAGAACCCGAGGTTTTGCTGATGGATGAGCCCTGTTCAGCGCTTGACCCGATTGCAACGGCGCAGGTTGAGGAATTGATTGATGAACTGCGCACGCAGTATTCTGTTGTGATCGTAACGCACTCCATGCAGCAAGCAGCGCGTGTTAGTCAGAAGACTGCATTTTTTCATCTCGGGAATCTCGTCGAGTTTGGTGAAACCGGACACATATTTACCAACCCCGTCGATCATCGTACGGAAAGCTATATTACGGGACGGATCGGCTGATGGAGCATATCATGCAAGACCAACACATAGCCTCAGCTTTTGATCGTGATCTGGAAGCTATTCAAGCCATGATCATGAAGATGGGCGGCCTGGTAGAAGTTGCGATTGTTGATAGTGCTAAGGCGCTTGCGACCCGGGACCTTGAGCTTGCGGAAGACGTGCGCGCGAAAGACAAAAAAATCGACCTGCTTGAAGAAAAGGTAAACGAGGAAGCTGCGCGGCTGATTGCCCTGCGCTCCCCAATGGGGTCTGATTTGCGTACCGTGCTTTCAGTGATGAAAATCTCGGGCAATCTGGAGCGCGTTGGTGACTATGCGAAAAACCTCGCAAAACGGACGGAAGTCTTGGTTCGGATACCTGCCATCGAAGGCGCATCTGGTGCGATCAAGCGAATGGCGCGTGAGGTGGAACTGATGCTGAAGGATGCGCTCGACGCATATATTCAGCATGATGTTGATATGGCCCATGACGTGCGCGCGCGAGATCACGATGTAGACCAGATGTATAATGCACTGTTTCGCGAGTTCCTGACATTCATGATGGAAGACCCGCGCAATATTACCGCCTGTATGCATTTGCATTTCATCGCGAAAAATATCGAACGCATGGGCGATCATATTACGTCGGTTGCAGAACAGGTAATTTATCTGGTGACGGGTGAAATGGCAGAAGAGGCACGCAAAAAGGTGTCGAGCGTTTATATTGAACCACCGGTTCAAGGGAAAGAATGATGTCTGTCGATAAACCTCTTGTGATGGTAGTCGAAGATGAACCCGCTCAGCGCGAGGTGCTGGCCTATAATCTCGAGTCAGAAGGGTTTCGCGTAACAAAAGCCGAAAACGGGGAAGAGGCCCTGTTGTTGGTTGCGGAAGATACCCCGGATGTCATTTTGCTCGACTGGATGTTGCCGAATGTAAGCGGCATTGAAATTTGCCGGCGCCTCAAAACGCGCCCGGAAACCCGTGGTGTGCCGATCATTATGCTTTCTGCCCGTTCGGAAGAAGTGGACCGGGTGCGCGGGCTTGAAACTGGTGCCGACGACTATGTGATCAAGCCGTATTCGCTGGTGGAGCTTATGGCGCGTGTGCGTGGGCAGCTTCGTCGGACACGTGCGGCCGCAGTTGGCGAACGGATTGAATTTGATGACATCGTGCTGGACTCGGAAAGCCATAAGGTGTTTCGGGACGGGAAAGCGTTGAAACTGGGGCCGACAGAGTTTCGCCTGTTGGCCACATTCATGGAAAAGCCCGGGCGTGTCTGGTCACGCGAGCAGTTGTTAGACCGGGTCTGGGGACGCGATATCTATGTCGACACGCGCACAGTCGACGTTCATATCGGACGATTGCGCAAAGCCCTGTCAAAGCATGGTGGCACCGATCCGTTGCGAACCGTTCGCGGTGCGGGATACTCTTTAGGTTAAGTGCCGGCCTTTCGCTGAAGACGTTCAGGTGGACGCCGTGCAAAGAGAGATCAAGCGCGCGAATTCACTTGTGCCAAGCGTGTCAAACTTGGACGACAGGCTCTCGATCTCGAGTGCGCGATCCCGGCCAATAACCGGATCAGAAAGCATGTGAAACTTTTCCGAAATTTCTGCGTCTGTCAGTGGAGAATCCGGGTCCCCACGCGGTGACCGGGGCGGGGATCGAAACCGCCGACCATCCTTTAGAACCAGGGTCACATCCGCCCAGCGTTTGTCTGTGCTGATCTTTGTGTATTGATCATCTTCAATAAGTTGCGTTGCACGGCTAATTCGCAAAATATCCGGGTCGCGCAGCGATTGCTCGGTCAGTTCCTCTACGCCCACCTGACCGCGCACAATCATGGCGGCAACCGGGAAGGCGATTGCGTAGGAAAAATCGTCGAGCGTTTGTGGCGCATGACCTGCAAGGCGTGTTGCATAATGAAAGGTACGTATTTCGACGGCCTCGATCTCTGTGTGGTTCAGCGTATTTTCCGACATCAGATCAGCGACTGCATCCAGAGACGGATGCGCCCATCGGCAACAAGGGTACGCCTTGTAATGTGTATCTTCAACGGTGCGCCATGCATCCCCAAGATCGTGCCAGAATTCTTTTGCTTCGTTGCTTTCGCAGGTTAATGCCGGAGCACCGGTAAAACCTTCGCGTGCAAGATAGGCTGCCGTCACGCCAGAGGGCGCACCCCAGCCAACGCCGTCCCGAACATTCGTTGGGAAATCGATGCAGCGCATCATTTGGCTTCTTGGCCCGTGATATTCGCCAATTCCGGCGGCGTGTCGTATCTGTTCTGTCGTGCACCCCAGCATTCTGGCCCCTGCGGTGGCGACACCAACAGCGGTCCAGGCACCGGAGGTATGGTAGTCGGCGCAGGTCGCGTGCTGCGTGCGCCCCGCGCGGTAGCTGACTTCATAACCGACAGCCAGAATTTCAGCGAACCGACGGCCATCAAGTGCACGGCCCTGTGATGCCTCTGAATCCGCCATAGCGAGCAGGGCGGGGAACAAGGCGGAACCTGCATGGCCCTTGCAGGGGGTTACACCATCATGGGCGTCAATACTGTCGATTGTGAATGCGCCAGCCATGGCTGCACCAGCAGGGCTAACCCGTCGACCGTCCATCAACATCCCGGATGCACCCGCAGTTCCAACGCCGAACATCGCGAGCGCGCCCTTTCGCGATATCTTTGAAAGCTGAGTTGTGGACCCGACAGCGGCGACACCAATCGTGTCAGTGAAACTTCGCCGTAAGATATGAAGCAGTTCGTCAGGCAGGTCACTATATGAAAGCCCCGTTGCGAAGTCAGAAAAAGAAGTTACCATGCCTTGCCTCGCCAAATTTGGTCAGATCAATTTCCCTTAGTATCTGCAAAACGCAAACTCAGAAGAATGCCGTTTTGAGACGAAAATGTCGTGTTCGCGACCAAAGGCGAATTTTTGTCAACGTTTTGTGCTGTTTCTGTTCATCCAGAACGAAACCGGAAGCGAAAACAGATACAGCATGTTCGCAATCGCAAGCGTGCGCCATGGGTAGACTGTGAGGCTGACGATCAGGATGACAGCAAAGATCATCACCGGAACTTGCCAGTTTACATTGATCGCAAGATGTTTGAGCGAAAAGGTCGGCAATGTGCTGATTGCAAGGTAACCTGTGAAGATCGTGTATCCGACCAGCAGATAGGCGTGCTCTCCGATCGTCGACCAACCCTGGAACAAAAGAAACAAGGGCATCAGCGCAAGACAGGCAAGGGCAGGGGCGGGAACCCCGACGAAGTATTTGTCTTTTGCGACCGAAGCGGCGTTATCATCAAGTGCAACGTTAAAGCGTGCAAGGCGCAACGCGCAGCAAACACATAATAAGAGAACGGCGAGCCACCCGATACTGGCGTATTCGGTCCCTGCGAAAAATACGCGATAAAGCAGGATTGCTGGCACAACTCCAAAATTCAGAAAATCTGCGAGCGTATCAAGCTCCGCGCCAAACTGACTTTCGCTTTTCAGATAGCGAGCGATTTTTCCATCTGCAGCATCTAAAAACATCGCCAGAACAATAAGGTAAAGCGCAGTCTTATAATGCCCATCCAAACCAACCCGAATTGCAGTCAGGCCCGCACACATCGCAAAAATTGTCACCAGATTTGGGATGAACTTGCGAAATGGGGTGCGTTTGTTTTTGGGCCCTGAAGCGCTCATATCAGCCGCCCTGTCATAGCCGAACCGGTATGACCCAGATCAGCTAGTATCGTTTCACCGGCGACAGCAGTTTGGCCAACGCTGACCAAGGGCTGAATTTCTGGTGGCAAATACACATCGAGGCGGCTGCCAAACCGGATCAGGCCAAATCTTTCGCCAGCGCGCAGTTGTTCGCCTTCCTGAACAAAACAGACAATACGACGTGCCACCAACCCCGCGATCTGCACGACTCCGACGCTCGCACCATTTGTGGTTTCAAGGGCCAGACCGTTACGCTCATTATGCTCGCTTGCTTTGTCCAGCGACGCGTTCACGAACTTTCCCTTGTGATAGACAATCTTGGTCACCTTGCCGTCAAAAGGCGCGCGATTAACGTGGCAATTGAACACATTCATGAAAACTGAAACGCGCACGCGTAGTTCATCTCCAAGGCCAAGCTCGGGCGGGGCGGGCAGGGTAGAGATCAGCGATACCACACCATCCGCAGGCGAGAGGATCAGTCCGTCTTGCTGCGGGACCGAACGCTCTGGATCACGGAAGAAATAATAGCACCATACGGTCAGACCGGCACCAATCCAGAAAAGTGGCTCCCAAATCAATGCAAGCAGCAGGGTGATAATTGCAAAGACTGCTACAAATTTGCGGCCTTCCTTGTGCATCGGGACGGCAACAATCTTTAACATGTTCATTCAGGCTTAACCCCTGTTAGTGTTAGTGAACGGCCAGAAGATAGGTGTACGCCACGCTGACCAGAAAAGCCCCGTAACACAGCATTATACACAACACGGCCAGCGACCCGAGGTCTTTTGCATCGCGGGCAAACTCTGCCCAGTCGGGCGAGATATGATCAACGATGCATTCTATGGCGGTGTTGAGTGCTTCTACCGCAACCAAGACCATAAAAAGAATGAAAGCGGTCACATAGTCACCCATCGACGCTTCCAAAAGCGTCAATACACCGATCACAGCACAGAATGCCAGCAATTGATGACGAAAAGCCGTTTCTGCCCAAAGCCGCCGAAGACCGGCTATCGAAAACCTTGCGGCTGCAAACAGATGCCGTGGGCCGGTGATGCGTTCGGGGCGTGGGCGGCGAGAGGAGCTAGGTTCGTTCATGGCTGCATATTAGTGGGGATGCGCCGCAATGCAATTTACAGTTTCAAGTTTCAACTCCGTGGCTCTTTCTGCTTTCCGGTTAACGCGCGTTCAAATGTCCCTTGTCTTTATTCAGAATTTTTTCCGGGGCCATTTGCGTCGCTTAGTTCTTCAATGCGTAGATTGACGGTTTTTGGTGTCAGCACACCGGCATCCTGTAAGCCGTCATATCTGGCTTTGACAAATTGCTTTTTGGTGAGCGGCATCCAAAATCCCCATTCCTGTTAACGTTCGCACGATAAGCGAATTCGTTCCGGGGTCTGTCAGTGATGCTTCTCTGTCCGAACTCGCGTTGGGCCATCTGTCTGCGGCGGCAATGTCGGCGCCGTCACCAATACCACCCGGTTCAAAGGCTTTTACATGCAGGATGAATTTAACACGTTCAGAGCGGAGCAGGTATTGGCCAAGAGCGGTCAAAACGCCGCCTGTTGATTCCTCATGACGCACCCGAGGCTCTGCGGCCCAACTCAGTACCAAACGGTGTTGCGGCCCCCAGTGCGCTGCTTTGTTAATCTCGTCGACTGGCAAGACTTCTACACGTGTGCCGGGGCAGGTGGCATAAATGCGTTCGACACCATCAACGGTCTAAGAGGCAACAAAGCGGGGTCGCAATTCACCATTTTTTGGCTTTTGAAACGCGGGTTTTTCTGGCGATGCAACCGATTGGCAAAGGCCCCAACCAATACATAAACCGTTTTCGACGATCTGATGGAACTTTTCCTCTACCGTCACGTTTGTTTTGGAGAGCCGAGTGAAACAGCGAAGCGCTGCCTGAAGTTCCTTAAAAGTTTTGCGTGATCGAAATTTGATTTGGTTATCACGGAAACGTGAAAGAAATTAATTTCATATCCCATAGGCTAATGGGGAACCCCTAATGCGATAAACGTATAATAGGTATTATGTAATTAAGATGCTGCCTAAAGAGCTAGACATTAATTAAAGATGACAAGCCGCAGTAACTAAAAGGTAAATGTAAGAAAGTCAATATGTTCAGATGCGCCAGATTGTATCAAAATTACCGTTTGACCCACCTATCCTTGCGGCTGATCTCGACAGATCACAATTGGAATGGTTAGGAAGACCGTGAACAATAAGGATTAGCTGATGACATCTCTTCTTATATTAAATGGCCCTAACCTTAACTTGCTTGGTACGCGTCAGCCCGAGGTTTACGGTGCAACCACCTTGGCAGAGATTGAAATACAGTGTCAGGATAAAGCGAATGCGCTTGGTATTGATTTGCAGTTTGAGCAAAGCAATCATGAAGGCGTTCTTGTCGAGGCGATCCACGGCGCGCGCGGCAAGTTTGATGGTATAATTCTGAATGCAGGTGCTTACACACACACATCGGTTGCGCTGATGGATGCGATCTCGTCTGCGGATGTGCCCGTTCTGGAACTTCATCTTTCAAATATTCACGCACGGGAATCTTTCAGACACAAATCTTACATCGCTCCGGTTGCGATTGGCCAGATCTGCGGCCTGGGCCCCGCAGGATATTTGCTGGCGATTGAGGGCATGGTGACCTATCTGGGTGAAAAAGCATAATGACAGCTGTTGAGGAATACCTGGAAGAACTGACAGAATCGGATTCTGTTGAAGAGGTCTGGGGACTCCACACAAAAAAAATGGCTGAATACGGGTTTGACCGTTTGCTTTATGGGTTTACCCGCTATTGCACGTCCGAGTCCTTTGGCGACCCCAAGGATTTTCTAATTCTAACCAATCATAGCTCTGATTATATTGACCCTTTCCTTGGAGAGAATATGTACGCCTGCGCCCCAATGGTGCGTTGGTCGATCGAAAATGAAGGGGCGTGCAGCTGGAGCTGGATCGAGGAAAAACAAAAAAATGGAGAGCTGTCGCCAACAGAGTTGAAAGTTTGTGAATTCAACAGATCAATGGGCGTTGTCGCGGGCTACTCAATAAGCTTCAAGAGCGTTTCTCAGCGAACCAAGGGGGCTATCGCGTTGACCGCGCGGGCTGGCCTGTCTCAAATAGAAACTGATGAGATTTGGAAGCGGCACGGAAATGAAATAATTCTGATAAACAATGTTGCGCATCTTAAGATTATCACCTTTCCTTACTCCGGCCAGCGGCCCGACCTGACAAAGAGGCAGCGCCAAGTGCTTGAATGGGTTGGTGACGGGAAAACGACACAGGATATTGCCTGCATCCTGGAGCTGACGCCAGCAACGGTAGAAAAACATCTTCGGCTTGCGCGTTTGGCGCTTGATGTCGAAACAACCGCGCAAGCCGTTTTGAAAGCATCCTTTCAAAATCAGATTTTCAGGTTCGACGTTTAATTAACGTTGAGGTCAACCTAAGGGTATGGAATACCATACTTTCTTTACCTAACGTAAACCTGCAAAATGAGGTTTGTTCCGTGAGTGGTGGCAATTAGCCTGGGAACTTCGGTGAAGGCTGTTTTGAATATTGCAGATTGGCCTGATCTGACCGGGAAACCGGAACGTCGGCCAAGGTGGGCAATTTTAGTCAAACTTGGTCGGCAACTTTATGAGCAACCGCCGTTATCCCCAGTATTGGCGGAAAGTAAAAACGGTGCGGCCTGAAAAGACCGCACCGTTTGTTTTTCGTATTTAAAGATGTCTTAGCCTTGTACCGCTTTGGCAACTTCTGCAGCAAAGTCTTCTTCTTTTTTCTCGATGCCTTCACCCAGTTCCATGCGGACGAACGAGAGAATCTCAACACCAGCTTCTTTCGCGGCGTCGCCAACTGTCAGATCAGGGTTCACGACAAACGCCTGACCAAGAAGTGTCACTTCAGAGAAGAATTTCTTCATCCGGCCTACAATCATCTTTTCGATAACTGCATCGGGTTTGCCAGATTCACGTGCCTGCTCGGTCAAAACAGATTTCTCGCGCTCAACCAGTGCCGGGTCAATATCAGCCTCGGAAAGTGACGCCGGGTTTGCTGCGGCAACATGCATAGCAATCTGCCGGCCAATGCCATTGTCAACGCCCTTCAATGCAACCAGCACAGCAATTTTACCCATGCCATCGGCTGCCTGGTTGTGGATATAGGACACAACACTGTCACCTTCGATTGCAGACATGCGACGCAGCGACATGTTTTCGCCAATGGTTGCGATCTTGTCTGTGATCGTTGCTTCAACAGATTTTCCACCGAGGTCGGTTGTTCTAAGAGCGTCTACATCGCTTGCGCCCAGAGCGGCCTGTGAAATGGATTTAACCATATCCTGAAATTCCGCATTTTTCGCAACGAAGTCGGTTTCAGAGTTTACTTCAACAGCGACACCCCTGCCCCCATTGACTGCGACAGCAACAAGACCCTCGGCAGCGATCCGCCCGGATTTTTTTGCGGCTTTCGCAAGGCCTTTGGTGCGCAGCCAGTCAACTGCGGCTTCCATATCGCCCTCTGTTTCGGTTAACGCTTTTTTAGCGTCCATCATGCCTGCGCCGGTCGAGTCGCGCAGTTCTTTCACCTGTGCTGCGGTGATTGCCATATCGGCTCTCCTAATTTTTGTAAGAAGCTGGTTGCGGGCCATTTATAGCCCGCAACCAAAATTAGTTCTTGTTTGATCAGCTTTCGACTGCGGCTTTTTCTGCTGGTGCTTCAGCCGGCGTCTCTTCTGCAGCTGCTTCAGCCGGTTTTTCTTCTGCTGGTGCTTCTTCGGCAACCACAGGTTCGTCAAGCGCAGCTTCCATTTCACCCAAATCAACGCCAGCGGCGCCAAGCTGAGCGCTCATTCCGTCAAGCGCTGCACGCGCGACCAGATCGCAGTAAAGCGAAATAGCGCGGGCAGCGTCGTCGTTGCCGGGAATGATGTAGTCAATCCCTGAAGGCGAGCAGTTGGAGTCGACAATAGCAACAACCGGGATACCCAGTTTATTGGCTTCGGCGATTGCCAGATCTTCTTTGTTAACGTCGATAACAAACAAAAGGTCAGGTACACCGCCCATTTCGCGGATACCGCCAAGTGACGCTTGCAGTTTTGTTTGCTCGCGCTCCATGCCAAGACGTTCTTTCTTGGTCATGCCTTCCGCACCGCTTTCCATTTTCTCGTCAATCGCTTTCAGGCGGCTGATAGAGTTGGAAACCGTTTTCCAGTTGGTGAGCGTACCACCCAGCCAGCGGTGGTTCATGTAGTATTGCGCGCATTTCTCTGCGGCTTCAGCGATAGGGTTCTGTGCCTGACGCTTGGTGCCTACAAAAAGAACACGGCCGCCTTTTGCGACAGTTTCGCGGACAGCATTCAGAGCAGCGTCCAGCATTGGAACAGTCTGAGTCAGATCGAGAATATGAATACCATTACGGGCACCATAGATGAATTCGCCCATACGAGGATTCCAGCGTTGTGTCTGGTGGCCAAAGTGTACGCCAGCTTCCAAAAGCTGACGCATCGTGAAATCGGGAAGCGCCATTCCATTTCCTTTTCCGGTTTGCGCCACGGTGGGGGTAAAAGGGCATTTGCCCAACCGGCGGACCTTTTGGGATTTCTCCCCATTAGGCCCAAACCCCACCTGCGGATTTAAGTAGCCGCGCTTTAAACCAAGGTTTCAGTGATTGCAAGGCTGAAAGGGTTAGAAAACAGATGCGCTCGCCAACCCATATGCTAGGCTCCGGCCAAAATTACGGAGGTCCCTAAATGCAACTACCTGAATTCATCCAGAAATTCCCGAGCCTGGAGATTCCCTTTCCGGAGGATATAGTCAGTACAAAAGCTATTCGCTCGGATGCGGGCCTCGTCGTTTTCTTCCGTTTTCACAAAGATTTTGTTCTTCCGCCGCATTCACATCTTGGGCAATGGGGAACTGTGATCGAAGGATCTGTAAAACTGACCATTGACGGTGAAGCCAAAACATATGCGCCGGGTGACAGTTACAATATCCCATCCGGTGCGGTGCACGGTGCCGAAATAAAGGCCGGAACGCTCGTTATGGATGCCTTTGAAGAGCCGGATCGCTACCCGTTGAAACCCTGAATGACAAAAATACCGGAAATCCTTTGTATCGGCTCCGTTCTTTGGGATGTGATTGGCCGCTCTGCAAGTCCGATGCGTCTTGGGTCGGACGTTCCGGGTCGTATCGCGCGGATTCCCGGTGGTGTTGCGATGAATATCGCAATGACGCTGACCCGATTCGATCTGGTGCCCGCATTGCTTACGGCAATCGGAAAAGACGAAGAAGGTCAGGAACTGCTGGCTACCGCAACACGAATCGGCATGATCACTGACCATATCTATCTTTCTGATGATTTGCCCACAGATATCTACATGGCGGTCGAAGGTGCGAATGGTCTGATCGCGGCGATCGCGGACGCTCATTCGCTGGAAGCTGCAGGCGACAAAATCCTGCGTCCACTCGCGGATGGAACACTCGGCAACGTTCAGGCCCCATATCCGGGGCTTGTCGCGCTTGATGGCAATCTGACCGAAACATTGCTTGAGGACATTTCCCAAAATCCGCTGTTTGCTGCTGCAGACCTGCGGGTCGCACCAGCGTCCCCCGGCAAGGCAGAGCGATTGAACCCGTTGCTGAAGCATCCTCGTGCAACATTTTACGTCAATCTTGAAGAAGCAGGATACCTGTGCCAGCGCGACTTTGGAAGTACAGCTGAGGCCGCATTGGCACTGGTGAAACGCGGCGCATTTCGCGCGATGGTGAGTGATGGTGGCAATATGGCTGCACTGGGAGACAAGGAAACACTTTTGACGGCACAGCCACCGGAAGTCATGGTCAGTCGTGTGACCGGCGCCGGAGACACCTTTATGGCAGCCCATATCGCGGCGGAGCACCGTGGTGAAACGGGCACGACAGCCCTTGAGAGCGCACTTACTGCTGCAGCTCACTATGTGTCCGGAGAAACACCCTTATGACGCTCCCCCTTGTCTATGCACCCGAAGTTAGTAAAGCACGCGTCAATGGTGACCCGATTGTCGCGCTCGAGAGTACGATTATTACGCATGGCATGCCTTACTCGCAAAATGTCGAAACCGCGCGAAAAGTTGAAGCCTGCGTTCGCGAGAATGGCGCGGCGCCAGCAACCATCGCTGTGATCAAAGGAAAGCTCCACATCGGGTTAAGCGACGCTGAACTGCAAGCCCTGGGTCAGGCGAGAGATGTCGCCAAACTGTCTCGTGCGGATATCGCAGCCTGCATTGCAACAGGTGGCACTGGGGCGACGACTGTTGCCGCAACGATGATCAGCGCGCATCTTGCTGGCATCCATGTTTTTGCAACTGGCGGGATCGGCGGAGTGCACAGGGGCGCAGAAGACAGTTTTGATATTTCGGCGGACCTTCGCGAACTTGCGGAAACTCCAGTCACTGTCGTGGCCGCAGGTGCGAAGGCCATCCTTGATTTACCAAAAACACTTGAAGTTCTGGAAACGCTTGGCGTGCCGGTGATCTGTGTCGGGCAAGAAGAATTTCCGGCCTTCTGGTCACGCAGTTCCGGGCTTCCGGCACCGCTACGGATGGACAGCCCTTCTGAGATTGCGGCAGCGCATAAAATGCGAAGAGCAATGGGCCTTCCCGGAGGGCAGTTGATTGCAAACCCGATCCCGCAAGCGGCCGAGATATCGAAGGACCTATTGGAACCACTCATCAATCAGGCATTGAAAGAGGCCGAGCAACAGGGTGTCACTGCGAAAGCTGTTACACCCTTCCTGCTCGACAGAATATTTGAGCTCACCAATGGTCAGTCGCTTAGCGCAAACATTGCACTGGTCTTGAACAATGCACGATTTGCGAGCAAAGTTGCCCGCGCTTTTGCTTTAAATGATTAAAAACGGCGTCGAAGGACTTGTGCTTATTGTACGAAAGCGCAGAAAGACCTAAATTCCCTGCGTTGATAACAGGACACTTTGAATGAACCAAGACGAGCCACATATCCCGGAACGCCGCCCTCGCCGTTTGTTGTCGGGTTTTCGGGCAAGCTTTCTGACGGGACTCGTTGTTATCGCGCCAATCGGTCTGACGATTTGGTTGATGTGGACTGTCACAGGCTGGATGGACAGTTGGGTGTTGCCGTTGGTGCCATCCGATCTTCGCCCCGAACAATATATTGGCATCAATCTGCGTGGCCTTGGGGTGATCATATTTTTGATCTTCACCGTGATTGTCGGTTGGATGGCCAAAGGCCTTATGGGACGTTCGTTGATCAACTGGGGTGAAAGCCTGGTTGACCGGATGCCGGTTGTCCGCTCTGTCTACAATGGTCTGAAACAGATCGCCGAAACGGTTTTTTCCCAGGCGGAATCAAGTTTCGAAAAAGCCTGTCTTGTTGAATATCCACGCAAGGGGATTTGGGCGATCGCATTTATTTCTACAGATGCAAAGGGCGAAGTAGATAAGAAGATTCCAGTTGATGATCATCTCAGCTCGGTCTTTCTACCAACGACCCCGAACCCGACATCAGGCTTTTTACTTTTCGTTCCCAAATCCGACATCATTGAACTGGATATGACCGTGGAGGATGCCGCAAAACTGGTGATCTCCGCTGGATTGGTCTACCCGAATGGAAAAGATCCAACCCGCCCAATGGCAACCAAGAAAGAAAAAACAGCTGCCACTGCAGAGTCGTAATACCAAAGGCGTTGGCGGCAACGTCCGTCAGATCGGTTTAGCCGCCGCCACAACGCATTCGGAATGCAGGTCTCTTACAACGCTGTCCAGCCACCATCCACGCTGATGGTAGTTCCGGTTATCTGCGCCGCCGCGTCAGAACAGAGGAAGACAACGGTTCCGCCGATCTGCTCAACCGTTGCAAATTCTTTGGACGGTTGGCGTGTCAGCATAACGTTCTTGATCACGTCTTCCCGGCTCATGTCATATTCCCGCATTGTATCGGGAATTTGCGCCTCAACGAGCGGTGTCAAAACATAGCCGGGGCAGATCGCATTTGCTGTTATCGGCTGTTCAGCGGTTTCCAGAGCAACCGTTTTTGTCATCCCAACCACCCCGTGTTTGGCTGCGACATAGGCTGCTTTAAAGGGAGACGCCGTCAGACCATGCGCCGAGGCGATGTTGACCACCCTGCCCCAGCCAGCATTTCGCATCATGGGTAGCGCAACAGCAGTGGTGTGGAACGCAGAATTCATATTGATTGCAATGATCGCATCCCATTTGTCGATGGGAAATTCATCAATCGGACAGACATGCTGAATGCCCGCATTGTTAACCAGGATGTCGCACTTGCCAGCCTGCTTTATCAGGCTGCGGCAGTCGTCCGCTTGGGACATATCTGCCTTGATGTAGCGTGCATTGATTCCATGCGTTCTGGCGATGCTTTCAGCCAGTGCATGATCTTCATCCCGATCCGTGAACGAGTTCAGAACAATATCCGCCCCGGCTTTGGCCAATTCCACAGCAACGCCCAAACCAATGCCGGAGTTGGATCCGGTGATAACCGCTGTTTTTCCTGATAGTGACATGACGACCCTTCTTTCTGATACTCGGCGAGACTATAATTGCTGCACCTGCAAAATCTACAGCTAGTGGTCATCAGAGACAAAAAAAACGCCAGCACGAAGCTGGCGTTAAGTTATTGAGGCAGGTTTCATACAGGCAAGAAACCTATCGAGCAGTGACTCTCTTATACGCAATCTACCGCCACTGGCCAAGCTAAAAGTTTGAATTGACTGCAAAGCATTGGTAGCGTCAGCGCTAGTCAAACAAGGGAACCCGAGGATTGTTGCCAAAATGAGATCAATTAATTTCCGTGCGTGTCGATGCCTTGGGACTGCAATTGTCATGTTCTGCAGCGCAGGAATCGGACTGGCTGAACCGCGTCATGGCATAGCTATGTATGGCGAACCGGCTTTACCACCTGATTTTGTGTCTCTGCCCTATGCGAACCCCGATGCACCAAAGGGGGGGCGCATCGTTGTTGGCGAATCTGGTGGCTTTGATTCGCTCAATCCTTTCATCCTGAAAGGCACTGTTCCCTGGCAGCTACAGTTCCTGACTTATGAAAGTTTGATGGGCAGAAGCTGGGATGAACCCTTCACGCTGTACGGTCTTTTGGCCGAATCGGTAGAGACAGGACCGAATCGGGAATGGGTGGAATTCACGCTGCGCAAAGAGGCACGATTCTCAGATGGCAACCCTGTCACGCTGGATGACGTCATATGGTCATACGAAACACTCGGCACGGTTGGGCATCCGCGCTATCACGGGGCATGGGCTAAAGTCGCCAGCACAGAGGTGGTTGGTGAGCGTACTGTAAGGTTCACGTTCAATGTTGAAGATCGTGAACTTGCCCTGCTGATGGGGCTTCGCCCGATCCTGAAAAAGTCACAATGGGACGGGCTAGATTTTACGCAATCCGGACTTGAGAATATTCCAATTGGAACTGCACCCTACGTTGTTGAGGAATTTGAAGCCGGGCGTTTTGTAAAACTCAGACGCAGCCCTGACTATTGGGGGCGTGACCTGCCCTTTCGGCGCGGAACAAATAATATTGATGAAATCCGTATTGATTTTTACACAGATGCCAGCCTGCTTTTACAGGCCTTCAAAGGCGGTGAGCTATCTCTCAAAAGGGAATTCAACGCCTCCGACTGGGAAACACAGTATGATTTTCCCGAGGTTCAGTCTGGCGATATCGTGAAATCAATTGTCCCGCATCAACGCCCTTCCGGCATTACCGGTTTCGTGATGAACACACGGCAAGACCAGTTCAAGGACTGGCGGGTGCGAGATGCGATGATTCACGTTTTTAACTTCGAGTTCATAAACGCAACCAAGACAAACGGTCAGCAGCCAAGGATCACGTCATACTTTTCAAACTCTGTTTTGGGAATGCGAGACGGGCCAGCAGAAGGTCGCGTGGCTGAACTTCTGGCGCCTTTCAGGGACGAACTGTTGCCGGGCGCGCTTGAGGGCTATTCGCTGCCGGTCTCTGATGGAACAGAACGCAACCGCAAAAACCTGCGCGCTGCGCTGCGTTTGATGGAGCAGGCTGGCTGGACAGTACAGGAAGGTGTGATGAAGAATGCCCAGGGACAGCCATTCACATTTGAAATTCTGCTAAAACAAGGCAGTGCTGAGAACCAGTCGATCATCAATATTTACACCCAATCCCTGCAACGGCTTGGCGTTACCCCAACCGTCACCGTGATTGACAGCGCGCAGTATCAGGAACGCACAACCACATATGATTTTGACATGACGTATTACCGGCGCGGCTTGTCGCTTAGTCCGGGCAATGAACAGAGGCTCTATTGGAGTTCAGAGGGAGCAACAGAGCCAGGGTCGCGCAATTGGATGGGAATGGAGTCTCCGGCTGCTGAAGCGATGATTGATGCCATCCTGCAATCAGAAAACAGAGATGAGTTTGTCGCAGCGACCCGCGCCCTTGATCGGGTTCTCACAACGGGCCGATATGTCATTCCGATATACCAGTGGAATATTTCACGTATTGCTCATGTGCGTCAGCTGCAGTATCCGGAGACTTTACCGATGTATGGCGACTGGGTTGGGTTTTTGCCCGACGTCTGGTGGTGGAAGGAATGAAAATGATCAGAGTTTTGCTAATCACCGCTCTTTTGGGGCTGTCAGCTTGTGCAACCGTCGAAGGTTTTGGCCGCGATGTTTCAGCCGGCGCACGAAAGGTTGGCGACGCATTCTGAGCCTGTGTAAGTCTTCGAGCTAACGAAGCGACCGACCGACGACAAAATGGCCTTGGTGTCGTTTTGTCGTGAAAGTGTTACAAAAATTGTCTATCGCGCAGCCTATGAATATACTTGTCCTATGCACCGGAAACTCGGCACGGTCTATCCTGCTGGAGTCCATTATTAACCACAGCAATATACCCGGTTTGCGGGCGTATTCTGCCGGTTCGCGCCCGTCCGGATCGGTTCACCCACAATCGCTACGGCTGTTGTCAAAGTTAGGGCACAATACGCGCGACGCCAGATCCAAAAGCTGGGATGAGTTCGCGGAACCTGACGCGCCAGAAATGGATATTGTGATCACCGTTTGCGGTTCCGCTGCCGGTGAGACCTGCCCGATCTGGCCCGGTGCCCCGGTGCGCACCCATTGGGGTGTCGAAGATCCTGCAGCAGCTGCAGAACGAGACTGGGAAAGGGCGTTTCAGGAGGCTTATGATATTTTGGCAAAACGCGCGGCTGCGTTGTTGTCTTTGCCCTTGGACCGACTTGATGTTAACGAGCTAAAAGAAACGCTTGATCGCATCGGAAAACTGACATGATACGTAAACTGCTGGCGGAGTTTATTGGTACAGCATTTCTTCTGATTGGCGTCGTCGGTTCCGGGATTATGGCAGAGTCGCTTGCTGGTGATAATATCGCGCTGGCACTGCTTGCGAATGCAATTGCCACTGGCTGTATCCTTTACGCAATCATCACAACCTTAGGCCCGGTATCCGGTGCGCATTTTAACCCGGCAGTGACCTTGGCCTTTGCAATTCGCAGGGAACACGACGTGTCAGACGTGCTGCCATATGTTGTTGTGCAGATCGCGGGTGGCATTATCGGGGTTTGGGCCTGCCATCTGATGTTTGACCTGCCGATATTGCAGCTATCAAATACTGACCGAACCGGCGTTAACCAATGGGCAAGCGAAATAATCGCGACCTTTGGTCTGTTGCTGGTTATCTTTGGTGGTATCAAGCATCGCCCAGACGCCGTGCCACCGCTTGTGGGCCTGTACATCACAGGGGCTTACTGGTTCACGTCCTCAACCAGTTTTGCGAACCCCGCCGTCACGATTGCGCGTGGGTTTTCCGATACTTTTGCCGGGATCAATCCTGCGCATATCAGCATGTTCATATTGACGCAGATCGTTGGCGTGGGTGTTGCGGCAATTGTACTGCCTATTCTTTTTCCGAAGAACTAGTTTAGTGATGTTACCCAAAGGATCATAGCGTCTTCCGGGCTTGTTGAAATCACATTGTGTCCCATTGATGCGTCGTAATAGGCGCTGTCACCGCGGCGCATATCAACGGGTTCGTAAAACTCGGTGTAAAGACGCACCCCGCCAGTCAGAACGTACAGAAACTCTTCACCGTCGTGCCGCACCCAGCCGTCAAATTCTTCCGGGCTTCGCGCGCGCACTCTGGCGCGGTAGGGAAGCATTTGTTTTTTTACCAGCGATACCGCGAGAAGTTCGTGCTCATATGTAGTTGTTGCATGGCTGTTTCCCTCACCGGATTTTGTAATATCCATGCGCCCGTTAACTTGCTCGCGCAAGGGTGGGGTGAACAGTTGCGGCACTGATATCTGCAACCCCTCGGCCAGTTTTTTCAACGCCTCATATGTGGGTGACATCTGGCCATTTTCGATTTTAGAAAGCGTTGAACGCGCCAGCCCGGCGTGTTTTGCTGCCTGTTCAAGCGTCCAGTTTTTTGCTTTGCGTAACTCGCGGACGCGAACGCCAAGGTTAAGCGGTTCTGCGCGCGTTTCTTCTCCGTTCTCGCGTGCGATTCTTATGATACTTGGCTGAGTTTTTCTTTCCATGGGCTGACGTATAGAACCAAGCGCAGTTGGCTTGCAACTTTTCCGATGCGGGCGTAGCAGACTATTCATGTTTTCTTTGTTTGACCAAGGCCCGCCAGCCCCCTGCCCTGACCCGTTCAACATGGCGGCTTATGTATTGGGTTCGGCGGCAACGCTGCCAGAAAAACCAGCGCTTGAAATTCTGTTTCCGGATCGTTCAGAGGTCTGGACATATTCAGAACTGGAAAAGGTAGTTCGCGCAACTGCAACAGGGTTGCAAGAGCTTGGCCTGAAGCCCGGAGACCGCGTTTTGATGCGGTTGGGCAATACTGTGGAATTCCCAATCGCCTTTCTCGCATGTATTGCAGTTGATTTGATACCGGTGCCGACAGCCGCGCAGCTTACCGAGTATGAGGTCGGCAAGATCATTCACGAGATTGAACCAAAGCTAATTATTGCGGCCTCCGGGGTCCCCTACCCGTCAGATCCACCCTGCAGGGTGGTAACTGAAGAGGTTATGGTTGCGATGCAGTCGTTACCCATGGCTGATTTCATACTGGGCGACCCCGAACGTCTAGGCTACGTCATCTACACGTCTGGCACATCGGGAAAGCCACGCGCGGTTTGCCACGCACACCGCGCTATATGGGCGCGTCGCATGATGTGGGATGGATGGTATAGTTTACGGCAGGACGACCGGTTGTTGCATGCTGGAGCGTTTAACTGGACTTACACGCTTGGCACCGGTTTGATGGACCCCTGGACAAAAGGGGCAACAGCGCTGATCCCATGTCCCGGGACGGACTCAACCACGTTTCCCCAATTAATACGGGCCCATAAGGCAAGTTTATTTGCAGCGGCCCCCGGGGTTTATCGGCAGTTGTTGAAAACAAACGAAACGATTGACGCACCTCAGCTGCGTCATGGGTTCTCAGCCGGTGAAAAGCTACCCATCAGCACCAAGGAACGATGGCGCACAGCCACGGGCACCGAAATTTTTGAAGCATACGGCATGTCGGAATGTTCAACCTTTGTATCGGGTTGCCCGGACCATCCACCTTCAAAACGCAGTTTCGGCTATCCGCAGCAGGGCCGCCGCATTGCGGTTTTGGATGAAACGGGTGCATTGGTGCCCTCAGATACACTAGGAACACTGGCAGTTTCAAATCGAGATCCCGGTTTGATGCTTGGGTATTGGAACGCCGAAGATGAAACCAAATCGCGATTTATAGGCGAGTGGTTTGTTACCGGCGACACTGTGTCTATGGCAAAGGATGGTGCAATCACCTATCTGGGCCGCGCGGATGATATGATGAATGCTGGCGGTTTCCGGGTTTCCCCGATCGAAGTTGAATCTGCGCTTAATGCTCACCCGGATGTGCATGAATCCGCAGTTGCAGAAGTTCGCGTAAAAGCAGACACTACAGTGATTGCGGCTTTTTATACCGCAGATAAACCCCTGACGGACGACGACCTGAACCGCTTTGCCGCGACCCGGCTGGCCCGCTACAAGACACCACGGCTATTTGTACGGGTGGAAACTTTGCCAAAAGGCGCAAACGGCAAGCTGCTAAGGCGCGCATTAAGACAAGAATATGAGGACCTCCATGGTCAAGCTTGATATCCTATCCGACCCGATCTGCCCATGGTGCTATATCGGAAAATCCTACCTGGATCGCGCACTTGAAGCGCATCCTGAGCACCCATTCAATATTGAATGGCATCCCTTCCAACTGAATCCGGATATGCCCGCCGAAGGCATGGATCGGCGGGAGTATCTGGAAGCAAAGTTTGGTGGCCAGGAAGGCGCGCTTCGTGTTTACGGACCCATCGCCAAAACGGCGGAAGAAGCCGGGCTTGATATTGATTTTGCTGCGATGACACGTACGCCAAATACGCTTGACGCACATCGACTCATTCATTGGGCAGGGCTTGAGGGGCGTCAGACACCCGTCGTATCCGCTCTGTTCCGCGCATATTTCAAAGAGGGGCGTGACATTGGCGACACTGATGTTTTGGTCGATGTAGCCGAAAAGGCTGGAATGGACCCTGCCATGGTGCGGCATTTGTTGTCCGGAGATGCGGACAGCGACGACATCCGCGCACGCGACGAACACGCGCGCGCACGTGGTGTAAGCGGGGTTCCCTGCTTCATCGTGGCCAATCAGCACGTTTTGAGCGGCGCACAACCTCCTGAACTCTGGGGTGAAGTTGTTGAAGAGATTCTTGAGCAGATAAAAGACTGAGATCTATGCCGCAGCGCCTGCCCATTGTAGAATTCGTCGCCTTGATGGCGATGTTGTTTGCGACCATCGCGTTTTCGATTGATGCGATGTTGCCGGCGCTGCCCGAAATCGGCAAAGAGTTGTCACCAACAGAACTGAACCGCGCGCAGCTTGTTGTGACGAGCTTCGTTTTCGGAATGGGAATCGGGACGTTTTTCACCGGACCGATTTCTGACGCCTTTGGTCGTAAACGTGTGCTTCTAAGCGGCTCGGCGCTTTACATTTTCGCGGCCTGGTTTGCCTGGCAAACCGAAAGCCTGGAGACAATGTTGGCCGCACGCGCCCTGCAAGGGCTTGGTGCTGCCGGGCCAAGAGTTGTTGCACTGGCAATTATCCGGGACCTTTATGCAGGCCGCCAGATGGCAAAAATCATGTCGTTTACCATGCTTGTCTTTTCGCTCGTTCCGGCGATTGCCCCGTCGCTAGGCGCTGTGATCATTCATTATTTCGGCTGGCGCGGAATCTATGCTGCCTTCGTTATCTTTGCGACGGCCACCGGGCTTTGGCTGGCGTTCAGGCAGACAGAAACATTGCCACGCACTGCACGCATTCCGCTTCGCATTTTCAACTTTAAAAACGCACTAAAGGAAGTGTCAGCCAGCAAGATGTTTGTTCTGTCAACGATGGTGCAAACCTTGACATTTGGCATTTTAATGGCGGTCATTTCGTCCACACAGCAGATCTATGATGTTACCTTTGGTGAAAGCACTTACTTCCCTCTGTGGTTTGGTCTAACCGCTGTGATTGCCTCATCCGCAAGCATTGTGAATGCAGTCTTGGTGGTGCGTCTGGGAATGCGCTACCTTATCGGCATCGCGCTTCTTGGTCAGGTTGCGTTTTCCGGAACGATGGCGCTGGTGACGGGGTTCGACCTCTGGCCGGTATGGGCTTACTTTCCGGCCTTCTTTATCTGGACGACATCGATTTTCTTTATGGTTGGTCTGACAATCGGCAACCTGAATGCTTTGGCGATGGAACCCATGGGTCATATCGCCGGAATGGCGGCATCAATTATCGGGGCTGTATCAACTGTGCTGGCCGTGGTGATTGCTGCGCCAATAGGATTGGCTTTCGATGGAACGCCATTGCCGCTGGCAATTGGCACGTTCGCTTGTTCCGTTCTTGCAAGCCTGCTCATGCGCCGGATGAAAAACCTGGAACGTGTAAAACACAACCATATCTAGGCGGCCTGTCTGCGCAAATCAGAGGGGGATACTCCCTCAGCTTTTCGAAATGCGCGTGCGAAGGCATCGGCCGAACCATAGCCGTAACGCAACGCGACCTCGTTCACCCGTGCTCCGGCAATAATCTCGTCACGCGCCCGCGCCAGACGCCATTGCCTGAGGTATCCCATAGGGGGATCACCCATCACCGCACGGAAACGTGCCATAAACACAGACCGCGACATACCAGCCACCGCTGCCAGATCATCGGTGTTCCAGTTTCGTCCCGGCTGATCATGGATAGCGACCAATGCCCGCGAAAGACGTGGATCAGACAAACCGGCCAATACGCCAACCTCGGCACGACCAAATTCTATAGCGCTGCGTAGGAAGTGAATCAGAAGCACCTCCGCATAGCCTGCCATCAAGGTTTCAGCCCCACATCTGGGCCTTTGCAGTTCCGCCTCGCAAAGTTCCAGAATGGGATAAATTGCATCTTCGGGCGCGACCGGATGGCTATGGCAGCCAACAGCCGTCAGCAGGGAATCGAGCGCGCCTGTGTTTGAGAACCGTACAGCAAGAATCGTGTCTGACCGTACGCCATGGCTGGATGTCGCAAGAACATATCCATCTTTATTCTTCAGAACAAAAAAACCTGCGTCCCGCAAAGGAGGCGCCGAAACAGTTTTGATCTGCAAGAATTTAACGAGCGAAGCGAGCCGATCAAGAGACATCTGAGCTACCCTTATCAGGACGTATTATCGTATATTACGTCACTTTTACGACCATTAGTGGTCTATAGACAAGGAATGAATTCATCGAGACACAGCGTAGAAGGATAAGAAAATGCTTGTACCCCGCGAAAAAACCCCTGAACTTACGGTACCTCTTCTTGGGGGTGGCCAGTTTGATCTTGCGACCGACGGTGCAGATCTTGGAACTGTCGTTTGCTTTTACCGCGGACTGCATTGCCCGATCTGCACAGGTTATCTTGCCGAACTTGAGCGCCTGACACCAGAGTTTGAAGAGCGCGGTGTGAAGACGGTTGCGATCAGCTCAGATGGTGTGGAGCGCGCGCAAGACATGGCGGACAAAATGAAGACAAAAAACCTTCGCTTTGGCTATGACCTGTCGCTCGAAAAGGCGCGTGAATGGGGGCTTTATATCTCGACCTCTCGCGGCAAAACCTCGATTGGTATTGAGGAGCCTGCGCTTTTCTCTGAACCCGGCCTGTTCATGGTGAACAAGGATCAGTCGCTTTATTATATGTCCGTCCAGACCATGCCATTTGTGCGGCCTCATTTTAAAGAACTGCTTGGCGCAATCGATTTCGCAGTTGCCAACGGCTACCCTGCCCGCGGTGAATACACCGGCGCGGTCTAAAAACTCAGCGCGCCTTTGCGGCCTTTTCTTTCGCGACGACTTTTTCTGCCAGATCGCGGGCAATCGCAAAGGCGCCTTTAATTTTGTCGGCTTCACTTTTCCAGTCACGCCGCACGATAATCTTGTTGTCGCGTACTTTCGCCAGCCCGTTCTGGGCATGGATGAAATCTACCAATCCTTCGGGTGAGGCGAATTTATCGGTGTGGAACTGGATGGTTGCGCCTTTTGGACCACCGTCAAGCTTGGCAATACCTGCGCGTTTGCACATCGCTTTGATCCGCACAACCAGCAGCAGGGTGTTCACCTCTTTCGGCAGCTTGCCAAAACGATCAATAAGTTCGGCGGCGAAGCCTTCCAGTTCCACCTTTGTCGTTAGGCCAGAAAGACGTCGGTAAAGCCCGAGACGCACATCAAGGTCAGGAACAAATTTTTCCGGGATCAGCACGGGTACACCCAGGTTGATCTGAGGCGCCCATTGGCCGTCACCATCGACCACACCTTCCAGTTGGCCCGATCTGATCTTGGAAATCGCCTCTTCCAGCATGGATTGGTAAAGTTCATATCCAACGTCGCGCATCTGACCCGATTGTTCTTCACCCAGCAGGTTGCCCGCCCCCCGGATATCAAGGTCTTGCGAGGCCAGCGTGAACCCGGCGCCCAGTGCATCAAGGCTGCCAAGCACACGCAGGCGTTTTTCAGCGTTTGGTGTCAACGGGCTGCGAGGCTTGGTGGTGAGGTAAGCATAAGCCCGGGTCTTGGAACGCCCCACCCTGCCCCGTATCTGGTAAAGCTGTGCAAGGCCAAACATATCCGCCCGGTGAATAACCATCGTGTTGGCTGTTGGTATATCCAACCCGCTTTCTATAATCGTCGTTGCCAGCAAAACATCATACTTGCCGTCGTAAAAGGCGTTCATCCTGTCATCGAGCTCACCTGCTGCCATTTGCCCATGGGCGACAACAACGCTGACTTCAGGCACCTGGTCTGCCAGAAACGCCTCTATCTCTGGCAGGTCCTTGATGCGCGGTACAACAAAGAAGCTTTGCCCGCCGCGATAATGTTCCCGCAACAGGGCTTCTCTGAGCGTGATCGTATCAAATTCGCTGACGTAAGTGCGGATTGCCAGACGGTCGACAGGGGGCGTGCCAATGATGGAAAGGTCACGCACCCCGGACAGCGACATTTGCAAGGTTCGCGGGATCGGGGTTGCCGTAAGCGTCAGAACATGAACGTCACTGCGCATTTCCTTCAGGCGTTCCTTATGGGTCACGCCAAAGTGCTGTTCTTCGTCTATGACCAGCAAACCAAGGTTCTTGATGCGAATGGTCTTGGCAAGCAGTGCATGGGTTCCGATAACAATATCGATCGTTCCATCAGCCAGCCCGCTTTTTGTGGCGGCGGCCTCTTTTGCTGACACAAATCGCGATAACTGCCGCACCTCTACCGGAAAACCCCGGAAGCGGTCAGAAAAGCTCTTGTAATGTTGGCGAGTCAAAAGTGTTGTTGGGGTGATGACGGCAACCTGGACACCGGAAAGTGCTGCGATAAACGCGGCCCGCATTGCGACCTCAGTCTTTCCAAAGCCTACGTCACCGCAAATGAGCCGGTCCATCGGCTGACCCGAACCCATGTCGTGCAGAACATCCTCGATCGCGCGCAGTTGGTCTTCGGTTTCCTGATAGGGGAAACGGGCTGAAAACGCCTCCCACATACCATGGGGTGGTTCCATGATCGGCGCACGGCGCAAGGCGCGTTCCGCAGCAAGCCGGATCAGCTTGTCAGCTATTTCACGAATACGCTCTTTAAGTTTGGCTTTCTTGGCCTGCCATGCGCCACCACCAAGGCGGTCTAACAACCCCTCTTCGTGGCCAAACTTTGAAAGAAGTTCAATGTTTTCAACAGGTAGAAACAAACGGTCGCCGCCTGCGTATTCAAGCGCGATGCATTCATGCGGCGCGCTCATCGCTGTTATGGTTTCCAAGCCCTTGTAGCGCCCAACGCCGTGATCGACATGGACGATCAAATCGCCCGGGCTGAGGCTTTGTGTTTCTGTCAGGAAGTTTTCCGCGCGTCTTTTACGTTTTGGCGCTCTGATCAGCCTGTCACCCAGCACGTCCTGCTCAGAGATGACGGTCAGCCCTTTCGCGACAAAGCCATGCTCAAGCGCCCAGACCGCAAGGTGCACACCGCCTGTTCCGTCAGGGACATCGCGGTAATCTTTGATAAGATTGGTGCTGGTCAGGCCCTCGTCAGCCATCAAGCCCTGCAGGCGCTCCCGTGCGCCCTCTGAATAGCTTGCGAGAATTACCTGGCTGTCGTGTCTGATAGCATTAATATGACCTTTTAAGGCGCTAAAAAGGCTTACATTTTCAAGTTGACGTTCTGGCGAAAAATTTCGACCGATCCGCCCTCCTGCATCGATGACGCCGGGCCCGGTCGCGCGTGGTAGCGGGTGCATTTCGATAACACGATGCCCATCAATCGCCGCGTTCCAGGCGGTGTCGTCCAGATAAAGCAATTCGGGCGGAACCGGTTTATAGACCGTATCCATCCTGCCTTTTTCACTCAGCGCCAGATGACGGGTTTCGTATTGATCTGCAATCGAGTCCCACCGCGCAAGGCGTGTTGGCGTTACCTGATCGTCCAGAAATACGCTGGCGTCCGGCAGGTAGTCAAAAAGGGTTTCTAGTCGTTCGTGAAAAAACGGCAACCAATGCTCTACACCATGATGTTTGCGCCCGGCGCTGATCGCTTCATAAAGCGGATCATCCGTTCCCGCAGCGCCAAATTCGATGCGATAGTTCTGTCGGAACCGGGTGATCGATGCATCATCCAGTATCACTTCGGACACCGGGGCCAGCTCGATCACGCTTAGCTTTTCAGTTGTGCGCTGCGTTGCGGGGTCAAATCGTCGTGCACCATCCAATACATCGCCGAACAGATCCAAACGTACCGGCCCACTTTCGCCCGGAGGATAGATATCGATGATTCCCCCCCGAATTGCGTAGTCGCCGGGTTCCATCACCGTTGGGGTTTGGCTAAACCCCATACGCGTCAGAAAGTTGCGTAAGGCAGACTCGTCTATCTGTTGGCCGACCTGTGCTGAAAAAGCGGCTTCTTTCAAAATGCTGCGCGCCGGAACCTTTTGCGTTGCTGCGTTTAAGGTGGTTAGCAGAATGAACTGCCTTGGCATGCCGTGGGCAAGCCCCGCCAGTGTTGCCATACGCGTGGCCGACACATCAGGATTTGGTGACATCCGGTCAAACGGAAGACAATCCCACCCGGGAAAATGGATAACTACGGCATCGGGCGCAAAGAACGCAAGCGCCGCCTGCATTGCGGCGACCCGCTTATCATCCCGTGCAATATGAAGAATCGGCCCGCCGGTTTTCGCCAGCTCCGAGGCGATGATCTGTGCGTCAAACCCTTCGGGGGCTCCGCCAGCGGTTATGTGATTGGCAGACATTCAGTGACCCTATTTTTGGTGCTGCTTGTTTCAGTCTCAGCCTAAAACACCGACCGAAACGTTTTGGTACATACCCCAAAGCGACGTGACGAAAACGGACACCATACCAATAACCTGCGTCCATATCCTATGGCGGTGAAGCCTTTGGCAAAGCTCCTCGCCCGTCGGTTTAACATCTGCAATCAGGCGTGCGGTGGACAAGCTCAGCAACCCGACACCAGACATCGGGAACGCCAGCAGAAACACCGCCTGTGCGAATTCGATCCAGTAATAAAAACCGAGAATTGCAAGACTCGACAGAATAAAAAACCCGATCCCAAGAATCCACAAACCCGACACCCGTGCAATATAAAGCAGCCGTCTTGAGTTGATGCGCACCATATCTTCGAGATCAACCATTGCCTGATCACCATTGCGTTTCGCACGCAGGACCATGTCATATGGAACTCCCAGAATCCAATGGCTGGCAGACGACCAGACAACAGCAAGCGAAATCCAGAACCAGAGATTCGAGAAAGACCGCATATCAATCAGTTCAAAGACACTCAGATACCAGTTCACTCGCAATCCCTCATAGCGTGTTTCGGCGGACATTATCTGCGCTTTTGTCCGGATGCCACCCTTGAGATGCATGCCAATCCGTGCGACGCAGAAGAAAATGAAAGAAAGCTGCCCCATGCGACCAACAATTGCACCGTTTCCAGCCGCACGACTGCGCCGTTCACGCAAATCTGAAGCGCTGCGCGCTTTGACCCGGGAAAACACTTTGACGGTCGATGATCTGATCTGGCCGGTTTTTGTGCGTGATGGTAAGGGCGAGCGTGACGCAGTCAGTTCCATGCCAGGTGTGGAACGACTCTCTGTCGATCAGGTTTCAAAAGCTGCAAAAGAAGCGGCTGCGCTTGGCATACCAGCGATTTGCATCTTCCCTTACACCGAAGCCGCGCAACGAACCGAAAGCTGCGAAGACGCGTGGAACCCGGATAATTTGTCGAACCGTGCAATTCGCGAGATCAAGAATTCGGTTCCCGAAATCGCGGTCATGACTGATATCGCGCTTGATCCGTACAATGCCAACGGACATGACGGGTTTGTGGTCGATGGCGAAATTGTGAACGACGAAACGGTCGAAGCGCTTGTGAAAATGGCTCTGGCGCAGGCAGAGGCCGGCGCGGATATACTGGGTCCGTCCGATATGATGGACGGGCGGATTGGTGCGATACGCAATGCGCTTGAGGCCGAGGGGCACAAAAACGTTTCGATTCTGTCCTACACCGCCAAATATGCCAGCGCCTTCTTTGGCCCGTTTCGGGATGCGGTGGGCGCCAGCAGCGCGTTAAAAGGTGACAAAAAAACCTACCAGATGGATCCCGGCAGCAGCGACGAAGCGCTTCGTCTGGTCGAACGTGATCTGATGGAGGGGGCCGACATGGTGATGGTCAAACCCGGTATGCCTTACCTTGATATTTGCAGGCGCGTTAAAGACACATTTGGCGTGCCCACGTTCGCCTATCAGGTCTCAGGTGAGTACGCGATGATCAAAGCCGCGGCCCAAAATGGCTGGCTTGATGGTGAAAAGGTTATGCTTGAAAGTCTTTTGGCTTTTAAACGAGCAGGTTGTAACGGTGTGTTGACCTATTTCGCCCCGGAAGCCGCGCGTATTCTTCAAGGCTAAGTATTAGTGCAATTTCTCGCCTAATTCCACAACATCTGGTGACAGACCACTATCTATGCCGTATAGTCACGTGCAGGATCGGCCAGAATAAGGCCGGCACATCGTCAGGCATTATCAAAGGCATCAAAAAATGAGCAGTTATTCACGTCGTAGCTTTATCGTCAGTGCAGGCGCCGTAGCGGCAACAACCGCTGCATGTGGAAATGGTATTGGCAGCAATGGTGCCGAGTCGATCGATGCGCGGGTCGCGGGTACACTCAACCATATGTATGCAACCTACCCTGGCACACGCGATCTCAGGGATAAATCCACCGGCATGCTGGTGATGCCTCTGATGACTGAGGCTGGCTTTGGTGTTGGCGGTAGTTACGGGCGTGGCGCGCTTCAGATCAACGATGTGACGGTTGATTACTATTCTGCCACGTCTGCTTCGATCGGCCTCCAGATCGGCGCACAGCAGTTTTCACATGTTTTGTTTTTCATGACAAATGAAGCGTTGGAGACCTTTCGCCGCTCGAGCGGTTGGGCCGCCGGTGCAGATATGGAATATGCCGCCATAGATCAGGGGGGCAACCTGGGTGTTGAGACTACAACCGTTCTTGATCCGGTGATTGCCGTGATCTTCGGGCAGGCAGGCCTACTTGTTGGGGCTACACTTGAAGGCACAAAATATACACGTATCATTCCGTAAGCCCGATGTCTTTTTTGCGCTTGGCGACGGCTTTCGCTGTAACTGTCGCCAAGGCAGTTGTGCCCAAATTCGAAAGAAGTAAAGCTTTTTGCAGAAGGACATATTATCCTTGTTTACTTGCTTGCGATTGCCTTCACTCCCTCTTTGTTTTAGTGAAATGAAGCCAGACTTGCGCCAACGCATGGATACCTAATGTCACGACTGTTTCGCTGGTTGATGAGGCTGCTGGGTACGGTTTTGCTGTTCGCTGGTCTTAGTGTTGCAGTCATTTACTATCTGGCGAGCCGATCACTGCCAGACTACAACATGAACTATACAACTCGCGACGTTTCGGCACCGGTCGAGATCGTGCGAAACAACGCATCGGTACCGCATATCTTTGCTGAAAATGATGCGGATGCCTTTTTCGGACTTGGCTTTGTTCACGCACAAGACCGGCTTTGGCAGATGATTTTAATGCGCCGTACCGCACAGGGGCGCCTGTCGGAACTATTTGGCGAACGCACTGTTCCGGTGGATGAACTGCTTAGACGACTGGATCTTTACAATCTCGCGCAGCAGTCTGTTCTGGTTCAGGATGCGCCTACACGCGAAGCACTCGAGGCTTACTCTGCCGGTGTGAATGCATGGCTCGCGCGGATAAACAACGATGCACTTGGTCGTGGTGCGCCGGAATTCTTTTTGTTCTCCAAGGAAATCGCACCGTGGCAACCAGCGGATTCTCTGGCGCTTGTAAAACTAATGGCGCTGCAACTGTCGCCACATCTGGAAGAAGAAGTTCTGAGGGCCCGTCTGTCGCTGGTCCTGTCAGAAGATAGACTTCGCGATATCCTGCCGGATGCGCCCGGAACCGGGGTTGCCGCTTTGCCGGACTATGCAGCGCTATTCCCGACAGCGGTCCCATCGAACGAATCTTTACGCATTGCTGAAAACTGGCTTTCGCCGTTCAAACGCCGCGCGTTCGCCGGAGCCTCCAATGCCTGGGCTGCAGCACCTGAACGTTCAGCGGCCGGTTCTACCCTTTTGGCAAATGATCCGCATCTTGGCTTTACCGCGCCAGCCATCTGGTACCTCGCACGTCTGGAACTTTCTGACGGTGGTGTGATTGGCGGAACTATACCGGGCATACCGTCTGTCCTTACGGGGCGCAGCGACTATCTTGGATGGGGTGTGACCGCGTCCTATCTGGATGATCTGGATGTCTTTATTGAAAAGCTTAACCCAAAAAATCCGGAAGAATACGAGACACCACATGGGTTCAAGGTGTTTCAAACCAGTCAATCGGTCATCCGGGTCAAAGATGGGCCGGACATTCCTTTGACATTGCGCTGGACAGAAAATGGCCCGGTCCTACCTCCAAGTCATTATGATCTGGGATCGATTACACCACCGGGGCATGTTGCTTCCATCTCCTGGACGGTCTTGTCGCCCAATGACACCACGATAAGCTCTGCAATCTCCCTGATGCGGGCTAAGACAGTTTCCGACGGGATAGCAGCAGGCGAAAGGTTCATAGCCCCTTCGCTCAACCTGACGCTTGTCGATGGTGATACGATCGCTCTGAAAACGATTGGCGCAGTTCCGTCTCGCGCAGCACGGCATCAAAGCAAGGGTCGTTTGCCAAGCCCGGGTTGGCGGGCGGTAAATCGCTGGCAGGGCCGAGCGGGCTATCGGGTAAACCCGGAATTCGTAGCACCCGAAGGCGGGTTGCTTGGAAACACGAATAATAAACTGATCGATCGCCCCTTCCCTTTCCACATCAGTTACGTCTGGGGAGATACACAGCGCGTGCAACGTTGGCAGCATCTGATGCAAAACCGTGAGGTGCACACCCGGGACAGTTTCATCGAAGCACAGCTTGATACCGTAAGCTTCTCTGCCCGGGCATTGTTGCCACTTGTTGCAGCTGACCTATGGTTTACTGGTGAAGCTGCCGCAGATGGTACAACCGAACGCGTGCGCCAGCGTGCGCTTACTCTACTTGCCGAGTGGAACGGAGAAATGAATGAACATCTTCCCGAACCACTGATCTACGCCGCATGGATGCGTGCGTTGCAAGACAGGTTGATCCGGGATGAACTTGGACCTTTGGCTCAGGAATATAACCACGTGGAACCGCTCTTTATTGAGCGGGTCTATCGTGATGTGGACGGTGCATCAAAGTGGTGCGATGTCATCCAGTCGGCCCCGATCGAAACCTGCGCAGACGCAGCAAGGCAATCGCTTGATGATGCGCTTCTCTGGATTGAAGAAAATCACGGCGGCACGCTGGAATCCCTGCGTTGGGGGGATCTGCACCAAGCCACGCAAGATCACGAGGTTCTTGGTCAGGTGCCGCTCTTGTCCTGGTTCGTCAACATCCGACAGTCTACAAGTGGCGGCGACAACACCTTGATGCGTGGCCGCACCTCAGGTTCGGGGCGCAACCCGTTTCTGAATGTACACGGTGCGGGTTTTCGGGGGGTCTATGATTTTGCCGATCCGGACAGTTCTGTCTTTGTGATCTCAACCGGACAGTCGGGGCATCCGCTTTCCCGCCATTATGATGACCTCGGTGAACTGTGGCGCCGCGGGGAATATATTCCGATGTCGCTTGATCCTGATCTCGCCCGCGCCGCAGCTGCGGGTATCACTTGGTTACGTCCGGAAAGGTAACGAGTATTACAAAGCGTTAAACTTCTGCTCCTGCCGTTCTGTCCAGAGAACACGCAAAAGAAAACCGTCTTCGGTTTGATCTTCGCGTTGAATAAGTCCTTCCTGGAAAAGCCAGGCTCTTTTCCGGCCCTCGGAATATGGCAACAAAAATTCAGTCTCTGTTTTCGGGTCAGTCAGTTCTTCAGAGACCGCATCAAGAAGGTCATCCAATCCTTCACCACCAATTGCGGAGACAGCAAAGCAATTTTCTTGTCGATCCGCTTGTGTCTCAACGGCGGTGCGTGCATCGCCCTCTAAAAGGTCGATCTTGTTCCAGACCTCGATTTCGGGGATGCCTTCGACACCAAGCTCTGTCAGAATACCGTTCACATCCTGCGCCTGTTCCTCTGTCTCTGAATGCGAAATGTCACGTACATGCAAGATCAGGTCTGCATCCAGAACTTCTTCAAGCGTGGCGCGAAAGGCCGCGACCAGTTGGGTCGGTAAGTCGGAAATGAAACCAACCGTGTCGGACAAGATGATATCGCGACCAGACGGCAGTGTGACTGCCCGCATTGTCGGGTCAAGCGTCGCAAAGAGCATATCTTTTACAAAAACCTCTGCCCCCGTCAGCCGGTTGAACAGCGTAGATTTCCCTGCGTTTGTATAGCCAACCAAAGCAACAACCGGGTATGGCACCTTTGCGCGGGACGCGCGGTGCAGTTCACGGGTTTTAACAACCTTAGCAAGCTGCTTTTTGATCCGCCCGATTTGTTCGTCAATCGCGCGTCTGTCCGCCTCGATCTGGGTTTCTCCAGGCCCGCCGACAAAGCCAAGCCCGCCACGCTGACGCTCAAGGTGGGTCCAGGCCCGCACAAGACGCGTCCGCTGATATGATAAGGCTGCCATATCAACCTGGAGCACACCTTCACGGGTGCGCGCGCGATCAGAGAAAATTTCCAGAATTAACCCGGTGCGATCCAGAATTTTTACTTTCCAGTCGCGCTCAAGATTCCGTTGCTGAACAGGGGTTACTGGCCCGTTGATCAAAACGAGTTCAACCTCGGCCTCTTCAAAAATTAATCCGAGTTCTTTAATTTTGCCTGATCCAAACAGGAACCCCGCCCGTTTCTTTGGAAGTGGGACTTTGGTTGCTCCGGCAATCTCAAGCCCCGGCAGCGCCCTCGCCAAAGACACCGCTTCCTCCAGCGCATAGGACGCATCCCTGCGATTACGGTCTGATTGGATATCGGGGTGCAGAACCCAGGCGCGAGTGGCCTTTTCGTCTGTCGGCTCGCTCAACGCTTATTCTTCGCCATCATAAAGGCTAATCGGCGTCGATGGCATGATCGTTGAAATGGCGTGTTTGTAAACGAGTTGAGACTGACCATCGCGGCGCAGCAGGACGCAAAAATTGTCAAACCAAGTGATAACACCTTGCAGCTTGACGCCGTTAATCAGGAAAATTGTAACTGGAACTTTTGTCTTACGAACGTGGTTTAAAAACGCATCTTGTAAATTTTGTTTATCGGCAGCCATTGGTCTTCTCGCCCTTTTTCTGTCGTTCTGCCCCTCGGCGGCAGGCCATATTAGTTAATAATTGAGTATGGAACGCCTCAGCCAGAGATTCCAGCCCAAAAAACAATCTGTTACATAGCTTTCAGAAATTGGGAGTCAAGTCCGCCAAAAATCGGGGTTTAAAAGCGCTATAAAAGCCAGTGTTTCAAGGCGCCCCAGAACCATTGCCGAACCCGTGATCAATTTGCCGATATCGTTCAGTTCCGCAAAGGTTAACGGTGTTTCCGCTGCGATTCCGGCCAATGGGCCTGTGGTCGAAAGAGAGGCAACAGTCAGAACGATTGAACTCTCAAACGACAATCCATTCAGCGCCAGCGCTGCTGTAATAACAGCTATCGACAGGGCGAAAAGCATGAAAAATATCCATGCCATATAAGCGCCTTGTCGCCTGATGTGGCGCGCCGAATGACCGGATCCGCCAACAGAGGATGGATGAACCAGCCTTTCCAGTTCGCGTGCTCCATGCATGTAAAGCGCATATACGCGCAATAGCTTTACACCGCCCGCTGTTGTTGCCACCCCGCCGCCAATGATCGACAACCCGACGAAAATCAGGCCAGGCGTATTTAGCCCGGACCACCCGCGTGCTGCATCCCAATCGCTGGATTCAAAGCCTGTGGTCGTTAGAAATGATAACACCGTGAAAATGCCGCCCCAAAGCGCGCTGACGGCACCGAGAATGTTTTCTTCCTCATCAATTTCATAGGCCCCGACCCAGTGGCGTAAAAACAAAAAAGCGGGGATCACCAAAACACAAAAAAGACCCATCCTGAATTCAGGATCAGAGACAAGTAGTTTGAGCGAGTTTGACTGCGTTTCCGGCGCATAGGTCAAACGCGAAATCGCAAAGAAAAGAAAGATGAAAACCAGAAATTCGCCAGACAAACCTGCGTTACCGCCCGCTAAACCGCCAACCGGTGAGATCCCGCTTGTCGAAAGGGTCGACATAGAATGGCATAAAGCAATAAAAGCGCTGTCGCCTGCAACGATCAGGAAAATCCAAAGTGCAAGTGTCAGCCCCAGATAGATTGGCAACAATTGTGCGGCAGAGCGGCTTAGCCTGCGCGAGGCGTCGGTCCGGTCAGATATTTGTACGAAATCCGTGGCTGAATGGCCGACGCGACCCGTGGCCGTGACTTCAAAACCGCCCAAATTCATCGGTGCCAGAATGGCGATCGCCGTTACCCAAATAAAAAAGCCACCCATCCAACCAACAATAGCGCGCCACAAATGTTCGGTCTGCGAAAGCCTGTTTGGGTCATCAAACAATGTCGCACCAGTTGTTGTCAGGCTTGAAACCATTTCAAAGTAAGCATTTGTAAAACTTGTGTTTTCAACTGCTTCATAGAATGGAACAGCCAGAACAACAGGAAGTAGCACGTATGCGCCCAGCATCGCTAACAGATGGCTACGCGCCGCAGAGTGTTTTCGGCTGTCCATTGAGGCAACGCCGATCAATGTGGTCAGCGTAAAAAACAGGATGCTTCCATAAAGAAATACGCGAGCATCGTGTAGATCACGCGAGAAATAACCAAAAACAGCAGGCCCAAGCATAGCGAGCGCCCCTATTCCCATGAGGATCACAATAAATGGCAGGGACAGGATGCGCTGAATCATGGTTCAGAAGAAATCGATTGATACCTGCAACAGGCGCTCTACCTCTGGAACATCGGCAGCCATTGCAAATATCGCGATAACATCACCCTCTTCAATGCGGGTGCCACCAACAGGTCTGATAACCTCTCCGTTTTTAATCACGGCCCCAACAAGGACACCTTCGGGAAAGTCGATATCCCTGATTGTCTGGCCCGAAATTGGCGATGTCGATAGAACCTGTGCTTCTATCACCTCTGCTTCCGCATCTCCGATCGAGTAAATTTCTCGGACGCGGCCATGGCGAATGTGCCGCAAGATAGAGCTTACTGTTGTAGAACGCGGGTTGATGTAGGCATCAATCTTTAGCGGCGTCATTAACGGAACGAGTGTCGGATCGTTGATCAGGCAGATCGACATCGGGCAGCCCGCCGCTTTTGCACGCACAGCTGCAAGCATATTGGTCTTATCGTCATCGGTCACGGCAAGCACAGCATCTGCACGATCGATATTTGCTTCAGCAAGCAAGACGGTGCTCATACCATCCCCATTTAACACAATCGTGCGTTCCAGTTGGTCTGCTGCGCGCTCTGCGCATGCACGGCTTTTTTCAATTACCTTGGCCCGAACGCGCGAGGTGTTTTTTTCGAGCGCCTGCGCAACTGCCAGCCCGACATTCCCACCGCCGATGATCACGACACGTTCTTGTTTTTTTGTTTTTTTACCAAAGACTTCAAGAGTTCTATTCATGTCTTTCGTATGGGTGAAAACGTATATTTCATCACCAGCAAACAGCTGATCACCCGGTTCGGGTGCAAAAAGGGACCCCTTTCTTCGTACACCCACGACAATGGCGCTCAGCGTCGAGAAAAGATCCGTTAACTGGCGTAGGGGTGTTGTCAGTACCGGGCAATCTTCTTCCAGCAAGATGCCAAGGAGTTGTGATTTTCCTTCAAGGAAGCTCTGTGTGTCAAACGCAGTCGGTGCTGCCAGCCGTTGAAGCGCGGCTGCTGCAACCTCGCGCTCCGGGCTGATCACCACATCGATCGGCATGTGGTCGCGCCGATAGAGGTCAGAGTAGATCGCATCAAGGTAAGACTGGCTGCGAAGGCGTGCGATTTTTCGTGGAATAGCAAAGACCGAGTGTGCGACCTGACAGGTGACCATATTCACCTCATCAGAATAGGTCGCCGCAATTATCATATCCGCATCAGCAGCCCCTGCGCGAGCAAGAATATCAGGATACGAGGCAAAGCCAGCGATGCCCTGTACATCTAGTGTATCGGTTGCACGGCGGACAAGTTCGGGGTTGTTGTCAACGACTGTGACGTCGTTCTTTTCCCCTGACAGGTGTCGGGCAATTTGCCAGCCGACCTGTCCCGCCCCACAGATAATGACTTTCATCGCTCACGACCTCTTCGGGAGATTGAGCCCATGCATGGCAGTTTCATCTGCTATGGTCAATCAGAGCGTTTCTTCAACATCGTCCTCAACATGTGCAACCCTGGCTCCGGCTTTGTTTGATGTCACCACGTTCAGTGATTTTAGCTTCCGGTGCAGTGCAGAACGTTCCATTCCCACGAAACTCGCTGTGCGGCTAATATTTCCACCGAAGCGATTTATCTGGGTCATCAGATATTCGCGCTCAAAAAGCTCTCGCGCCTCGCGAAGAGGTAGGGTCGCGAGCGAGCCAGAAAGCACGACGCGTCCCTCTTCACCGCTTTCGTCATCTTGTTGTGGGAGTTCACGTGCTTCAATCGGGCCGCTGTCAGAGCCTAAAATAAGGACTCTTTCCACAACGTTTTTTAATTGCCGTACATTTCCGGGCCAAAGCATGGTTTGGAGAAGCGCCTGCGCTTCATCAGACAGTTCCCTAAGCGGCAAACCCTGCGATTTATTGAAGGATTCAACAAAATACTGGGCGAGTTCCGGAATATCTTCTCTTCGTTCCTCAAGCGAAGGAACAGAGATCGGAACAACGTTCAATCTGTGAAACAGCTCCTGTCTGAAATTCCCGATTTCGATTTCGCGCTCCAAGTCTTTGTTAGTGCTGGAAATAACGCGAATATCAACATGAACTTTTGACGCGCCACCAACCCTCTGGAACTGCTGGTCTACCAATACGCGCAGAATTTTTGATTGTGTTCCCGACGGCATATCCGCCACCTCGTCAAAGAACAAAATTCCGCCATTCGCCTGTTCCAAAAGACCGGGTTCAATGCCCTGCTCGGTATTCTCCCGACCAAACAGGACCTCTTCCATCCGTTCCGGCGCGATTGAGGCGGAACTGACGGTAATAAATGGGTTCGACACCCTGTTGGAGTTTTGGTGAATATATCTAGCTGCAACTTCCTTTCCCGCCCCGGCAGGACCGGTTAGCATGACGCGACCATTTGATTTTGTGACTTTATCCAGTTGTGATTTTAGCGTCTTGAACGCTGAACTGGAGCCTATCATCTCAGCGACCTGATCATCCTTTCGGCGAAGCTCTGTATTTTCACGCCGTAGACGTGATGCCTCCATCGCGCGCACGATCACGACCATCAGCTGATCAATGTTGAAAGGTTTTTCAATGAAGTCATAGGCGCCTTGTTTTATCGCAGCGACCGCAATTTCAATATTACCGTGTCCAGAAATGATAACCACCGGGACTTCTGGATTGTCGCGCTTTACTTTCTTGAGAATATCTATCCCATCCATCTGACTGTCTTTAAGCCAAATATCCAGGATCATAAGCGCAGGAGGTTCGGCATTGATTTGCGCCATGCATTCGTCCGAATTTGCTGCAAGCCGCGTGGTATAGCCTTCGTCCTTTAAAATATCCGACACCAATTCTCGGATGTCGCGTTCATCGTCGATGATTAGTATGTCGCTCATTTTTGGTACCTCACACAGTCTTTTCAAACAGGTCACCCGAGGTGTCCTGACGTACAATATTTGGCAGGTGAACAATTGCGCACGCACCTTTGTGCGCATTGCCTTCAAACACATCTGCATCTTCCAGGGCGAGCGAGCCGCCATGTTCCTCAATTATCTTGCGCACAATCGGCAGGCCAAGGCCGGTTCCTTTTTCGCGCGTTGTTACATAGGGTTCGAACAACTTAGCCCGATCTTCGGGCAAGCCAATTCCGTTATCTGATACCTTGATTTCGACGTTTTGGTCCGTAACAGACATCACAACCCTGATTTCAGGTTGGTAGTCATCTGGTGCGCCTTTTTCCCGCAGTGTTTCTGTCGCTTCACCTGCGTTCTTTATCAGGTTTGTAAGCGCCTGAGATATCATCGTCGCATCTATTTCCGTGCGTAATTTTCCCTTTGGAATCTCTGAAAGAATCTTTACATCGGGCATCGCGTTTTCCTGCAACAAAACGGCACCTTGCAGCAGTTTGTTCAAATCATGAATCCCCCGGTCCGGTTCTGGCATACGGGCGAATTTAGAGAATTCATCCACAATACGCCGAAGGTCATTTGTCTGACGAACTATGACGTCTGTGTATTGTTCCAGATTTGCGGCTTCGTCGCCGACCAATGGGCTGAATTTACGCTTCAACCTTTCAGCGGAGAGCTGGATCGGGGTAAGCGGGTTCTTTATTTCATGTGCAATTCTTCGTGCAACGTCGCCCCAGGCGGCCATTCGCTGCGCAGATACAAGGTTCGTAACGTCGTCAAAGGCAACAACAAAGCCTTCAAGTTCACCTTTAGCATTGCGCCGCGTAGACATTCGCACCAGCAAATCTTCAAGTTTACCTTTCCGCGTAAGCTTGATCTCTTCTTGCGCACTTTCAAGTTTACCGTTTGCAAGTCGATCAAAAAGCGGTCCGAATTCCGGAGCGGACAGTGAAATGTTCTGGTGCAAGGGGTGTTCCGGCAGATCAAGCAACCGGCCTGCGGACCGGTTCACAAAATCGACCTGCCCGTTTGCGTCAAGCCCGATCACACCAGCGGTTACGGATGAAAGAACGGAATCAAACAGACGCCGCCGCCGCTCAATCTGGCGGTTGTTTTCCAGCAAAGTGTCACGTTGCCCCTTCAACTGTTGCGTCATCTGGTTGAAAAGACGGCCCAACATGGCAATTTCATCATCGCCATCTTCTTCAATTACGCGGACATTCAGGTCACCGGAACCGACCTGCTGCGCGGCAGCAGCAAGCCTGCCGACGGGTCGCGACAGCCTTTCAGCAAACCACATGCCAAGCCAGATGGCGGCAAGAATAAGGATGACTGCAAATCCCAGATAAAGCAGGCCAAATTCAAACAACAATCGGCCTCGTTCCCGTTCCAGCTGATGATACAGCAACACAGTTTCCTGCGTGTCGTCCAGCAGGTTAAGAATGTTACCGTCCACAGTACGGGACACGTAGAGAATACGGTTGCTAAAACCTGTTAGTGTTACAAGAGCACGAAACTCATTGTTGTCCCAGTCTTCAATAATGACGACTTCGCCACTATTCGCCCGCTCTATCTCTTCATCAGTTGGGCGCTCGAAATCAAAAAGATACGAACGTTCCCCTCTTGCCCGTATTTCCGCTGTACCGTCTATGACATAGGCCTCACGCAATCCACGTTGCACCAACGCCTGTCCCTGCGTGAGGATCTGGCGAAGCTCCCCGTCGGGCAATGAAAACGACGCTTGGCGTGCGAGGTTCAGGTATGACGCTAAACCTTCGGCGTCACGCATCAGGTCGCGTCGATGTTCGTTTTCATAAGCTTCTGCTGCAGAAAGAGAGTTGCTGACAACCTGCCTGACGCGATCTGAAAACCAGCCTTCAAGCCCGACATTCAGCGTTAGTCCGGCAAAGATTGCGACAAGGACGGTTGGGACAAGCGCAATAAGTGCAAAAACACCCGTTAGTCGAAGGTGCAACCTTGACCCGGCAGAGCGCGCCCTGCGTGCCGCGACCATACGTGCCACTTTTTGCAAAACCAGTGCCGCGACCACAAGCACATAGACCAAATCTGCGAGAAGTATCAGTCTGAGGCTTATGGCAGACGCGCTGCTGTCAAACGGACCCAAGACAAGGAATGTTGTTAGCGCCAGTGTAGGGCCGAGAAGGACCAAACCAATGGTCGCCATATTCTGAACGCGCTTTTGGCGCCGCAGGCGGCTGATCCGATCGAATGCTGTTCGTTTCGCCGGGTTCGGCACGTGCCGACCTCATCTTATTGTGTCGCAAAAGCGACGGACCGCCAGATATGGTAACCTTGAATTTGGACTGACGCCCTTTGGTCACTCTATTGTTGCTGTTTTACATCAACTTTCTGCGGCGTGTCACGCGAATATCCAGCTCTGTGATCTTCTTTCGCAAAGTATTTCGGTTAATTCCCAAAAGATCGGCACATCTTGCCTGATTTCCGGCCGTTGCGTCGAGTGCGATCTCGATTAGAGGCTGTTCGACTTCTTTTAGGATTCGCTGGTAAAGGCCTGCCGGAGGCAGTGCTCCTCCGTGAAGATCGAAGTAACGCCTGAGGTGGCGATGCACGGATGCGGACAAAAGGTCTTTCTCGTTTGATCCGATAACGGGCTCTGAAATGGGTTGGGTATCAAGGACGGCCTCGACTTCGTCGAGGGATATCTCTTCCACGCCCCCGGTGAGCGCAAGCCGGCGGACCGTATTTTCCAATTGGCGCACGTTGCCCGGCCAGTTGTAGCGCCGCACCAGTGTCATGGCGGAATCGGACATGGAACGCAACGTGGCCCCGTCCCGTTCTGCACGTGTTAAAAAATGCTCTGTCAGAAGCGGAATATCTTCGACACGCTCGCGCAACGGCGGGACAGAAATAGTCACCCCGCCAAGCCTGTAGAAAAGATCCTGTCGAAATTCTCCGTCTTTGAGTTTTTGCTCGAGGTTTGTCTGGCTTGTCGCCATGACACGCGGCGCATTGTTCGGAAGGCTGTCCAACATTCTGACAACGCGGGCCTGTGCACTCGTGCTTAGATCGCCAACCTCTTCGAACAACAGTGAACCACCGCGCACCCCAGCCAGAATTTCTGATGGCCCGTCACTGCTGTCCAGCTCCTGTAAATCCGCAACGACAAATGGCAAAGCACGCCGATCGCCGAAATCGTGGATCGCGCGCGCGATGAGTGATTTCCCACTTCCACTCTCTCCGGAAATTAACACGGGAATGTCGGTGTTCATGACGCGCGCAACAAGCCTGTACAGCTCTTGCATTTGCGGGCTTCTTCCAACGAGAGGCAAGTCATCTTCGGGCGTGACCTCTTCATCCACGCGGGTCGAGGGCGCAAAACGTTTCTGGTCAAGTGCCCGTGCTGCGCGCTTCATCAAATCTGGCAGATCAAAGGGTTTCGGAAGATAATCATACGCCTCTGCCTCGGCGGCCTGAATTGCCGTCATGATCGTGTTCTGCGCGGATATGACGATAACAGGCAAGCCCGGGCGCAATTCTGATATTCGGGGCAACATTTCTAGCCCGTTCCCATCTGGCATAACGACATCTGAGATTACCAGATCGCCTTTCCCTTCTGTCACCCAACGCATCAATGTCGTTAGGGCAGAGGTTGCATGCACCCTGCATCCGGCGCGGGTTAAGGCCTGCGTCAGAACCGTGCGAATTGTACGGTCGTCATCGGCGATCAGAACTGTTCCGTCCATTAGCTTTCCTCGGTTTTAGGGGGTGCGATGGGGAGTGAGACACGAAAAGAGGTGCGCCCTGGTGCGCTTTCGACTGCTATCCAGCCATCATGATCAGCAATTATTTTGCTTACCAGAGCAAGGCCCAGCCCCGTGCCGTTTTCACGCCCTGACACGAAGGGTTCAAAAATTTCAGCGGCAATTTCGGGCGGTAGTCCGGGTCCATCATCAATTATTTCCACCTGAAGTGGCAATTGCATACTGTTCCCGTCTTTGCGCCGAAGCCGAAGCGCCTGGTCATAATACGTCCGGATGCGTATCGTACCGCCCGCACTTCCTGCGGCCTGCGTTGCATTTTTCAGAAGATTCAAGAAAACCTGCAACAGCTGATCCGAGTCGCACAATGTTTGTGGCAGGGACGGATCGTAGTCTTCAATTATGGTCATGCAAGGCGCAAACCCGACCAAAGCTGAGCGGCGCGCCCTGTCGAGCACATCGTGTATATTTACAGGTTTCCGGTCCGGTGGCAGCAGATTGCCAAACTGTTCAACCTGTTCAAGCAGCTTCACAATACGTCGGCTTTCTCCGACGATCAGATCTGTGAGTTCCTGATCTTCGTTCGACAGGTTCATCGATAAAAGCTGAGCGGCGCCTGTGATACCAGCAAGCGGATTTTTAATTTCATGTGCCAGCATTTCGGCCATGCCAATTGCGGATTTGGCAGCCGTCGTTACCGAATGTTTACGCCCCAGACGGCCAGCGATTTCGTGAGGTGAGATCAGCACTAATATCTGTGTCGGACGATCAATGAGGGGTGCAATCTGAATCTGGCACTGCACCGGTATCCGTGCTCCGCTTCCGACATCCACGTCATTGATAAAGAGGGGGGATTGATCACGCCGCACGCGCGCTAGCGCTTCTTCCAGCGGGGCATCGACCCTTAGCTTGTCCCAGACGGGCCCTCCTAGAAGAGCACGCTGAGACAAGTTCAGAAAGTTTTCTGCCGCGGTGTTGCTTTCCGATATTGTGTTGTTTTCGTCCAGCAACAAAGCAGGCACAGGTAAAGACGACCATAAAGCGCCACCAATACCGCTCATGCAACCATTTCCCGTTGTGTGGCTAAAAGCGCATCCGGAAGCAACCGGAGCACTTTTGCGGGGTCTTTCTCGGTTAAAACAGCTTTTCGGATGCCTGATTCCACATTCACCCCATCCATGTACCAACCCAAATGCTTGCGCGCGACGCGGTTTCCGAGCTTTTCACCATAGAAACTGATCATTGCGTCATAGTGGTTGCATACCATCTCGGCGAAATCTGAACCGGTTGGAACCTTTGGTGCCGGTGCTCCAAACAACGCCGCTGCGACTTCTGCCAGCCGCCATGGCGCGCCCTGAGCACCACGCCCGATCATGACACCGTCAGCGCCTGACAACCGAAGGGCTTCAGCGGCTGTTTCAGGTGAATCGATATCGCCGTTTGCGACCACAGGAATCTTCACTGAGTCTTTCACAGTACGAATTGCTGCCCAATCGGCGCGCCCTTTGAAGAACTGGCAGCGGGTACGGCCATGTATTGTTATCATCTGAATGCCTGCCGCTTCTGCCCGTCGGGCCAGTTCGGGTGCATTGATAAGCGTCTCATCCCAGCCAAGACGGGTTTTAAGTGTCACCGGGATGTTCACGGCTGCAACGACAGCGTCGATCAAATGCAGGGCGTGGTCGAGGTCGCGCATTAAGGCAGAGCCAGAGTAGCCGTTAACGACTTTCTTTGCCGGGCATCCCATGTTTATGTCTATTAGCCGCGCACCGTTTCCTTCTATTAGCTTTGCAGCTTCGGTCATCCAGCGCGCTTCACGCCCTGCAATTTGCACAGCGGTGTTTTCGACACCAAAACCGAGTTCGGCTTTCTCGCGGGCGCCGGGTTTTGCCTGCATGATTTCATGGCTCGCAACCATTTCACTCACCACCAATCCCGCGCCGAAACCTGAAACAAGATTGCGGAACGGAAGATCAGTAATTCCAGCCAGAGGCGCGAGGAATACAGGGGGGGCAAAATCGAGTTTGGCCATTTGAAGTGGCAATTGCTTAATCCTTGTGCACAGCGGGGTTTTATCCAGTTACCGATAAGTGGGCAATAAATCTGCTGATTTTTAGAGCGCTCATTTCATATATGCCTAAAAATTGAGCATATATGCAGTGAAATGCCGCCATTGTCACCTCTTTCCGAAAACCTTAGACAAGAAGCAGAAAAGCGGAGAGTACATGTCGACAGCGGCCATCATTGTAGCAGCAGGGCGCGGATCACGTGCAGGCGGGGATATTCCAAAGCAATATCAGCTTCTTGCAGGGCAAACCGTGCTGAGCCGCACGATCAATGCCTTTGTCGCATCACCTGCTATCAGTGAAATTATTCTGGTGATCAATCCAGAGGATATGACGCATCTGGATGCAACTGTTACGCTGCCTTCGCGCCCTCTGGTAAGGTTGGTAAACGGCGGGGAAACACGTGATGCCTCGGTTCAGGCGGGTTTGGAAGCCGTCTCGGCCACCTGCGATAAGGTGCTTATTCACGATGGTGCCCGTCCCTTGGTTTCCGAAGGTATTATTAACAGAGTATTGGATGCGCTCGAAACATCAGACGGGGCTGCACCTGCACTGGCCGTGACCGATGCTTTATGGCGGGCAGACGCTGAACGTATTACAAAGACGGAACCACGCGATGGGTTGTATCGCGCGCAGACGCCACAGGGTTTTCAGCTCTCTGCAATTCGTGCGGCCCATTCTGAACATAAAGGCGGCGCTGCAGATGACGTTGAGGTTGCCCTTGCCTATGGGCTTGATGTTGCGCTTGTTGAAGGTGACGAGGAAAACCTGAAACTCACCCATTCTGATGATTTTAAGCGGGCGGAAAAAATACTGGGAACGAAGATGGATATACGGGTTGGTAACGGGTTTGACGTGCATCGCTTTGGCCCCGGTGACCATGTTGTGCTTTGCGGAGTTTCAGTTCCGCACGAACGAGGTCTGCAAGGCCACTCAGACGCTGATGTTGGAATGCACGCAGTGACAGACGCAATTTACGGTGCTTTGGCTGAAGGCGATATTGGCCAGCACTTCCCGCCTTCTGATCCGCAATGGAAAGGGGCTGCCAGTGATATCTTTTTACGCCATGCTGTTGATCGGGCGAAAGAACACGGTTTCGAAATATCGAATACGGACTGCACATTGATTTGTGAGTATCCAAAAATTGGACCGCATACCGTTGCGATGCGCGAAACCATGGCGCGTATCATGGGGCTCGAAGTCGGCCGGATAAGCGTGAAAGCGACCACCTCGGAACGCCTTGGGTTTACCGGGCGAAAAGAGGGTATCGCATCCATGGCGAGCGTGACGTTGGTGCGCAGATGAGCCGGGTTATTGCAACTTTCTTTGGCGTAGGTTTGTTACGCCCTGCCCCGGGAACCTGGGGATCTGCTGCTGCCCTTCCTGTCGCATACCTCATTCATCTGCTGGGCGGCTTTCCGGCCCTGGTGATCGCGACACTGCTGGTTTTTTTCATTGGCTGGTGGGCAACTGCAAATGCGACACGCGGTAAAGAAGACCATGATCCATCGGAAATCGTGATTGATGAAGTAGCGGGCCAATGGATTGCACTATTGCCCGTTTCGTTCGGTGCGGTTCACGCGGGTGGCGACATGCTGGCGCTTTACCCCGGTATCATAACGGCATTCTTGGCCTTCCGACTGTTTGACATCTGGAAGCCCGGCCCGGTGGGCTGGGCTGATCGGAAAAGCACGGCTTTGGGTGTGATGCTGGATGATATAATCGCCGGTGTATTGGCGGCACTGGTGGTTACGCTGGCTGCAGGCTTAACACATGGGGTGCTGGGATTATGAACGACGCTGAAACACTCTTGGCTAAATGCCGTGCGGCTAATCTGAAGGTTTCGACAGCGGAAAGCTGCACGGGCGGTTTGCTTTCCGGCGCGATCACTGAAGTTGCCGGGTCCTCCGATATTTTTGACCGCGGGTTTGTGACGTATACGAATGAAGCGAAAGTTGAAATGCTTGGTGTCCGGACGGAAACCCTTGAAGCCTTTGGTGCCGTTTCCGAACAGGTTGCGTTTGAAATGGCAGAAGGTGCGCTACAAAATTCCGCCGCCGATATTGCCGTGTCGGTGACCGGGATTGCGGGCCCCGGCGGAAGCGATTTCAAACCAGAAGGGCGAGTTTGCTTCGGTTTGGCAAAATCCAGTGCTGAAACCTTTGCTGAAACTGTGGAATTCGGTGCCTTGGGGCGCAAAAATGTACGCTTAGCCGCCGTCGCACATGCACTTAATATTTTCCTCAAAGCAGCATCCTGACATTGCTCATTCTATATGCATTGACCTTTCAGGCCGCCTAAAATTTGATCACTTTCAAAACTGCCTTCATTTTATGCGCGTTTCAGAGCAGTGATGCTTTTCTTTGCACCGTGAACCCTGTCTGACCGCTACTCAAAACCAAATTGGGAACGGAGACTAAAATGAACGGAGCGGACACCGCCTGGATTATCGTGGCCACAGCACTGGTTCTTTTTATGACTTTGCCGGGGCTTGCGCTGTTTTATGGCGGTTTGGTTCGCGCGCGAAATGTGCTGAGCGTTTTCATGCAATGTTATGCCATCGCCTGTTTGATGAGCATTCTCTGGCTGGTTGCAGGCTACTCCATCGCCTTTGGAGACTCCGGTTCACCCTATTGGGGCGGTCTTGGAAAGATGTTTCTGGCGGGTGTCACTGCAGACAGCCTGACGGGCACCCTGCCCGAGGTCCTGTTCTTTGTCTTTCAGATGACCTTTGCCATCATCACTCCAGCGCTCATCGTTGGAGCCTATGTTGAACGCATCGGGTTTGGATTTGTTCTGCTGTTTTCAGGTCTCTGGATGCTTCTGTGCTATGCGCCGGTTGTGCATTGGATCTGGGGTGGTGGCATGCTGTCAGACGGTGGCATCTTTGGCGAAGTCGGAGTGAAGGATTTTGCTGGCGGTATTGTCGTCCATGAAACAGCAGGCATTGCCGCACTCCTTGTTGCGGTGTTCCTGGGGCCGCGCCGTCACCGGACAACCCCGCCACACAACCCGGGCTTTGTGATGATCGGGGCCGCGATGCTTTGGGTTGGCTGGTTCGGCTTTAACGGTGGCTCACAACTTGCCGCCGATGGTGGCGCTGCAATGGCGCTGACCGTGACGCATATTTCGGCTGCAACAGCCTCGTTAACCTGGGCGCTGTGGGAAAAGATCAAATACGGCAAAGCCTCACTGGTTGGCATTGTGACGGGAACGATAGCCGGGCTAGCCTCGATCACCCCTGCATCCGGATTTATAGGCCCGGTTGAAGCTCTGGTGATCGGCGGCATTGCGGGCATTCTGTGTCAGGAAGCGGTTACAGTGATCCGCAACAAACTGATGATCGACGATACACTAGATGTTTTCGCAGTCCACGGTATCGGGGGAATATTCGGGACGATCATGATTGCGGTGTTTGGCGCAGGCAGCTGGGCGGCGCAACTGGGTGGTTTGGCAGTTGTCGGTGCGTTCACAGTGGTTGTTACGGTGGTTCTGATCAAACTGGTCGGTCTGATTACACCTATTCGGGTGGATCATGAGACAGAGGTGAATGGGCTCGACCTCGAGGTGCACGGCGAACGGGCTTACGATATTATGTCGTAGGGTTGAGACACGATAAACCAAAATAGATCGATGGTCCGGTGTGCGGGACGAAGCTGACTCTGGCTTAGTATTGGACTACACTCCAACATCATACGTTCAGCGACAGTCTTGAGATTGTGTGATTTGCCGCCACTAACACTCTGGGAAACAGGCGGCGAGAAACAATAGGCTAAAGGAAGGAAACAAGAGAATGGCGTTCTTTGCGGTTGGAAAGATTTGTTGGTCCGTAGTTTTGGTGCTGTTCGTAACGGTCGTATCTGGTGTCATGCACCCCGCACTGGCGCAGGAACTTGATGGTGAAGCGCTAAAAAAACTGGCGCTTGGAGGCATATGGCAGGCTGAACATGCGGAATATGGACTCTGGAATTGGAATGATAGCGGATCAGTTTGTTTGAGAGTCGGCAGCACAGATGGCGATTGCTTTGATACAGGGACCTGGGAAATCACCGACAACGTACTTTGCTATGAATTGACCAAGTGGGGTGAATCGACCGGAGAACGCGTGAATTGCTTCACAGTGGCTGCACTGGACGACAATCGCTACGAAACGCTTTTTCATGGCGGCGCGATGATCTCACGGATGTTTGCCTTCAAGGTGTTGGAGTAACTGGCCGCTACATACCATCCGGTTCGTCCCAGCTACTAGACCTGCATCCGCCACCAAGAAATGCCCCGAGGCAGAGCCAAAACCTCGAATTGCTAGAGTATCTGGATGACTGCCTTGGGTTCAAACCGGACACGGCCAAGATTCCGGATTAATGAGTTCCGACCTTAAGCTCCCCTAAATCGAGTTTTTGCCAATGCAAGGATCTACTTCATTTATAAAGTTGCTCTGCGCGCTGCTCAAAAGCGCAAACAATCCGGTTCATCGCTTCATTGAAAACGACACCGATCAGCTTTTGCAAAATCAGGTTTTTGAATTCAAAATCGACAAAGAATTCAACTTCGCATCCGCCCTTGGGCAAATCGCAAAATTTCCAATAGGATCTGAGGTATTTGAACGGCCCATCCAGATACTCGGTATCAATGCGCATATCCGGCTGGTTCAAAGTGACCCTGCTGCCAAATCGTTCCCGAAACACCTTAAAGGAAATGACCAGATCGGCGGTCAGTATTTCTGTCACGTCCTCTTCCTTGCGCGACCGAATGCGCGACGCAGCGCACCAGGGTAAAAACTTTGGGTAGCTTGAAACATCTGCAACCAGATCAAACATCTGTTGTGCCTGATACGGCAGAACCCTTTTTTCACCATGTGTCGGCATTTTGAACCAATTCTCTTGTGACTTAGCGCCGTCATTTCGTAGACTGAGGCGGGAAAATCAAGGGGAACACCATGCCAACGCGGCCATATGTCATCGATACAATGATCTCAGCCAAGTCGATCGCGGCCCGAATAGAAGAGCTGGCCCGCGAAATCAAAGAAGAATTTCAGGGTACCGATAAGCTGGTGGTGGTTGGACTGCTGCGTGGGTCTTTCGTTTTCATTGCTGACCTCGTTCGGGAACTTGACCTGCCTGTCGAAGTCGATTTTCTTGAGGCTTCGTCTTATGGGGACGGAACAGAAAGTTCCCGTGAAGTCCGCATTCTCAAGGACTTGCGCGGCGAAATTGGTGGGCGAGATGTTCTTTTGGTCGAAGATATCGTTGATACCGGCTTCACCCTGAAGCACGTTATTGGCCTTTTGCAATCAAGAGAACCTCATCGCCTGAAAACCATTGCGCTGCTTGATAAACCGTCGCGTCGCGAGGTGGATGTAAAAGCAGACTGGACCGGGTTTGAAATTCCGGATGAATTTGTTGTTGGCTATGGAATTGATTTTGCGCAACGTAACAGAAATTTACCTCATATCGGCAAAGTTCGCTTCACGGAAGCAGAGCAGGCCTGACCTGATTCAGGTGTTAACTCCTGAAAACAGGGAATCGTGTTAAGAATCGCTCTGACAGTAATGGGCTGCAGACCGCCGCGCCTATGCTTTGTGACCAATAAACAGGAAAACTTTCGTGAACCCACGACATCTTCTTAGAATGGCAAAATGGGCGCGCAAACCGCCAAGTGAAAAGCGCGTCATTCTGGTTCTGTCGATAATCGTAATATGCTTGCTGATTTGGGGGTCAGAACTGCTGTTCGGTTGGTCCGATGGGTTGCTTCCGCAGTACCCTTCGAAATATCGCCCTTAACCGTTCAGTTTCTTGTGCCGGGCTTCGCGCAGCCGGGCAAAATCATCACCTGCATGATAACTTGACCGTGTCAGCGGAGTCGCAGAAACCATTAAAAAACCCTTGCCATAAGCCGCTTTTTCATAGGATTTGAACTCATCCGGTGTGACGAAGCGATCTACACGGTGGTGTTTCACAGTAGGTTGCAGGTACTGGCCGATCGTCAGAAAATCAATGTCAGCGGCGCGCATGTCTTCCATCACCTGAATCACTGCTTGCCGGTCTTCGCCAAGGCCAACCATGATGCCGGATTTGGTGAACATTGATGGATCAAGCTCTTTCACACGCTGAAGGAGCCGCAAACTATGGAAATACCGGGCGCCGGGGCGAACCTCGGGGTAAAGCCCCGGAACAGTTTCAAGATTGTGGTTGAAAACATCGGGCTTCGCCGCAACGACGAGTTCTAGTACGCTCGGGTCGCACCGAATGAAATCGGGAGTCAGAATCTCGATCGTCGTGTTCGGGGACTGACGACGCACCGCGCGGATTGTCCGTGCGAAATGCTCGGCACCGCCATCTTCAACATCATCGCGGTCGACCGAGGTGATCACAACATGGTTCAGTCCCAGTTTCTTGACAGCATCAGCAACGCGGCCCGGCTCAAAAACATCCAGAGCTTCGGGTGGTTTGCCTGTTGCAATGTTGCAGAAGGTACAGGCCCGTGTACAAACCTCGCCCATGATCATCATGGTGGCGTGGCCCTGGCTCCAGCATTCACCAACGTTGGGGCAGCCGGCCTCTTCGCAAACTGTCACCAGCTTATTATCACGCATGATCTTATGGGTTTCCGCATACCCCGCCCCACCGGGTGCCCTGACGCGAATCCAGCTTGGTTTCTTAAGCGGAGCGTTGTCAGCCTTATGGGCCTTTTCCGGGTGTCGTTCGGATGGGATTTTAAGGTTGCGCATGAAATAGTCCCCTTATTCGTCGCCAATATAAGGAATTCTTCGGGGAGCGCCAGAGAAGGTCGCCAAGAGACTGGTTTTTCCCGCAACATCGCCTTCACTTAGTACTCACTTGGACTAAAAACGATCCACGCGGAATGAAAAGCGCCGTAAGAACCCTGCGTCGCTTTTCAATGTACTGGCTTCAACCAATCAACGGGCCGTATTTCCCATGCGTTTCATCATAGTGTCGTTTCAGACGTTGCAGCGCGATACGAAGGACGATTTTCCCCGATCTGGCCGACCACCCCAAGCGTTTTTCCGCGACTTCCATTCCTTCAAGATAACAACAGCATCGCAGGACAACATCGCCAAGACCCGGCCCAAGGTCTTTTAGTGCCAAGGATACCCGTTCTCGTGCGGCCGAGGGTCCTTCGGCGATATTGTTGTCATTTCTGAAACCACCCCGAACTCCAGCGGTCAGGAACTTTTCCCAGTTCTGTGCAACGCGAGGCCCCATATGAGCGAGTTCAAAGTCCTCTCGCAGTCGTTCGCCTGCGGCAACAAGGTCATCTGATAAAAAGGGCTCTCCGTTTTTGTTCTTTCGTCGTGCAAGTCCGGCCAATGGTGATTCCGCAGCGTTATAGCGATATCGACGACTGGTCCCGTCCTCGCGCTCTGCAACCTGCTTTTTATCCCAGATCCGGTGCTGATCTGCGAAGACAGCCTGTGCATCGTTGAAACCAGGTTGCGTTGCATCGCTGGCGCTCAGCAACCGTTTTAACGCTGCTCGCCCGGATGAGGTTATTTCATATTGTGCGATTTTTCCGGATTTCGTGCACTTGATCCAATCTTTCAGGGCCATCGCTTCTGCGATTTCGCGCTGTACGACAGCCGTTCTTGTATTTTTCCCGTTCGGCAAATTCCTGACCACGACGGCCATATCAAGTTCGTGTGCTACCGCGAGAACTGCACCAGTTTCCCCAAGCCTGCGTAAGATACGGCGCGCTTCGCGATCAATATTTGGTTCTGCGGACGAGCCTTTGGTATGTCTGACAGCGGCATTCATTTTGGACGTTTCCTTTTTCTGCGTCTCTGGTGCGATCTGGAAATGTTCCCGGCTAAGGCGGCGCAAGGCATCATCAATCAGCGGATCATCCCGCCGGTTTTCAAGCTGCCTGACCTGGCGCATAACAGTTGATGCATGGCATCCCGCTGTTCGCGCAACGGCGCGCATGGAAAGCCCCTTTTCGGTGTGCATAAGATAACGTTGCGCCGATTGTGGTACCCAATTTGGCAATGGTGCCTTCGCGCCGGACCCTGAACCGTCTGCAAACATCATCGCCACTTCTGTCCCTTTCTTGGCTGCGGATTGAACACCAACAATCTAAATTTGAATTGTTTGCCTCAACGTTAAATTTTCCAGATTTCAGAAGCATTGTTTCTAAAAGCTAAACAATACTGAAACCATCGAACGGAGCATCCGCCAAAGGCGCAACACACCAGAAAACTGAGTCACCCTGTCGTCAGAACTTGATGGAGAAACCTGATGAGCGATCTGATGAAAATTTTAAAATCCCTCCGCCGCCCGGGGTTGCTGATGCGTGCAGCGCGACTGGGATCAGCCGACTACCGGCGCGAGCGTGACCTGCGGCGAGTCCTGAAAAGCCGTAACCTGCCAATGCCTGAAACGGCAATCAGCAATCTCCTTTCAGAAGAGGACATTCTGGAAGAAAAAAGAAAAACGGGCGATGCCGACTACAGCATCACCCGTCATGTCGATATTATGATTGCCTTGGTTTCCGAAGCAAGTTTGGTGCTCGGCAAACGGCAGGCAAATTAATAAAACGCGTCTGGCATAGATTCCTTTTTGGTCGCGACGTAGGCATCCAGTGCCTCAGAAATTGCAGGGTCCAGCACCGGTTGCTGATAGTCTGCCAGCAATCTGGCAACCCGTTCGGATGCAAGCGCCTGCGTATCCTTGGCGCCATCTTCGTCCCATGTTTCAAAGGGTCTGTAGTCCAGCAGGTTTGACCGCCAGAAGGCGTCTTTGAAGTTGGCTTGAGTGTGGGCACACCCAAGGTAGTGTCCGCCTGGGCCAACTTCGCGGATCGCATCCATTCCCTGTCCGTTTTCGGAAATATCCACGCCCTTTGCGATGTGATGAAGAACACCAAGCTGATCGGCATCCATAACAAATTTTTCGAACGAGGACACAAGACCGCCTTCAAGCCAGCCGCAGGCGTGTAGCATGAAGTTTACGCCACCAAGCAGGGCTGCATTATGTGTGTGGGCAGTTTCATAAGCGGCCTGAGCGTCCGGAAGCTTTGAGCCACACAAACCACCACCCGATCTGAAGGGAAGGTTAAGGCGGCGTGCCAACTGCCCTGCCCCATAAAGGATTTGTGAAGCTTCGGGTGTACCAAATGTTGGCGCACCAGAGTTCATGTCAATCGATGTTACGAAGCAGCCGAAAATTACCGGCGCACCTTTGCGCAGCAACTGGCTGTAGGCGATGCCTGCCAGAACTTCTGCCAGAACCTGCGTCAGAGTCCCCATCACCGAAACAGGCGCCATCGCACCACCAACGATAAAGGGCGAAATGATACAGCCCTGCCCGGCCCGCGCGTACACGTCCAGCGCACCGACCATGATCGGGTCAAAGGTCAGCGGTGAGTTGATGTTGATCAGTGAGGTCATGACCGCATTATCGGCAACAAATTCCTTGCCGAACAAAATTTCGCTCATCTCGATCGAGTCCTGAGCACGGGACGGCTCTGTAACAGATCCCATGTAAGGCTTGTCAGAAAGCGTCATATGGGCGTGCAACATATCAAGGTGGCGTTTGTTCACCGGCACGTCGGTCGGCTCGCAGACCGTACCGCCAGAGTGGTGCAGCCATTTTGACATATAGCCAAGTTTCACGAATTTCTTGAAATCATCAATCGTTGCGTATCGACGGCCGCCCTCGGCATCCCGAACAAATGGCGGGCCATAGACCGGTGCCAGGACCAGACTTTTACCACCAATAACGACATTGCGCGCTGGGTTGCGCGCGTGTTGTGTGTAGTGGGACGGTGCGGTTTTGATCAGCTCACGGCAGAGACCGCGCGGAATGCGTACGCGTTCGCCATCAATTTCGGCACCGGCTTCACGCCAGATTTCCAGCGCCTCGGGGCATTCAACAAAATTTACGCCAATTTCTTCCAGAACGGTTTCGGCATTTTCCTCGATAATCTGCAACGCTTCTTCGTTTAGAAATTCCAGATTGGGAATGTTGCGTTCGATATATTTCGCCGTTTCTACACTGACTGCACTGCGTTCTGCGCGCCGCGCGGCGCCGCCACCTCTTGCACGTCGCGTGGATTGTGCTTCTGTCATTTTGCTGATCTCCGAATTATTTGGTGTGTGGCACCAGTTTCTCTACCAAGATATCGAAAACGCATTGGCAACTTAGCGAAGAATCCGGCTATTGGCAGGCGAAAGCGACATTCCCGCGGTTCGTATACGTTTGAATCCTCCTAATTTAAAAATAAGCGGTGACCTAAAATCACAGCGCTCTTGCACATTTCTCCGATGATCAATATTCCCCGGACATGACCAATACATCACATGACCGACTTCTTATAATCGACTTTGGCAGCCAGGTTACGCAGTTGATTGCGCGTCGCCTGCGTGAACTCAATGTATATTGCGAAATTCACCCGTTCCAAAAAGTTACAGAAGAATTCTTGGCGGAATTTTCGCCCAAGGCAGTGATCTTTTCGGGAGGGCCCGCCAGCGTCATTGATGCAAGCTCTCCGCGTCCGCCGACATCGGTGTTTGATCTGGGCATTCCTATTCTTGGAATTTGCTATGGCCAACAAGTGATGATGCAAATGCTGGGCGGCAAGGTGGAACGCGGCCATGGCACTGCCGAATTTGGCCGCGCATTCGTCACGCCCGAGGAGTCAGATTTGCTATTGTTAAAGGGCTGGTTCGATAGCGGTCGCGAGCAGGTCTGGATGAGCCACGGCGACCACGTTTCTGAAATCGCACCGGGTTTTAAGGTGTTTGGAACATCGCCAAATGCACCTTACGCAATTACCGCAGACACAGCGCGTAATTTCTACGCGGTTCAGTTTCATCCGGAAGTGCACCACACGCCAAACGGCAGCAAGCTCTACGAAAATTTTGTTCGCATGGCTGGTTTCACCGGTGACTGGACAATGGGTGCCTATAAGGACGAGGCCATTCGAAAAATTCGCGAGCAGGTCGGCGATAAAAAGGTGATCTGTGGGTTGTCCGGAGGAGTTGACTCCTCTGTCGCGGCTGTTTTGATTCATGAAGCGATTGGTGATCAACTGACCTGTGTTTTTGTTGACCACGGATTGCTGCGTCAGGGCGAAGCCGAAGAAGTCGTGACCATGTTCCGTGACCATTACAATATGCCGCTCATCCACGCGGATGAGCAGGACTTGTTTCTAGGCGAGCTGGACGGTCAGTTTGATCCGGAAACCAAACGCAAAATCATCGGCAGGCTGTTCATCGATGTGTTCCAGAAACACGCCGCTGAAGTGGGCGGCGCAAAGTTTCTGGCCCAGGGAACGCTCTATCCGGATGTGATCGAGTCGGTCAGCTTCTCGGGCGGCCCGTCAGTTACCATTAAAAGCCACCACAATGTTGGCGGCTTGCCTGAAAAGATGGGTCTGAAACTGGTAGAACCGCTGCGTGAGTTGTTCAAAGACGAAGTTCGCGCATTGGGACTTGAACTTGGCTTGCCAGACAGCTTCATAGGTCGTCATCCTTTTCCCGGCCCAGGACTGGCTATCAGATGCCCGGGTGAAATTACCCGCGAGAAACTGGAAATTCTGCGTAAGGCTGACGCGGTCTTTATCGACCAGATCAGAAAGCACGGACTTTACGACGAGATTTGGCAAGCCTTTGTTGCGATCCTGCCGGTACGCACGGTCGGCGTCATGGGTGACGGCAGAACGTATGATTTTGCCTGCGCTTTGCGCGCTGTCACTTCTGTGGATGGCATGACAGCCGATTATTACCCCTTCAGCCATGAATTTCTTGGTGAAACCGCGACCCGCATTATCAATGAGGTGCAGGGTATTAACCGCGTGACCTATGACATTACCTCCAAGCCTCCGGGGACAATCGAATGGGAATGATTACGCGTCTTGCTGTTCTCTGTATCGCAGCAGCACCTGTCAGCGCTGGCGAACTCCCAGCGCTGAGCTGTATAGGCGATAACTGGTCTTTGTCGCTGAACTGGGAGACTGCAACATTCGAGCATGACAAGGTTCTTGAATGAAAATGCCTCCCATTTTGCTCGCAGCCTTTTATATGAGCGGGGCAATCGTTTCATTCACATCAATGGCAGTTGCCGGGCGCGCGGTACGGCAAGACTTCGACACTTTTGAGATCATGATGTACCGGTCAATTCTCGGTATCATTATAGTTGTTGCGGTCGCAGGATATGCGGGAACATTGAACCAGATAACCCGCAATCGTCTTTCCTTACAGTTTCTTAGAAACCTCTTCCATTTCACCGGGCAAAACCTGTGGTTCTACGCATTGCCGATTATTCCACTGGGGCAACTCTTTGCGCTTGAATTCACGTCACCTCTTTGGGTGATCCTGCTTGCCCCGTTTTTTTTGGGCGAGCGACTTACCCCGGTTCGTGCATTTGCGGCCGCTTTGGGTTTCATAGGCGTAATGCTCGTTGCCCGGCCTGACACCGGTGGATTGAGCATCGGCATCCTTGCAGCAGCACTTGCCGCTATCGCGTTTGCCGGAACGACAATCTGCACAAAGGTTTTAACAGGAACGGAAAGGATTACATCAATCCTGTTTTACCTGACCTTGATGCAGGCAATCTTTGGTATTGTTTGCGCAGGCTTTGATGGAGACATCAAGTTACCAACAGCAGATGCAACGCCATGGCTGTTCCTGATCGGATGTGCGGGACTTCTTGCGCATTTCTGTATGACAAAAGCACTTTCCGTCGCACCCGCTGTCGTGGTGATTCCATTTGATTTCGCGCGACTTCCCGTAATCGTGATCATCGGTGTGCTTTTTTACGATGAGCCGCTTGAATATATCGCACTTTTTGGTGCGCTCATCATTCTGACGGCTAACTACTTGAATATAAGGGCAGAAGGCCGTCCGTAATTTTTCGTAATCAAGCTAAACCATAAGTTGTATTGATAGCGTGCGTCCAAATAACAAATTTGTGACGCGGCGTAAGGAATTGACCTGTTGTTTTAATAGGGCATAACGTCAACGCCTAAGAAATAAGCAAAATGAAAACCAACAGGAACACCACACTATGAAACAAGTTTTGACTGCGGCGGCTGCCCTCGCCATATCTTCCAGCACAGCGCTGGCTGGGGGGATGGAACGATCGACACAATCGGTTGGTATTCTCTTTGAAGAGGGTACACGCGCTGAACTTAGTTTTTCGACAGTTAGCCCAAGCGTAAGTGGTACTTCCAATCCACCTTTTGCAGCGGCTTCCAGCGGCGATATGGCCCCGAACTACCAAAATTACTCTTTCGGCTATAAACAAGACATAGGCGAGAATCTGGATGTGGCAATTATTCTGGATCAGCCAGTGGGTGCTAACGTCGCTTATCCCGGAACAGGAGCCGACCCTTACCCTTTCTCAGGTTCGACTGCGGTTGTTGATTCAACAGCTGTGACAGGACTGGTTCGCTACAAGTTTCCGAGCAATTACAGTGTTTACGGTGGGGTGCGCGTCCAATCTCTGAGTGGTGATCTGAACCTTATTGGATCTGGACTCGTTGCAGCTTTGAACTATTCCTTGAGTGTAAGTTCGGATGTTCAATATGGCTATGTTGTTGGTGCTGCTTACGAACGGCCGGACATCGCGTTGCGTGTCGCACTAACCTACAATTCTGAAATAACGCACACGTTTTCTGATAACGGTGGAACACCATTCGACGTAACCATTCCACAGTCGGTAAACTTGGAATTCCAGTCTGGGGTTGCAAAAGACACGCTGGTTTTCGGGTCAGTTCGCTGGGTTGAATGGACTGCTTTCCAGATAAATCCGTTAGACTTTTTTGCGATTGCGGGTGGCCCGATAGCCGACGGCAAATCCAACACGACTTCTTATACTTTGGGTCTTGGTCGACGGTTTAGTGAACGTTGGTCGGGTGCTGTTGTTCTTGGATACGAAGCGAACAGCGGGTTGAGCCAAGGAAACCTGCAGCCAGTAGACGGTTACAAGAGCATTGGGCTTGCCGCGACTTACAAGGTCGATAATGTCGAGATTACAGGTGGTGTTCGCTACATTGATATCGGCGATACGACGACAACGACAATTGGTTCAAACTTCGCCGATAACGACGCGATTGGTGTTGGTGTAAAGGTTGGTGTGACCTTCTAAATCTGTCAAAATACAGTGATATCGAAACCCCGCCTAGACGGCGGGGTTTTTTGTGACGTGATAAGCAATTGACCCTTCGCGCACCTCTGGATACCACTTGCCTACGGCACAAGGAGGCAGCGTATGCTTTACGCATCGGCAAATGACTGGCAACAAGCAAGCAGAAAACGCGTTCTGCTTTTTGGAATGTCAGGCCTTGGCAAAACCCATGTTTCCAATATTTTGCGCGGTTCAGGTGACTGGTTTCACTACTCGATCGATTATCGCATCGGCACTCGCTATATGGGGGAACACATCGTCGATAATTATAAACGTGAGGCCATGAAGATGCCGTTTCTGGCAGATCTTTTGCGGTCCGATTCAATTTACATTGCCTCCAATATTACGTTCAATAATCTCGCCCCACTCTCGACGTATCTGGGCAAACCCGGTGACACGTCCAAGGGCGGCCTCGCTTTCAATGAATATTTACGCCGCCAAGAGCAGCATAAATCAGGCGAAATCAGTGCGTTGCTGGACACAGCTCATTTCATTGAGCGAGCCAAAGACCTTTACGGCTATCAGAATTTTGTCTGTGATAGTGGTGGCTCAATCTGCGAAGTTGTAAACCCGGAAGACCCAAACGATCCAGTACTTACAGAGTTGTCAGAGAACCTGCTTCTGGTCTGGATCAAAGGCTCAGACGCGCATACGGACCAGTTGATCCAAAGGTTCAACAAGGCACCAAAACCTATGTATTATCAGCCAGATACGCTGCGCGCTCTCTGGAAGGAATACCTGGGTGAAAACAAAATCCCCGAGTCCAAAGTCTATCCGGACTCATTCGTGCGTTGGGCCTACAAGCGGGCACTTGCAAATCGCCAACCCCGTTATCAAAGTTTGGCGGAAAACTGGGGTATCACCGTGACCGCAGAAGAGATTGCAGCAGTCACGACAGCCGAAGATTTCAATGCACTCATCACCCGCACCCTTGAGAGCCACTGATTTTCGCACTATCTGACGTCGACGCACAGGAGCCAAATATGCCAATAAAAATACCATCAGACTTGCCCGCTTTTGACGTTTTGTCGAATGAGGGCGTGATGGTCATGTCTGACCGGCAGGCAGCGCGTCAGGATATTCGCCCGCTTCAGATCGGGCTTCTCAATCTGATGCCCATGAAAATTCAGACAGAAACACAGTTTGCCCGGCTGATCGGTGCAACACCCCTTCAGATCGAACTTACTCTGATCAGGATGTCTGAACACCAGACCAAAAATACGGCCTCTGAGCATATGGAAGCCTTTTATCATTCCTTCCAGGAAATGAAGGAAAAGAAATTTGATGGCCTGGTTATTACCGGCGCACCGATAGAACATCTTCCGTTTGAGGACGTGACCTATTGGGATGAACTGGTCGAAGTCATGGATTGGACCCAAACGAACGTGCATTCCACATTCGGGGTTTGCTGGGGTGGAATGGCAATGATCAACCACTTCCACGGTGTGCAAAAGCATATGCTGCCACATAAGGCGTTTGGGTGTTTTCGGCACCAGAATCTTGCGCCCTCTTCACCATATCTACGCGGATTTTCGGACGACTGCGTCATTCCTGTCAGTCGTTGGACAGAGATGCGGCAATCTGAAATTGACGACGCTCACGGGCTAACAACGCTATTGGGGAGCGAAGAGTCTGGTCCCTGTCTGGTTGAAGACCCGGAGCACAGGGCAATCTACATCTTCAATCACTTTGAATATGACAGTGGGACGCTGAAACAGGAATATGATCGGGATATCGAGTCTGGGACTGAAATCAACGTTCCGATCAATTATTATCCAGATGACAACCCTGCCCTCACCCCGCAGAATAGATGGCGGAGCCACGCGCATTTGCTTTATGGCAACTGGATAAACGAAATTTATCAAACGACGCACTATGATATGGACCTGATCGGCACGTCCTGACACAGCCTTTCATTGCACTGATGGGCTCACACCGCCATATTCAGGAAAAGAATGACGGAGAACAGGGCGATGCAGCTTCCTTTTGACGGGGCGATCAGTAGGTATTTTGAATCAGAAGCTCCGGAGCCTGTGCGCAGTGCCATCGAGGATGCTAGAAAGCGGGATATTCTGTCTGCTAGCTATCCCTACGAAAAAAGCATGCCGACATCAGAATACGAAGACACCATAGCAGCATTGCAGGTAGAACTGGTCAAACTGCAGTCATGGGTCAAGGAAAGCGGTGCCCGTGTTTCCGTTGTTTTCGAAGGGCGTGACGCAGCAGGTAAAGGCGGCACGATAAAACGGTTCCGTGAGAACCTGAACCCGCGCGTCGCCCGGGTAGTCGCGCTTTCCAAGCCGTCGAACCGGGAAGCCAGCCAGTGGTATTTCCAGCGCTACATTCAGCATTTACCTGCAGGCGGTGAAATCGCATTGTTTGACAGGTCCTGGTATAATCGCGGTGTTGTGGAACATGTTTTTGAGTTCTGTACAACCGAACAACGCAAACATTTCTTCACCCAGTTGCCAGAATTTGAAGACATGCTGGCAGACGAAGGGATTCACTTCATCAAACTCTGGCTTAATGTTGGCCGTGCTGAACAGCTTCGCCGGTTTCTGAAGCGCGAAAAAGACCCGCTGAAGCAATGGAAGCTAAGCTGGATTGATGTCGAAGGGCTTAAACGTTGGGACACCTATTCAGACGCCATTCGCGAAACGCTTGAACAAAGCCATACTGAGGCTGCGCCTTGGACTGTTGTGCGCTCTGACGATAAACGGCGTGCCCGGATTGCGGCAATTCGCGCGGTGCTGTGCCAGATCGAATACGCTGGCAAAGATGTATCCGTCGCCTGCAGGCCGGACAGCAATATTTGCGGTGGCCCCGAAATCTGGGATGTCTAAACGCGGCTATCATCACGGCAATCTGCGCGAAGCTTTGGTTGAAGCGGCGCTGAAATTGATTGAGACAAAAGGACCAACCGGTTTCACGCTGTCCGAAGCGGCGAAGCAAGCTGGCGTCACCCCGGCAGCTGTTTACCGACACTTTGATGGCCGTGAAGATCTTATCGCAGAAGCGTCACGCCAAGGGTATGAGATATTTGCGGAACTCATGGAATATGCCTACGAGAAAGGCCAACCATCGGCGTTAGCCTCGTTTGAATCAACCGGTCGCGCATATCTTGCCTTTGCGCGTCGGTATCCCGGGCATTATGTGGCGATGTTTGAGAGCGGCATCTCTATAAACCGTTCGCCAGAGCTCGCGTTTGTAGCGAAACGCGCAATGGGCGTGTTGGAGCGCGCCGCAGAAGAGCTTTCAAAACATATTCCGGCAGACAAACGACCACCCGCTTCTATGTTCAGCGCGCATATCTGGGCGATGAGCCATGGCGTGGTAGAGCTTTTTGCACGTGGTTCCCCCGGTACAATCTCGCCTTTCCCGCCAGAAGAACTGTTAGAGACTGGTATCGGTATTTACTTGCGTGGGCTGGGGTTGATCGCCCCGGATGAATAAAACAAAGCAAAAGGGCCGCCCAAATGGACGGCCCTTCTGTAATGTCGCAAAGTTTAGCGTTTGGAGAACTGGAAGCTCTTACGCGCTTTGGCTTTACCAAATTTCTTACGTTCCACAACGCGGCTGTCGCGTGTCAGGAAGCCAGCAGCTTTCAGAGCACCCCGCAACGATGGTTCATAAAGTTGCAGCGCTTTGGAAATACCGTGCTTAACCGCACCGGCCTGACCAGAGAGTCCCCCACCTTTAACAGTTGCCATCACGTCGAATTCGCCTTCAACACCAGCAACGGTGAAAGGCTGACGCAGGATCATCTGCAGCACCGGGCGTGCAAAATAAACAGCCATCTCTTTGCCGTTTACAGTGACCTTACCAGAACCTGGTTTGATCCAGACACGGGCAACCGCATCTTTACGTTTACCGGTTGCATAAGAGCGGCCAAGGTCGTCGCGGACCTGTTCGTGAACAGGCGCTGCTTCTACTTCGGCGACTGTGCCTTCAACAACGGTGTTCAGATCGTCGAGCGTTTTGATATCTTCTGACATGATCAGCTCCGTGTATTCTTGGAGTTCATGGATTTAACGTCCAACACTTCGGGTGACTGGGCTTCTTGCTTGTGCTCAGCACCTGCGTAAACACGCAGGTTGGTCATCAATTGGCGGCTCAGCTTGTTGCCGGGCAACATGCGCTGAACGGCTTTCTCTACAACGCGCTCGGGGAATTTGCCCTCAAGGATATCGCGTGCAGTATTCTGTTTAATGCCGCCGGGGTGGCCGGTGTGGCGATAGTAGATTTTGTCGTCACGTTTTTTGCCGGTCAGCTGAATCTTGTCAGCGTTGATGACGATGACGTTGTCGCCCATATCCATGTGAGGAGTAAACGACGGCTTGTGCTTGCCGCGCAGGCGCATGGCGATGATCGAAGCAAGACGGCCAAGAACAACGCCTTCAGCGTCGATCAGGATCCATTTCTTGTCGATATCCGCCGGGGTAGCGGTGAACGTTTTCATGTGTAAAACCCTAGGCTTTGGTGAAGGTGCAAGCAAACTGGCCTGACCATGAATTGATGGTCGGTTTCTATAGAGTTTGAGTGCACAGTCAAGCGACTTCATGCGGCATTTATTTATATAAAACAATTACTTAAAAATAAGGTATAATAATACCCCATTTATATTTCAATCTGATCAGGCGGATTCAGTAAAATACGTCTTAAACGCACCATCGCGTCATCGTAACACGCAAGCGATATATGTGCGTTTACCGATATCCGAATAGCATGCGGTGCCCGCCCATCAATAAGCGCGAAATCGTCGGCGGATCTGACCAAAAGCCCCTCTTTTTCGGCAGCGCGGCAAAAACTCGCCGCGCGCCAACCGCGTGGTAAGCTAAGCCAAAGGAAAGGTGCGTCTTCGTGCCATTTGAGGTCGAACCCACCTAGGATGTTTACAGCAACCTTGATGCGAGCACGTAAAACCCCGAGCATCTTGGTTTTAATCTCATCAACTTTACCAGAGTTAAGCAGTAGCGTTGCAAGATCAGCGACTGGTTTGGCTATGCCGAAATGGCTGTATTGCGTTGTGCGGCGCAGGTCTCCGGCCCGCCCGGTTGGCGCAACGACATATCCGATACGCAATGAGGGTGAGAAAACCTTTGACAGCGAAGATACATACCAGGTCAATTTTGGCAGCAAAGCCCGATAGCTTGGCAAGTCGGTATCGCTCATTGAATAGCAGTTATCTTCCATGATCTGCAGATCATAATTCCGGGCAATCTCGGCAATTTCTTTTCGCCTTGTCAGATTTGTTCGTTGCGCTGTCGGGTTATGCATTTCCGGCGAGGTACAGAGAATTTGGCCAGCGTGTTGCTGACACGCCTTCTCGAGCGCGTCAGGCAGCAGGCCTTCTGAATCGCAAGCTATGCTAACCACATCTGCGCGGACCAGCTGTGCCGCATGCCTGAAACCCGAATAGGTCAGATCTTCCGCAAAAACAATCGGTGTTGCCCCTTTCAATACGGTCTGGAAAATCGAAAGGATCGCACTTTGCCCACCGTACGTCAGGACAATGTCGTCAACATCAAACATCCCAAGCGGAAGTCGGGCGATCCAGTTCATGACCGCTTGTCTGGCAGGTCGCTCTCTTTGCGTGGACGGGTAGCGCATCATGGTTTCGTCGGGCAGCATCTCTGCCATCTTCAAATAGGCATCTCGAATCGCTTCGCTTTGCCCCACATCGGGCAGCAACGGGCTCAGCAGATTGATTTCATCTGGCCATTCTTCTGGGGTGAACGGTTGTATTGGTACAATTTTTTGTGAACCCAGAGCGGCAACAAATGTACCGCGTCCGACCTCCGCCTTCAGGAATCCATCAGTAGTTAGGCACGTATAAGCCCGGGCAACCGTGCCTGGTGTTACTTTAAGTTTCCATCCCAATTCTCTGACAGGAGGTAATTTATCACCTTCTTTAAGCTGGTCGTTCGCTATTGCGTCACGGATGGCGTCAACAAGAGCCTTATATTTTGACCCTTCACATTGTGACAAATCAGGAAACCATATTGTATCCATTACAATCTTTCATTGGACGTTTCTTGAATAGCTTTGTACCACTACATTACTGATTAATTCTGATTATTGTATCAATACAATAAAGGAGCACCCCATGGCAATGACAAATTTGCAAACCAATTCAGCGTTGAGCCGGCTTAACAGCCACCGCGAACTTCCACCGTTTAGCCAGGTGATTGTGGTGCTTGCTGCTAAGGTCGCCCAGTGGGAAGATCGCCGTCATACCCGAAAAACGTTGAAATCATTAACTGTTTCCCAGTTGGAAGACTGTGGACTGACACGCGAGATGGCCGATACGGAGGCTGCTCGTCCGTTCTGGAAGGGGTGATACATCCCCACCCTTACAGAACCTCTTCCTGGGCCGGGTTTTTCCCGGCCCTTTTTTGTGTTCTTCGCGCATTCTAAGGAAATTTCACTATTTTTCTGGCGGTATCGAATAAGTCAGTGTTGCGTGTGCAACCGGCTTCGGTTCCCCTTCAGAAAAGATCAACACGTCCCCAACCGCCAAAGCGCGTCCTAGTTTCAATATTTTTGCCTGCCCAATTAAATCAGTGTCTGCTGCTGGTTTGCGCATGAAATCGATCGAGCAGTTGGTTGTCACGGCAAGCGCCTTTGGCCCAATCATCGCGAGGATTGCGAGGTAAACGGAAACATCCGCAAGCGCGAACATAGACGGCCCCGATACCGTGCCGCCGGGGCGCAGATTGTGGTCTCCGACGAACATGCGCACCGAAATTTCTTCTGGTGCCACCTCTTCGATCTTAAAATCGTCGGAAACTTGCGGGAAAGCCTCTGTCAAAAATATTTGCAGCTCATCATGCGACATTTCTAAAGTCATGCTTTCCCCCAGCTTTGTGTCGCCTTACAGTTTGGCTGAAACCGGACGGAGGGCAAGATGGACAAGCTGGTGGTACGCAACGATATGGGCGCTGTTGCACGACTGACGCTAAATAACCCCTCAAACCTGAACGCACTGTCTGATGCAATGCTTGCCGCACTTCAGGCTGAGTTTGACCAACTGATGGACGACAGTTCAATCCGGGTGATCATCCTGTCGGGCGTTGGCAAGGCGTTTTGTGCGGGGCATGATTTGAAAGAAATGACCGCGGGGCGCAAAGCGGATGATGGTGGACGCGCCTATTTCAAAGACCTTTTCAACAGATGCGCGCACCTGATGATGACCCTGCCCCGTCTTCCACAGCCGGTCATTGCTGAAGTTCATGGCATTGCAACCGCAGCCGGGTGTCAGCTTGTTGCGTCATGCGATCTGGCTGTCGCCGCTGAAGGAACCAAATTTGGCGTGAACGGTGTGAACATCGGCTTGTTTTGTTCAACGCCCATGGTCGCGCTTAGCCGGAATATACCGCGCAAACAAGCGTTTGAAATGCTGACGACCGGGCAATTCATCGACGCGGCGCGCGCCGAAGAACTCGGCCTTATAAATCGTTCAGTAGCCCCCGGGGATTTACAGAAAGAGACAAAGTCGCTTGCAGCGCTTGTTGCCTCAAAGCTTGGGTCCGCCGTTAAAGTTGGCAAATCGGCTTTCTATGAACAGATTCAGATGCCGCTTGATCAGGCTTACGCTTACACAGGCAGCGTAATGGTTGAAAACATGCTTGTGCCTGATACCGCAGAAGGCATCAGTGCATTCTTGGAAAAACGGGAACCAGACTGGGATCAGTAAAACTGACAGAACATCAGGTCTACAGTCGGTAAATTTCCGAAAACTTGTTTTCCAGATAGTCGAGCAACGGGGCTTCGCTTGGGGCAAACCCGCAAGCCTGTTCGATCACGTCCTTCGGCTCGTAAAGCCCGCCGTGACGTTGCAGGTTTTCTTGCAGCCAACCGGTTGCGGCGGAGGTATCTCCTTGTGAAAGCGCAGTATCAACATTAGGCACCGCATCGCGCATCGCTTTGTTCAGACACCCTGCATATACATTCCCGAGGGTGTATGTCGGAAAGTATCCAAACAAACCAACAGACCAGTGTACATCCTGCAAACATCCGTTTGACGGCTTGTCGACAGCAAAGCCGAAATCAGCCTTAAAACGTTGGTTCCAGGCGTCGGGCAAATCAGCTACAGCAAGGTCGCCCGACACCAGCGATTGTTCCAGATCGAACCGCAACAAGACATGTAAGTTATATTGCAATTCGTCCGCTTCAGTACGGATACTTCCCTGTCCAACGCGGTTCACCGTGCTATAAAACGCGTCGGAATCCGGTATTCCGAAATCACCAAAGCTTTGGCGCATTTGCTCAAAAAGCCATCCGGTGAACGCTCGGCTGCGACCGATCTGGTTTTCATAGATGCGGCTTTGGCTCTCGTGCACACCCATCGATACGCCCTGCCCCAACGGCGTGAGCGCATAGGCGTCATCGATTCCAAGCTCATAGCAGGCGTGGCCGACTTCATGGATTGTGGAATAAAAACAGTTGAACGGGTCTGTCAGCGACGTGCGGGTTGTAATCCGGGCGTCAGAGCCCGAACCGGATGAGAACGGATGGACAGCCTTATCAAGCCGCCCCCGGCTGAAATCATACCCAAAGGCCCGGGCCAGAACGCGGGTAAGTTTCATTTGAAGCCGCTCTTCAAATTCACCGATGAGTGGTACCGGATGATGGCTTGCACCTATAACACATTCGCGTAGCGCGACCAGCCGCGGCCTAAGCGCGCTGAACATAGCAGCAAGTTCCGCCCCGGTTGCGCCTGGTTCATAATCTTGCAGCAATGCGTCATAACGCGACCCACCGTCTGAAATCGCATCTGCTTCTTCGCGTTTCAGGCCTAATACTTTTTCTAGTGTTCCTGCAAAGGCGTCGAAATCTTCGGCTTTGCGCGCTTCGGCCCAAACGCCTTGTGAAAGGCTGGTTACACGCGCGAGTTCCGCCGCTAATTTCGCAGGTACTTTAGAGGTACGGGTAAAGTCTCGGCGAATATGACGCAAATTCGCGGTTTCAACTTTATCAAGCTCTGCGCCCTCAAGCGCTGACAACCAGTCACCGATCCGCACATCTGTTCGGCGCGCGTGTAGCACACCCTCAAGTGCTGCCATTTCCTCGCTACGCTGCGAGGCAGCACCGCGTGGCATCATGGTTTCCTGATCCCATCCCAGACGGCCGGAAATCTGGGCGAGCGCCTCTGTCTCTCGCTGATGCGCCAACAACTCTTGATAGGCTGTCATACTAGTTTCCCCGAATGCTCTGGGTTTGTGGATACATGGTTTGAAAGCGAGATTTCAGAATGAATACCCAAAGAACAATAGCACCAACCTGATGGGTGATCGCAATGTGCCATTCTGCGGCTTGCATAACGGTCGCGACCCCTAAGATCGCCTGCAAACAAAGCATGGCGAGCACAAGGTTGAACGCACCATGGGTTGCGACATTGCCGCTTGAACGGCTTTTGCGCCAAACAACAAAGCCGAATATCAACAGCAGGTAACCTGCCAGCCTGTGAACAAATTGCACAAGTGCCGAGTTCTCAAAGAAATTGCTCCACCAGGGTGAAAGCGCAAACATTCCGTCAGGGATAACTTGGCCGGCCATCAGCGGCCAGTCGATGTACCCGCGCCCTGCGTCAATGCCCGCAACCAAAGCGCCAAGCAGGATTTGCAGGAACGCGAAATGCATCAGCCCTGTCGACATAGAGGCGAGTTTATCTTCGCGACTGCGGCGGGCTTGCATCAACTGCGCCTCGCTGCGTCCCAACGATAAGATGTACCAACTTGCCAGCCCCAAAATCACAAAGGCGAGCCCGAGATGCGTGGCAAGCCTGTAAGAGGCAACATCAACCATACGCCCGGTTAGCCCCGAGGATACCATCCACCAGCCGATAGCGCCCTGAATGCCACCAAGGACACCCAGTCCAAACAAACGGCCAGTCCAGCCGGTTGGAATACGCTTGGTTGCCCAGAAGAAAAGGAAACCTACGGCCCAAACCAGCCCGATCACGCGGCCAAGCTGCCGATGGCCCCATTCCCACCAGAATATCGTCTTGAACTCTGACAGGGTCATCGCACTGTTTTGTATCTGAAATTCCGGGCTGTCCTGATATTTTGCGAATTCTGCTGACCAATTATCTTCACTAAGCGGGGGGATAGCACCTGTAATCGGCTTCCACTCGGTGATTGAAAGGCCAGAGTCCGTCAGTCGCGTCAAACCGCCAACGGCGATCATCAAGGCGACCAGTACGAAGATCAGCATTAGCCAGCCCCGGATCGCACCTCGCGCACCCTTATGCGCCCGGTCAATAAGCCCGGGTTGTGGTGCGGCGGATTTCGCGGCTGTTGCGTCCTCGGATACTTCTTCAAAGATACTGCGTTTCTGGCTCATCGCTGCCCCCGTCTGACGTGCGCCAAACCTAGGGTTCACACGAGCCGGGGGCAAGGGTTGGAATGCCCAATTCGCCAGCAATTCGGCGAAACCTAGCCCTTATCTTTCCACCGTATGATTTGACGCAACATTCCGTGAAAGGTTTGCACATCAGCGCGGGTCATTGGCATTCGTGACCAGAGGTTGCGCAGGTTGAGCTTCATGTTCTCTGCTTTATCGTCCGGATAGAAAAACCCGGCTTCGTCCAGTCGTTGCTCAAAGTGATCGCCCAGCTTTTCAACCTCGATCGCCTCTGCAAATTCGGTTTTCGCCATTTCCATGACCTCAGGCACAGCCTCTGTCGTCTGGCGCCGCCATTCGTAGGCTGTCAGCAGAACAGATTGTGCAAGGTTTAACGACGCAAACTTCGGGTTAACCGGCACGGTAATAATGACATTCGCACGCGCGACATCTTCGTTTTCCAGACCCGCACGTTCGGGACCAAACATGATGCCAACCTTTTGCCCCGCCTCGATCAAACCACGTGCATGTTCCATGGCGCGCTCCGGTGTCATGATGGGTTTTGTCAGGCCGCGGTGGCGCGCTGTCGTGGCAAAGACGAAGTTACAATCGGCAAGGGCAGCTTCGGTTGTGTCAAAAAGCCCGGCCTCGTCAAGCAAACGGCCTGCCCCGCTGGCCATTGCGTCTGCTTTGGGGTTCGGCCAGCCATCGCGCGGGGCCACAATGCGCATACGTTCAAGCCCGAAATTCCACATTGCACGCGCCGCGCCGCCGATGTTTTCACCCATCTGTGGGCGGATCAGGATCATGGCGGGCTGTGGGCCTTGCCAGTCTTGGTTGGTGTCTTGCATCGTAAAATCTTTTGCCAGTTGATCGCGGCGTGATACGCGCCACACGCCTGCATTACAAGGTCGGAGCAGTGTCCTATAACCTAACAGTTATGCGAACCGATGCAGCCGCGCTTAACGGATGCGTCTATTGCCCGATTTCGCCAGCAGACCACCTAGGACGTAGCCAAGCGGTATTTTCCGCGCTATAGGGGCGGCAATACCATCCAAGGAGCCCGAAAATGGCCGAGACTGAGCATCCGCAACTTTACCTGATCACCCCACCTGAGTTTGAGCTTCTGAGTTTTCCGGAAACGCTTTCCCGGGTGATGGATGCCCATGACATTTCCTGCCTGCGCCTGTCGATGGCAACTAAGGACGAAGACCGGATTGCAAAAGCAGCCGATCTGCTGCGCGAGCTTTGCCATGCGCGCGACATTGCGCTGGTGATCGAGAGCCACGTGTTGCTGGTTGAGCGACTTGGTCTTGACGGTGTGCATCTGACAGACGGTGCGCGCTCAGTCCGCAAGGTACGCAAAGACCTTGGGGCTGATGCAATTGTCGGAGCTTTTTGTGGTGCACAGCGTCACGATGGTATGAATGCTGGCGAGGCTGGTGCAGATTACGTCAGCTTTGGCCCTGTGGGGGTGACACCGCTGGGCGACGGCACAGTTGCAGATACCGAATTGTTTGAATGGTGGTCCGAGATTGTCGAAGTTCCCGTTGTAGCCGAAGGCGCGCTCGACGTGGAAAATGTGGCCCGGCTGGCGCCCTACACCGACTTTTTCGCAATTGGTGAAGAGATCTGGAGAACGGATGATCCGGTTCAGGCATTGGGCGAACTTGCTGCTGCGATGGGGTGATCAGGAAAGCGGTCTGTGCGTTTGGCAAAAAAACTGATTGTTAGGACCGCGAAAATGTCATGCTAAAATGAAAATCTCGTTTTCGAGTTTCATTTAGCACTGAACTAATCTTAGGGTTGTATTTCTTTACAGGTTTCATCAATTGTACGGAAACCGGGAGATTACCCTTATGACCTATGTTCTTCATATACCCTCGGAGGCCCCGTTCGTTCAGGGGGGGGATTTCCCTGAATTTTTTAAACTCGTCCCGGATCTGCATACACGCTCGGTTTTATCTGGTGTTTACCGCTACGGAAAACGAACCTTAACTTCTGATGAAGTTCCTCGTGAAGTTGTGCTTCACAAAAAAAGAAAATCAATGCCCGATTGTTTTTTAACAACAGGTTCTCTTGCGCTTGTTACCTCCAAAGTTCGTGAAATTCTCGAGCAGTTCGACCCCGGCCTCCACCAATTTTTTCCAATCGACGTCCGGTTTAAAAGCAGCACCCAACCAGAGGGTGAATATTTCGCGATGAACGTCACGCGTATGCAGGACAGCATTGTAGATGATGTGTCGAGTGTCGCGCCGTTTCACGGGCATGTGTCTGAGAAGATGCACATTCACCATTTTCGTAAAAATGCGACCGTCAGAAAGTTTGCGCTTTCTGGTGCCAATTTGTGGCGCGAAAAACGGTACCCGGCAAGCTTCATGATGTCAGACGCATTTTTCGAAGCGCTTAAAGCGCAGAAAATCAAGATGTTCCGGCCCTATAAAGCAAAAGAAATCTGAGTGGAGGACGCGTTCAATGACAAAAAGTAAAGATATTGTCTGGGTCAGCCACGCAATGATGGCCGCTGGTATGACAAAGTCGTTTATACATGATGTTTATCTGGAAAATGCAGAGAGAACTGTCGATACATTGCGCCAGAACAAAAAAGGCGTGCCGCTTTCCGCTGATCGTTTTCCACAGGAAATATATGGCAAATACCCCGATCAAATGCACAAGAAACAGCCAGATATTTTTAGCGCAGGTGGGTTCTGGACGGTTTCTCCGGCGTTTGCGGATGTGCTTCGCCAGTTCAACCTGGGACAGACGTCGTTGTACCCGACAAAGCTGTTTCAGTTTGACCGGGTTACGCCGGTCGAGGGTGAATATTTTTTGTCTGAATTTCGGGGAAACAAAAGACACCTTTGAGCCAGAGCACTCTCCAAATGCAAGAAAACCATATCCAACTGAGGATATCTGGCGTCTTCCGCTAGATGTCAAACACGACGATATATCCGTGAATGAGGCAGCGCTGGAAGGTGTGGATCTTTGGGTTGAATCAAAGATTTCAGAGGCGTTTTTTCTCAGCGATAGCCTTGTCGCAGCGCTTCGCGCAACCAAGGTAACGCGCCGACTCGGGTTGTCCCGATGTCGCGTGGTGGGTGTCGGTTGATTTTTAAAAGTGACTGGAAAGAAGTTCGCAAACCTCGAATGTTCGCATACCGGCTATAACCCCGACCGAACCGCCAATTCGCAATGCTTCGCTAACGCCTTCCGGTCCGCGAAATCAGCGACACTCACCGGGTCATGATAGATGACTTCGACCTGCCCCTGTACCGGTGAGGCCAGTGTTTGAGCAAGGTGCGAGGCAAATTCCATCTTTCCCCACCAGCCATAAAACCACGACTCGACCCCCTCTGGAGCGGTATAGCGCAGGGTTACGGGCTGCACCTGTAGGGTTTCCCGCAGCCCGTCTGCAAAAAACGCGGCAAAAAGCGTGGATTTGAACGCCAGCACAAGGCTTCCGTCTGTTGAGGTTCCTTCTGGAAAAAACAAAAGTTTGTGGCCAACCTGAAGACGCGCCTCAAACAGTTCTTTTTGGCTTGCCGCCTCGCGCGCATCGCGCTTGATGAAAAGCGTGCCCGTTGCACGCGCCAGCCAGCCTATGCCGGGCCAGCTCGCCACCTCGGACTTTGAAACGAAATAAATCCGTTTGCGTGCGTTCAGCGCAAAGATATCGAGCCAGGATACATGGTTTGAGACAACGGCCCCCTGCCCCTCCATCAGCTTGCCGTGGACCGTATGGCGTATACCCATGATGATGAACGCGGACCGGCAGACGAATTGCGTGATATGGGGTGTGATCGGGCGGCGGTCCCCGTAAAGAGGGCGCTCTATCAACCGCAAAAGCAGCAAGATTATCAGGGAGCCGAAGGTTACTGTGAACAACAGAACACCACGCAGAAAAACCCTGATCCACCCTGTGAAAGGAATGGGTTTCGGGTCCGGGATAATGTCAGGATCCCAACCAAGGGTCATGCTTTGCGACCTTCCACAATGCGACGCCTTTGGTTTTCGTTCATACGGTTTGTGTCCATCAGCATAAATACGTCTGTGGTGTTGAATTTGATGTCGACAAAGGCGCCGTCACCCACAAGACCGCCAAGTCGAAGGTAGGCTTTTATCAATGCTGGCGTGGCGACCATGGCCTCGCGGCGATCAATCTGATCCAGCGGTAGCAGGTTCATGTTTTGATAGTGTTTTTTCAGTACACGCACGCGCAGGTCTGGTGGGGCCAGATGCGTATGGTACAGAAAAGACAGCGGTTCTTTGATAGCGTCAACATTTATTCCATGAAAACTCGCAACGCCAAACAATATCTCGACATCATGTTCGAGAACATAAGTCGCAAGAGCGTTCCACAGATGAAACATCGCCATTCCGCCCCGATAGTCAGCGTGAAGACACGACCGGCCAAGTTCCAGTAACTTGCGCCCCTTTGCCTTTAGCGGCGACAGGTCATATTCACTTTCGCAGTAGAAATTGCCAATCTTATCTGCCTGATCTGATCTCATCAGACGATAGACCCCTACCACATGGTCCAGGTCGTCAGCGTTGCGCGAATGATCAATCAAAACCAGATGATCATAGTAGGGGTCAAAAATATCGCGTTCCAACCGGGCCTCGTGATCGACCAGATCACCATCACCACCCAGTTCTGTTACAAACACGTTATATCGCAAACGTTGTGCTGCCAGAAAATCAGATTCGTGGTGCGCCAGACGAATTTCAAATTTGGGATCAGCGGCGGTCATCGAAGGGTATTGGTCCTGTCGCCCGGGGTTTGGCAGGTTCTAGGCTGCAAGGGCTATATTTGCAACAGCCAAGCCGAAGACCTTTTTCTAAGGGTCGTATACCACGACAAGATCAATCCTTGCGCTTGCGATGACAACTTTTCCGGTTTCTTCAAAGTTAACGGTAATTTTACCATCAATGTTGGATTGTACCTGTCCAATACCCCATTCCGGATGGTTCGGATGCTGCACAAACATTCCTGGCTCTAGAATTGCATTCATACTTACCGCACTTCCTTGACTGGACCTTATAATGACTGACACCACACATGATCTGGCCGCGCTCATAGGCTCTCGCATCTGTCATGATCTTATCAGCCCTTTGGGCGCAATCGGCAATGGGGTGGAACTGCTGTCATTGGCGGGCAAACCTTCGGAAGAAGTCGCGCTCATCTCGGAAAGCGTTGCAAGCGCGTCGGCGCGCATAAGGTTTTTCCGTGTTGCTTACGGGGCCAGCGTGCAAGACCAGCACATCGCGCGAAATGAATTCCTGTCAATCCTTCAGGATTATCAAAAAACCAGCCGCGTTCGGATATACTGCTCTGCAAGTGAAACCCTGCCGCGAACTATTGCCAAACTCATCCTGTTGCTTGTCCAGTGCTTTGAGACGGCTATGCCCTTTAGGGGAACGATTACCATTTCGCAAGACGATAAACGCTGGAAAGTCAGCGGATGCGCCGAAAAGCTCAGGGTAAACCCCGATTTATGGGAAATCCTGTCTGCCACGCCGGGAAATGGCGATATACGACCGGCAGATGTGCAGTTCGCGATCGTGCCACGGGTGGTTTTGGAACTCGGACGCACGCTGACTTTAAAAATCTGTGATCAGTGTATTGACGTAATAGTTTAGGGACGTGCGATCCCATCACCTGAAACAAGGTACTTAAAGCTGGTCAACTGCGCTGCCCCAACCGGCCCACGTGCATGCATCTTGCCTGTGGCAATGCCGATTTCCGCGCCCATACCAAACTCTCCGCCATCAGCGAACTGGGTCGAAACGTTTCGCATCAGAATGGCACTGTCGAGGCGCTCAAAGAAGCGCGCAGCAACATCGTCATCGTCGGTCATGATGCAATCCGTGTGAGAAGAGCTGTAGCGCCGGATGTGTGCGATTGCGCCGTCTACATCGTCAACAACTTTTGCAGCTATGATCATATCCAGAAATTCATGACCCCAGTCGCTTTCAACCGCGGGAATGGCTCCTTCAATTTTCTGCAAGGCCTCGTCCGCGTGCACCTCAACGCCTTCTGCGATCAGGCTGCGAATGACATCGGCACCGATTGAATTTGCAACGTCGCGATGTATCAAAAGGCATTCTGCCGCGCCGCAAATGCCCGTTCGTCGTGTTTTGGCATTCAGAACAACGCGTTTGGTTTTTTCTGGATCTGCTTTCGCATCGATGTAGATGTGAACGATACCCTCCAGATGTGCGAACACCGGAACACGCGCTTCACGCTGCACCAGCCCGACAAGACCCTTGCCGCCCCTTGGGACAATGACATCAATGTAATCCGTCATGCGTAGCATTTCGCTAACGGCCGCTCTGTCGCGTGTTGGAACACGCTGAATGGCGTCTTTTGTTAAACCTGCCGCCTGTAAACCGTCCTGCAAGCAGGAATGGATAATACCCGAAGAATGGAAACTTTCAGATCCGCCGCGCAAAATCACGGCGTTGCCTGCCTTCAGGCATAACGCGCCAGCATCAGCGGTTACATTGGGTCGGCTTTCATAGATCACGCCGATAACACCCAAAGGCGTCCTGATTCGCTTGATGTGCAATCCGCTGGGTTGGTCCCACTCGGCAATTACTTCTCCCAACGGGTCAGCCTGCGCTGCAACCGCGCGAAGCCCTTCGACCATTCCCTTGATGCGACTTTCATCCAGCATCAACCGATCAAGCATTGCTGCGGACAAACCCTTTTCGCGGCCATAGGCCATATCTTCGTGGTTGGCTTCAATAATCTCGGCGCGCCGGTCCCAAACAGCGTCAGCTGCTTTTTCCAGCGCCAACTGGCGTTGGTTGGCTGGGCAAAAACCAAGCTCAGTTGCAGCAGCTTTGGCACGCGCGCCGATCTCGGTCATCATCTCGGGTATGTTTTCAAGATCTTTCATAACACCATATCGTCCCTATGGATCAGCGCCGCCCGTCCTGAATAGCCCAAAATCGCTTCAATGTCAGCAGATTGCCTGCCGCTGATCGCCTGCGCCTCGGCACCAGTGTAACGGCTTAATCCTTTGCCAAGTGTCTCGCCGCCCTGACCAAGAATAGCAACCGGATCGCCCCGGCCGAAATCGCCTCGAACACCGGTCACACCGGCTGGCAGAAGGGATTTGCCGCGTGACAACGCCGAAGCGGCACCTGCATCAACCGTCACTTCCCCTTTTGGCTTCATCGCCGCGATCCAGCGTTTGCGCGCCGCTTGTGGGTCCGTTTCCGCAAGGAACCACGTGCAGGGTGCACCATCAATCAATGCTTGAATGGGGCGCAACCCAAACCCTTCGGCAATCACCAAAGCGCAGCCTGCACCAACGGCTGTCTTGGCCGCCAAAAGTTTTGTCTTCATGCCGCCTTTGGAGGTTTCAGACACCGCATCACCCGCCATTACCTCAATCTCGGGTGTAATGCGTTCAACAACGTCAAACCGTGTTGCATCAGGGTCCGTCGCTGGATTGGCGGTGTAAAGCCCATCAACATCTGACAAAAGCACCAGCTGATCCGCACCCACCGTTACGGCAACCTGCGCGGCGAGCCGGTCATTGTCGCCATAGCGGATTTCATCGGTTGCAACAGTGTCGTTTTCATTCACGATTGGGACGACACCCAGCGACAAAAGCTGCTCAAACGTCGCGCGTGAATTCAGATACCGACGCCGATTTGTGCTGTCTTCAAGCGTAACCAAAACCTGTGCCGTTGTTATCCCATGTGGTTGAAGCGCCTCTTCATAGGCCCGTGCCAGACGAATTTGCCCAACGGCGGCCGCAGCTTGCGATTGCTCTAACGCTAGCGCACCTTTTTTGAGCTTCAGAACCCCGCGCCCAAGTGCGATTGAACCCGAGGATACCAGAATGACATCGGTGCCACGCGCTTTTGCAGCGGCAACATCCTTGGCTAGGGCAACAAGCCAGTCCGTCTTCAGCATGCCCGTTTCGCGATCCACAAGCAGTGCTGAGCCGATTTTGATAACCAGCCTCTTTGCGGTGCTTACGGTTGCCACGTTTCGGGCTCCTCCGTAGCTTGTTTTTCGGCAACTTTGTCCTGGACAATCTCTGCGCGAACTGCGCGCAACACTTCTTTCAAACCTTCCTGGCTGACGCCTGACATCAGCATGACGGAACCACCACTTGCAGCTTCAAGTGCCGCTTTCTTTTTAGCCCGTTCTTCATCGTCCAAGGTATCAATCTTGTTCAAGGCAGTCACGCGAGGTTTGTCAGCCAGATGGCCACCATAAGCTTCAAGTTCGTTGATGATCGTTTGGTAGTCCTCAACAACATTTTCGGAGGTGCCGTCGATCAGGTGCAACAGAACCGAGCATCGCTCGACGTGGCCAAGAAAGCGGTCCCCAATCCCCTTGCCTTCATGGGCCCCCGCGATCAGACCGGGAATATCGGCAATCACGATTTCCGCATTGTCGATTCCGACTACACCCAAATTCGGGTGCAATGTGGTGAACGGGTAATCAGCAATTTTCGGACGCGCGTTGGAACAAGCCGCAAGAAAGGTGGATTTTCCGGCGTTCGGAAGACCAAGCAATCCGGCATCAGCAATAAGTTTCAGGCGCAGCCACAGCGTGCGATCCACACACTCCTGCCCGGGGTTTGCGCGGCGCGGTGCCTGATTTGTCGCGCTTTTGAAATGCAGGTTCCCGAATCCACCGTTGCCACCTTTGGCCAGCAAGACCCGCTGGCCGTACTCGGTCAGATCAGCGATGACTGTTTCCTGATCTTCATCTAGGATTTCAGTGCCAATCGGTACACGCAGGATGATGTCATCACCGTCGGCGCCCGTACGTTGGCTTCCCATTCCGGCCTGCCCGTTTTTCGCGAAGAAATGCTGCTGATAGCGAAAATCGATCAAGGTGTTCAACCCTTCGACAACTTCGGCAATCACATCACCACCGCGTCCGCCATCGCCACCGTTCGGGCCGCCGTATTCGATATATTTTTCACGTCGAAAGCTGACACAGCCGCCGCCGCCGCTGCCAGAGCGGATATAGACCTTAGCGAGATCAAGAAATTTCATGTTATGCGGCCTTAATTTGCTGTTGGGTCAGGCGATAGAGCACATTTGGTGCGGGCTCAAGTCTTGCGGTGGACTTCGCGGCTCCCTCACCAATCTTTTCAAAGCCCTGCTTGTGCAAAACCCTACCCGATACGAGATTGTCCGCAAAATGATCTGCTTCGATAACTTTGGCTTCAAGCGTGTCAAAGGCGTGCGCAAGCAGTCCATGTACGGCCTCGGTTGCGTAGCCAAGACCCTGATAATCCGGGTCAACGGCAAAACCACATGTTATCGGGGTACCTCCTATTCGAACAAAGCCAATCAGGGTTTCGTCCGGCAGATAAATACCAGCAAGATATCCAAGCGTGCCTTGGTAAGTGTTCTGTGCCATCCAGATTTTAACATCTGCTTCAGGCCATGGTGCGTTGAGCGATAACATCATCCGTGCGACTTTGGGATTACCACCGATTTCAGAAAGCCGAGTCCAATCTTCCGGCGCAAAGGCACGCACCTCAAGACGAGGTGTTCCAAATATCAATGTACGCTTGTTTTCCATCGGTTATGCAAGTTTTTTAAGATACGTCCAGGTTGCAATATTTGCGTCGCGCGCGACAGAATGCGCCTCGGCGTCACCAAGGTATTCAAAGCCAGCGTTCGTTAGAACCCGTGCGGAAGCAGGGTTATCCTGAAAAACCTGCGCAAAAATCCCGTTGCAATCTTGCGGGTTCGCCTCAAGCAGTGCACGCACGGCTTCCGACGCGAGCCCCGTATTCCAGAAAGCAGGCACCACCCAATACCCGATTGCTGATTGGCCGCGATCCATTCGGTCGAGCGAAATGACGCCAAGGACTTCAGCATGGTTGGCTCTAGAACCATCCATGATCCAGACATCTTCGGTCCGGTCTGCTGACATAGAGCGTGTAATAAAGGCCTCTGTCGCACCGGGCGGTAACGGATGCGGAATAGAGGTCGTCGCCTCTGCCACACGTTTGTCAGCCGCATGCAAACTCAGCAATCCAAGGTCCGAGCGCCGGACAGGGCGCAACGTAAACCGCTCTGTCACGATAACCGGTTGGTTCAAAATTGTTTCTAGTCTCACGCCGTCCCTCCTCCGAAAAGCACAAAAAGGACACTTGCGACCGTTAATGCCGCTAAAGTCCTTAATAAGTATCTTTCTGCTGCGTGGCCCTTAACCGCGCTGGCGATCTTTTCCCCTCCATACGTCCAGATCGGGTGCAAAATGACCTGACATACAAACAAACAGATGGCGATCGTTGCCGTCGCCTGCAAGGTCGAAGTCCCCGGGCTCACAAAACTTGTGAAGCCACCGGTGATCATGGCCCAGGCTTTTGGGTTAAGTGGATGAACCGCCAGACCAGCAAAGAAACCCGGAGCGGCACCGATATTGTGATCTGCATGCAGGCTCATATTCGCCACACGCCAGGCGAGCCAGAAAATATAGGCCGCTGATATCCACTTAAGCGCTTCAAAAATCCACGGCGCGCTTTCAGCGAGTTGCATTAACCCAAAACCGATCGGCCAGATGATAAGCTGTTTGCCAAGCGCAACCCCGGCCACAAACGGAAGGGCCTGACGCAAACCATAGCGCGCACCTGTTGCCAGCAGGGCCATATTGGCTGGCCCCGGTGTTCCCACCTGACTTGCGGCGAACAGTAAAAAACTGCCTGTTGCGACGGCCATAAAAAGGCCTTTCCAAATCAAAATGGGGACCGGCGGTATGCCGATCCCCATAAAATTTACCTTAGAGAGGTTCGACTTACTCTGCAGCCTCCGCCATCGGAAGAACAGAAATAAAGGTGCGGCCTTTCAGGCCTTTGTGGAAAGTCACGTTACCTTCTGCAGTTGCAAAAAGCGTGTGGTCCTTGCCCTGGCCTACGTTTTCACCAGGCCACCATTTGTTGCCGCGCTGACGCACGATGATGTTTCCGGAAATAACGAACTCACCGCCGAATTTTTTGACGCCAAGGCGGCGACCAGCAGAGTCGCGACCGTTTCTGGATGAACCGCCTGCTTTTTTATGTGCCATCTTGTCTCTCCTTAGCCTTTAGTCAGTTCTTTGGCCTGTTCGATCCAGCCCTCACGCTCGATACGGCCTTTGAATGACAATTTTTCGTCCATTTCTGCGACATCTGCATCTGACCAGGAAGCGATCTGTGCGAATGTTGTAACACCAGCTTCAAGAAGTTTCTTCTCAAGTGCCGGGCCAACGCCAGAAAGTTTTTTCAGATCATCAGCTGTTGCTGGTGCTTCTGCTTTCGCGGCTTTTTTAGGCGCTTCAGCCTTTGCAGCAGCTTTCTTTGGGGCTGCTTTCTTGGCAGCAGCTTTAGGAGCAGCGGCTGCTACAGCAACGGAAGAAACAGAACCTGCTCCAATCGCGGCTCTTACACCGGACTTGTCGCCACCTTTTTCAAGAATGTCAGTGATCCGCAGCAATGTAAGTTGCTGACGGTGACCCTTGGTGCGCTTGGAACCATGCTTCCGGCGACGTTTTACAAAGTGAATAACTTTTTCGCCTTTGATCTGATCGATCACATCGGCCTGCACAGCAGCACCTTCTACGAATGGCGCGCCAACTGTGGCACCAACCATAAGAATCTCGTTAAACTGGATTTTCTCTCCAGCGTCAGCAGCAAGTTTCTCAACACGAAGCACGTCGCCTGATTGAACTTTATACTGCTTGCCGCCGGTCTTTAGGACCGCAAACATTTGCTTTTCCTTCGTTTTACCGCGTTCTGTGGCCCCCGTATCGGGTGTTTGTGCCGTTGCCGGCGCCTCGAACAGCGCGCCCCTTCGGGCGTGATTTCCTGATCTGGCAAGCGTCCTGCTTGTCCAGATGCGGGCTTATCTGTGGATATGCACTTGAAGTCAAGAGCGAAGTCCCATTGGTTTTAGATGTCTTCTCCCGACAAATAGCGTGCTGACGCGAGCCCAAGAGCGTGCGAGATTTCAGCGTACATGGTATCAAAAGCCGCAAACAATGCGTTGTTAAGGATTCGTCCTTCCGATGTTTCGGATAATTCGATGTATGCTTCAATATCTTCGTCACTGAGCGGTTGGTAGGCGAGCAGCAAAAAGGAATAGACCCATTGTTCTGTCTCAGACCGGATTTGGGGTTCCTGTCCCCAAACGTCGGCAAGCATTTGTTGTTCGCTCATTCTGCGCTCAAAGGCTCCGCCATCCTGTAAGCCCTGGTAAAACGAATAATTTGAATTCAGAGAACCTTCCACATTCGTATCAACAAGGGCGTTGATCTGGGAAAATCGTTTGATCTGGGCCAAACGTGGGTCGTTTTCTTCTTCAGCCGTGCGTAAATAGTCATGGCTTGCCTCTTCAACAGCATCGTCCAACAACGCGCGCCGCCCGGAAATTTCCAGTGCGATAATGCGCTTTCCGCGCTCTGACGTGAAAAATTCGATCAGTGGCGAAAGGTTTGTCTCGGACATTTCAACTGCAAATCGTGCATCAAACGAATCTGACATCTGAACGACATCAAAAATGTCGCTCAGGGTCGCATTCCATTCCTGTCCGCCCTTCCCCGGAAACATGTCATCGCGCAGGCTTTGCCCGTTCTCAAGGCCCTCCTCGCGCATCACCTCGAGGATTTCTGAGATCCCGAGCGCGTCGCGTAGCGCTCTCAGCTCATTCGCGCTCTGGGCGGTTAAAGCCGCGGGCAGAAAAATCAGAAAAAGCGTCGTGGCCAGTGATTTCAACATAAAAACCTCGGAGACATAAGGAATTGGCAGAACCAGTGGTAGGGGCATCCTGCTCCGATGCCAAGTGGTTAGCCGTAACTTGCCAGATTTCCGCCGATCACAATTGCTTTGAATGTCCCCACAACCAAAAACCTGAAAAAAGGTTGCACCCGCCTGCCCATCTGATTAAACCGCCGCAAGACCCCCGCGGAGAGGTGCCAGAGTGGTCGAATGGGGCGGTCTCGAAAACCGTTGTTCCTTAACGGGAACCCAGGGTTCGAATCCCTGTCTCTCCGCCATTATCATGACCTCCAATTTCAGCATTTCAGGTGTTTCACATTTAGGTTGCTTTTGCCCGGTGAAACCCGACGACTGAATGCGCAGCTCTGCCAGCCAATGTTGTTAGATGCCATAAACGTTAGATTATTTAACTTGAGGTTCCCATCTCAACTTTTTACTTATCTATGCAAAACTAAACTTCTGTAACTGATCATATCCATAAGATCGGCCTAAGGTTGTTTTAAAAATAAAAAGTAATTCACTAAAAATTTATAACACGTTTATTTGATTAACTTAAAGTTTAAAAATTTCCCTTTTAGATTGTGGTTCTAGAAAAAAGTTTTATTTCGAACTGGCACGGCAAAAAAACCTACTAATGCCAAAATCACGGGAAATCGGTATGACTAATTTATCTAAGGCGGCAATTATTGCCGCAGTAATTTCGGCCCCTACTCTTGCGCAAGCAGAAGACTGGACGGGCTTTTACATTGGTGCGCAAGTTGGGTGGTCTGACTTGTCCGTACTCAGCGCAAGTGACGATGACGTCTCTTACGGTATTCACGCAGGATACAATCATGACCTGGGTAACTTTGTTCTTGGTGGGGAAATAGACTATAGCACGTCTGAATATTCATTCGGTGGCGGTACTCTTGACGTTGATACATTGCGCGTAAAGGCAAGGGCTGGGTATGACATAGGTCCGGCGCTATTTTATGGTGTGTTGGGTTACGTTGACCTAGACACTGACTTAGTCAGTGAAGACGGGTATTCATACGGAATTGGTGCAAGTTATAAAGTGACTGACAATGTCGTTGTTGGCGCCGAATACCTGCGTGATGAAGTTGATATTCTGGGTGTCGATTTCGAGGTTGATTCATTCAACATTAGAGCGTCCTATCAGTTTTAAGAACGATCTGTTCTGCAAAAATTTCGAGCGCTCCTTTTACGAGGTGCGCTCATCTACTTCGCTTAAACAAAAAATGATCCTCCCGAAAATTTAGATTTGCTGTTCTTAGTCCCCATTGAGTGTACTTTGGAAACAGTCGTCGCGGATCGTCTTTTTTGTGCACGCAAGATGTGCACATTGTGTTACAAGTACCTGCAATATATCGTATTTTTGTGGTCTAGGCTTGCGAGATTCTTAAAAATGGCTTCCAATGGTTGTCATGAAAAACGATTCCAATGTTCCACCACGTACACCGCCTTACGGCCTGCGTATTCCGCCGGACCTCAAGGCTCGCATTAAATCTGCAGCCCAGGATAGTGGCCGTTCAATGAATGCTGAAATCGTTCACACACTTGAAACAGCGTACCCCGCACCCGTCAATTTTGAATTGCAGGAGCGTTTTTTTCAGCAGGTTCTGGATAATGCACGCGCGTTGTACAAAGAATCCAATATCGCAGGTCTTGATGCATTCAAGCACAGGCTTGTTCAGATAATTTCCGAAGTTTCCGAGGCTGAAGAAGACATGGGCGTTCCCCTGGAAACAGAGAGCCCCCCGGTTCGCGAACGCGCTGGCGGGCTTGCCAGAGCGATGCTGCAGAGAGAAACCGTAAGCCGCGAATTGAAAAACGGCAGGTAACTCTGGCGGATTACCCGCGAAATCCGGTTGCGACGACAAATTTTTCCGAACTGTCCGATCTGCTTGCAGGCGGCTTTACGTTCACCACTTTGGTGAACTTTTCCTTCAAAAGCTTTTGCAGACTCCCTTCGGCCCCGCCAGCCAATACTTTAGCGACAAAAGTGCCACCTTCGTTCAGCACGTCAAAGGCAAAATAGGCGGCAGCCTCGCAAAGCGCCATGATACGCATGTGGTCTGTTTGCTTATGCCCGGAAGACGCAGCAGCCATATCCGACATAACGACATCTGCTGGTCCGCCAAGCCAGTCTTTCACTTTTTGGTCAGCATCGTCTTCCAGAAAATCCAAAACATGTAATTCAGCCCCTGCAATTGGCTCAACTTCCTGCAGATCAACACCCAAAACATTACCAACCGCTTTGTCTTTTCGCTCGCCTAGCGCATTCACGCGTTTCACTGCTATCTGGCACCACCCTCCGGGCGCGCATCCCAGGTCCACAACACGTGCACCTGGCACAAGAAATCTGAATTTATCGTCCAGTTCCATAATCTTATAGGCGGCCCGACCACGGTAGCCATCGGTCTGCGCTCGCTTGATGTACGGATCGTTAAGCTGCCGCTCCAACCACCGCGTAGATGATAGCTTTCGGCCCCGGGCGGTTTTCACTTTCACGCGCAGCTCTCGTTGCCCGCGCCCACTGATGTTCTTAGCCATCTTCAGTATAATCCATCTTCTAGCACGCCATCGGCGCTCATCTGAGCATAAAGTAGCCCTTCTCTGAGACCGCGGTCAGCAACGGACAACCTGTCGGTTGGCCATAACCTCATCAGAGCCTGCAAAATAGCCGCACCCGACATGATAAGTGTTGCGCGGTCTTTGCCGATACGGGGGTCGCTGATGCGGCCATCTGGCCCAAGGTTCAGATATCCGCGGATCACCTTATCTATTTGATCCGACGTCATACGCAACCCGTCAACTTTGTTTCTGTCATATCTGCGAAGGCCCAAATGCGATGCAGCGACAGTTGTAACGGTGCCGCTTGTACCGATAATCTGGAAACCTTCGCGCACATGGCTTGCGTCGTATGGCGAAAACTTCTGAAGGTTTTCCTCAAAAAACCAACTCATAAGTGCAAAACGTGCAGCGTCGTCCTGTACATCGTCAAATTGCTCGCGCAACGTAGCTACGCCCAAAGGGACAGATATCCAGTCAATCACATTTGCCTTTGGAAAGGGCGAACTGTCAGATTGGAACCCTGTATGCAGCCGCATGATCGCACGGGGGCGTTCGATTTTCGGAACTTTTGATATATCGATCCAGACCAGTTCGGTTGAGCCGCCGCCGATATCAACCACCAAAAGCTGATCTGTCTTAGTACTGACAAGTGGTGCGCAACTGATGACCGCCAGACGTGCCTCTTCCTCAGGTTCGATGACTTCGATCTGCAGGCCGGTTTCGCGCTTCACAAGGCGGATAAATTCATCTGAGTTTTCCGCCCGTCGGCAGGCCTCCGTTGTGACCAGCCGCATCCGCCGAACGTTGTGTTGCGTGAGTTTGCGTTTACATATCCGAAGTGCCTGAACTGTCCGATTGATTGACGAGCGGGACAATCGACCTGTCGCCTCGAGCCCTGCTCCAAGTTGCACAGATTTTGAAAAGCTGTCCACAACATGAAACTGGTTTCCCTTTGGTTGGGCAACCAGCATTCTGCAACTATTCGTTCCCAAATCCAGCGCGGCATAAAGCTCTGCCGGATCAGGTCGTTTCGGCGCGGGACTATCGACCGCTAACGGGAATGCGCCCGCACCATCGGGACGCTTGGGCGGCATATCGCCCTCCATTTCGAGTTAACCCAAGCCTAGACCCGCGGCATCGTCCGCGCAAGCAGCACAAAGGCCTGATTGCGAATTTCATGAAAATAATGAGAATTTTTCCAGTTTCACATACTGGTCAGCCGTTGGTCGCTGGCCTATGTCTTTTGTAAGACCTCAGCGTCGCTCTATCGTCGTGGTATGTCGAAAATCGACACGGAAACCTGCAGTGATCCGCGTAAAAGCGAAACGTGATAACAAGGAATCAGAAATGCCTGACGTAACCATTGTATATTGGCGTGACATCCCTGCGCAGGTCATCGTTGGCAAAGGCCGGCGTGGTGCAAAGGCTCAACTCCCTGAGCGCTTTGAGCAGGCGATTGACCGGGCAGCGATGAAAGTGAACGCCAAGGACGCGGACGCATATCTTGCTGAATGGCGCAAAGCTGATCCTTATAGTGTGGAAGGCGAGCAAGAAGCAGTCGCCGCCGCCGAAGCCGCCCGGCTCGACAACGAATACGACCAGGACCGTATCAAGCAACTGATTGCTAACGACGGATGGGCCTGACCCCGAAACCCTTGATGGAGGCTGTTATGGCTCTCTTGCAGTTTAGAAAAAAAGTGGATGATAGCGCGCCTAAGCAGGTTACGCCTGAGGTTGAGGCCTTCCTTGAAGGGTATTCAATCGAAGTGATGCCGCGTACGGCCGAGAAGGTAGAGGATTTTCGCGATCTGCTGCCTAAAGGAACCCGTGTATATATCGCCCATATTGAAGGCACACCGGTCGACGAAATGGTCGCGACGGCAAAACGCCTGAACAACGAGGGATACCCGGTGATGCCGCATTTCCCTGCGCGCATTATCAAGGACAAGGCAACACTGGCAGACTGGATTGCCCGGTATCAGGGCGAAGCTGGCATTGATCAGGCCCTTCTGTTGGCCGGTGGCGTTGAAAAACCGCATGGTGATTTCCACAGTTCCATGCAGCTTTTGGAAACAGGCCTCTTTGACAAGGCTGGTTTCAAGCGCCTGCATGTTGCAGGCCATCCTGAAGGCAATAAAGACATTGACCCGGATGGGTCGGACAAGAATGTAATGGATGCGCTGCGCTGGAAGCAGACATTCAACAATACAACTGACGCTGAAATGGCGCTTGCAACGCAGTTCTGCTTTGAGGCGGCACCTGTCATCAAATGGGCTGACGCGCTCAAGGCTGAAGGAATTGATATTCCGATTCACATCGGTGTTGCCGGCCCTGCAAAGCTTCAGACCCTGATTAAATTCTCGATTGCCTGCGGCGTTGGCGCTTCGCTTAAAGTTCTGCAAAGGCGCGCGAAAGATGTCACAAAGCTTCTGCTGCCGTTCACGCCTGACCAGTTCATTTCCGATCTGGCCACTCACAAAGCGGCAAACCCGGATTTTAACATCACGAAAGTTCATTTTTTCCCATTAGGCGGGATCAAGACCAACGCAACCTGGGCAATTGAGAACGGCGGTTCATCCGCAGTTCCGGCAAGCCAATCTTAAGCGGTTTAAAACCGAACAAATCCTAAGGGGAGATACGATGACCCGTACTGTCGTCGAGAGCAAAACAAAAACCGCCATCATTGGCTTTGATCAACCGTTCTGCGTGATCGGAGAGCGGATCAACCCGACAGGGCGTAAAAAACTGGCTGCTGAGTTGGAAGCGGGTGATTTTTCAACCGTCGAGAAAGACGCGTTGGCACAGGTGGCGGCAGGCGCCACGATGCTCGATATCAATGCAGGTGTGGTCTACAACTCAAACCCTAATCCGAACGAGACAGAACCACCTCTGATGACAAAGATTGTCGAGCTTGTTCAAGGTCTTGTCGACGTACCTTTATGTATTGACAGCTCGGTGCCAGGTGCACTTGAAGCAGGTCTTGCCATTGCCGAGGGGCGCCCGTTGCTAAACTCGGTCACCGGCGAAGAAGACCGGCTTGAAGCGATCCTGCCGCTGGTGAAGAAATACAACGTTCCTGTTGTTGCAATCTCTAACGACGATACAGGTATTTCCGAAGATCCCGACGTTCGATTTGCTGTTGCAAAGCGGATCGTTGAACGCGCTGCTGATCACGGGATTCCGGCACATGACATTGTTGTTGATCCGTTGGTAATGCCGATTGGTGCGATGGGAACTGCGGGTCTTCAGGTTTTCGCGCTAGTACGGCGCCTGCGTGAGGAACTGGGTGTGAACACCACTTGCGGCGCATCAAATATCTCTTTTGGTTTGCCCAACCGTCACGGTATCAACAATGCATTTCTGCCAATGGCAATCACAGCAGGCATGACATCAGCAATCATGAACCCGGTCGCCTTGCCGATCGGCCCGATAAAACTCGCAGAAAAGCGTGCGGAACTCGAAGCTGCAGGTTTCATTCTTCCAGAAGATCTCGATCCCGAGGTTCTTGCGCAACTGACTGGGCTTGGATCAACACTGCCGCGCGCAAGCAAGGAAATGGAAGCCATTCGTGCCGCGAACTTCCTGACAAACAATGACCCGCACGGTGCTGAGTGGATCAGATTCAACAAACCTGTTCTTGCAGCTGGTGAAGTTGAAGCAGGCGCACGCGGTCGTCGCACAGGTGGCCGCCGCCGCAAAGGCTGATTTTTGCGCTTAATCAAACAGCTAAAACGCCCGGCAATCATACCGGGCGTTTTGTTTTTGAGACTCTTAACAGGTTGCCTGTCGAGCACACCTTCGAGGGGATTGTTCTAGTTCATGCCCATGCTGGCATTTGTGGTAAAGATGTAGTCATCTCCGTCTGCACCAGAGTGACACGCGATACAGCCTTTGTCGGCTCCTTTTGCAACGCGACCCGCCAGTTGCATTCCGGCAGGGTTTTTATCAAGCGATCCATCAGGCAGATATTTCACCCAGAACCAATCCTGATTGTCAGCATCATATCCTTCTTCGCGACGGAACATGACCGTAACGGCGCCAAGGTGTTTTTCAGGCTCTGCAAGAACCTGGTCAGCTTCAACCCCTTCAGGGCCAAAATTGCGTTTTACAATCAATGTCCCTGTGTGACCGTCAACTGTCGTTTCGGTATAGAAGGTTTCCAGCATCATTCCGTGCGGCGCGATGCCGTCATAGGGAAATGATCTGATCATTCCTTCGCCAGCTAGGTTTTGTGCAACCATCGCGTCCCAGAGTTGGGCGGCGTAGTTTATGTCTGCGTCTGTGCCAAACGGCGCATCCTGCGCGATTGCAGCGGTACCACCGAAGGCAAGTGTGAGTGACGTTGCCCCGATTGCTAAGAATTTTTTCATGTTCGTCCCTTTCAGTGTTCAGCCGAGCAAAGTTGGCTTACACAAAAGAGACTAGGCGAGATGATCTACACATGAACTCAACTTTTGATCACCATCTGGTGAACACTTGGGACTGAAGATGATTGGACAAGCCTCTTATTCCCATCAAGACTGTCCGAAATAATCACAGGAGAATTCAATGCGTGTCCTCGTAACCTGCATCGCACTCAGCGCCACACTCTTTACCACCCCTACCCTTGCTCAGGATGCCGAGGCAGGTGAAGACCTATTTCGCAGATGTGCGTCATGTCACAAAATTGGTGAAGATGCTCAGAATGCCGTTGGTCCTGTTCTAACGGGCGTTATAGGGCGTGCTGCCGGTTCTTACGAAGGTTACGGGTACTCGCGCAGCATGACTGCTGCGAACGAAGCTGGGCTTGTCTGGAGCGAAGAGACTGTTTTTGACTATCTCGAAAACCCCACCAAATATCTGCGCGCTGTTCTGGATGACCCACGCGCGCGCGCTAAAATGTCCTTCAAATTGCGGGACGAGGAAGACCGGAGAAACGTGGTTGCTTATCTTGCGACGTTTTCAACCCCGATGGACGAAGCAAGCGCTGCGGAAGGCGAAACCAGCGTTTGTGTCGTCAACGGTTCTGATGAAACCCGTCTTTTTGCGGCCGAGTCAAACGGGGAGAACCGCGTAACTGGAACATTGGCACCTGGAGAAACGTTGTGTTCTGAAGGCGCTGGTGACGGGATGGTGACCGTGTTTGAAGCGCCGGACCATCTCGAGGGGTGCACACGTCTTGTTTCTGCGGGCGGTCAGGATACGCTTCTCAAGTATGCTGATTTTGATCGGTGTGCATGGACGTCAAACACCAACTAACAAACCCAATAACCGGAATGACACAGGAAAGTGGTTTAAACTGCCGCTTATTGCCGTTGATTTACCAGAAACTGCCGCGCGTGGCCTTTCGCTTTTGCGTCAACAGTTTATCGTCAGGTCAATCGAAACGCGCGTAAAAGTATAAATTGATGACAACTGACCCCCTTGTGATCTTTACCCCCTCTGGACAGCGGGGAAATTTTCCTGTTGGAACACCTATTCTGACAGCTGCCCGCCAGCTTGGCGTTGATCTTGACAGCGTCTGTGGCGGACGTGGCATTTGCAGCAAATGCCAGATTACCCCGTCTTATGGCGAGTTTTCGAAACACGGGGTCACGGTTGCCAACAATGCATTATCCGAATGGAACTCTGTTGAGCAACGCTACAAAGACAAGCGTGGTTTGATCGAAGGCCGCCGACTTGGCTGTCAGGCGACAGTTCAGGGTGATGTCGTCATCGACGTGCCGCCCGAAAGTCAGGTTCACAAGCAAGTCGTGCGCAAACGGGTTGAAGCACGTGATATTACGATGAACCCGTCCACCAAACTGTTTTATGTCGAGGTGCAGGAACCCGACATGCACGAACCCTCGGGTGATCTGGAACGGTTGATCACAGCACTTGCTGAACAATGGGACCTGCACGGCGTTCGTGTTGATCTTCACATTTTGCAGACGATGCAACCGATCCTGCGCAAGGGCGAATGGAAAGTCACGGTCGCCGTTCATCTTGGCGATGCGGAAAATCCGCCACGCATAATGCATATCTGGCCGGGCTACTACGATGGCACGGTTTACGGGTTGGCCGTAGACCTTGGGTCCACCACCATCGCCGCGCATCTTTGCGATCTGCAAAGTGGTGAGGTCGTGGCCTCATCCGGTATTATGAACCCGCAAATCCGGTTCGGTGAAGATTTGATGAGCCGCGTCAGCTATTCGATGATGAACGAAGGTGGCGACAAGGAAATGACCCGCGCAGTGCGCGAAGGCATGAACGCCCTGTTTGTGCAAATCGCGTCTGAGGCCGAAATTGATAAAGACCTGATTGTTGATGCGGTGTTTGTCTGCAATCCGGTCATGCATCACCTGTTCCTGGGCATTAACCCCTTTGAGCTTGGACAGGCGCCATTCGCGCTTGCCACTTCAAATGCAATGCGCTTGCGTGCAGATGATCTGGGCCTGAACATCCATCCTGCGGCACGGGTTTATCTGCTGCCTTGTATCGCGGGACATGTCGGCGCGGATGCGGCGGCGGTTGCGCTATCGGAATCCCCGAATACATCCGAAGACCTTGTTTTGGTTGTTGATGTCGGTACCAATGCCGAAATCCTGCTCGGCAACAAAGAAAAAGTGTTGGCCTGTTCCTCACCAACCGGCCCTGCCTTTGAAGGCGCACAGATTTCGAGCGGCCAGCGCGCAGCACCCGGCGCGATAGAACGTGTCGAGATTGACCCAATCACGAAAGAGCCGCGTTTTCGCGTCATTGGCTCTGACATCTGGTCGAACGAAGACGGGTTCCCTGATGCAATTGCAACAACCGGTATCACCGGCATTTGCGGCTCTGGTATCATCGAAATGGTCGCTGAAATGCGCCTTGCCGGAATTGTTGACGGACCAGGGCTTATCGGCTCTCCGGCACAGACAGGTACGGACCGCTGTTTTCTGGACGGTCGGACTTATTCTTATCTCGTCTGGGACGGGTCCGCCGATGGTGGTCCGAAAATCACCGTCACAAACCGTGATATCCGTGAAATCCAGATGGCCAAAGCAGCGCTTTACTCTGGTGCCCGTCTGTTGATGGACAAATTTGGCGTCGACAAGGTTGACCGTGTTGTTCTGGCAGGGGCATTTGGTGCCCACATCAGCCCAAAGCACGCGATGGTGCTGGGTATGATCCCGGATTGTCCGCTTGATAAAGTCACCTCTGCCGGAAATGCCGCCGGAACGGGCGCGCGTATTGCGCTGCTCAACACCGATGCAAGAAACGAGATTGAGTCAATCGTCAAGGAAATCCACAAGATCGAAACGGCGATTGAGCCGCGTTTTCAGGAACATTTTGTCAACGCTTCAAACATCCCGAATTCGGTTGAACCTTTCCCTATCCTGAACAGCATCGTTTCGCTGCCTGATCTTAATTTCAATCAGGGAAGTGGTGGTGATGATGCCGAAGATGGCAGTCGCCGAAGACGCAGACGCCGCGGCTGAACGCCATACTATATCCGCTTGACGATTGGCAGACGGGATATTACCCCTCTGCCCGACTGCGGGTGTAGCTCAATGGTAGAGCAGCAGCTTCCCAAGCTGACGACGAGGGTTCGATTCCCTTCACCCGCTCCAGCGCTCTCTTTGGTAAAGTGTGAAACACCAGTTTTTGCATAAAGCTCTTCCGGTTTGAATTCGAACTAAGCTGTTTCCTAGATGCGAAAGTGACGGTCAAACCAAGTCCTTCCGTGCGATCCCGCAGCGGTATATGCTAAGCTAAACGTGACCACAGAAACGGGGACCAAGATGTCAGAGCCAGACGATTCAAAACTAATGGGCCGCCTGCATGGCGAGCAGTTCGAACCCAAGCATGAGGACAATATGCTTCAACGCCTGATCTACATGTTGCTGATCGCAATCATGATTTCCCTTGCCCAGACAGTTCTGGGTGCGGCGACATTGGTGCAGTTTGTGATTATGTTGGCCAACAAGAAACAGCCAAATGAACGGCTGGCCGATTTCGGCACCGATCTGGGTATATGGATCGCCAAAGCGGCGCGTTTCCAGACTGCGGCAAGCAACGTCAAGCCCTGGCCCTGGACCGAACTGGACTAGGATCAATCAGGTGAGCGGTGAACAGAACTTTGATGCGCTGCTAAGGACCCTTTCGGCAAAGCTGGAGGATGGGCTATTTGTTTTCGTGACCGTTTCTGATGACGCGGTGCCTGGAGACATCTCCCCTCGCATGATCTTTCGGGAGGATGAGGGAACAACCCTTATCATTCTTAAGAGTGAGGCTGAAGCCTGTGGTCTAGCTTACGAGTTTCCCTGTCGAATGATTACGCTTAATGTCCATTCCTCGCTGGAAGCGGTTGGTTTTATAGCGCGAATTGCCACCGAGCTTGCAAAACACGATATGGGCGTGAACCCGGTATCAGGTTTTTTCCACGACCATCTGTTTGTGCCTGACGGGCGGGAGCAGGACGCGTTACAGGTTCTCAAACTGATGGGCGGGCGTGGCGTTTAAACCCTACATCCGCCGTGTTCTTTTCTCTGACGGCATTGGCCAGCGATTCCGCGAAGTTTTCAAAATACACACACTTAGGCATTCTGCTGCTTGAACCCTGGTAGCATTTTCAGATAACCGCATCTTATGACTTTACCCTACCACACCCCGCTGTCACCAGAAACGCTCGCTGCGCATGGGATTCCGCCAGAATGGCGCTATGCGCTGGCAAACAAAGTTCAGTTTTTCGAGCTTGATGCGCTTAACCACGTTAACAACACCGTCTATCTGCGTTGGTTCGAAAGTTTTCGCCTGAGTTACGTGATGGATTATGGCATTTCAGACTTCGGGCCAATGTCCCCTCGTCTGGTCGTACACTCCCTCTCCGCCCGGTTTCACAAAGAGATGCACTTGGGCGATGACTATATCGTTGCCGGGAGGACAACCAGCTTTCGCAATACGAGTTTCATCATGGAATACGCGTTGTTTTCAAACGGGCTCGCGGCAACGGGCGATGCAGTGATGGTTCTGCTGAACCGCGAGGGCGACGGACGTCACCCGTTAACGGAGGCGCAAAAGAAGGCCCTTATCGAGCGGGATGGTGCTAAAGCAGACGCAGGCTAACCATTCGCCCGAATGTATGAGACAAGCATCTGTGTTGACCCGTCTTTCTTGTCAGCGGATTCTGCTCCGCTCACGATCGGTTCAAGCGCGACTGCAAGCTCTTTGCCAAGTTCAACGCCCCATTGGTCGTAAGAGTTGATGCCTAAAATCGCGCCTTCAACAAAAACGCGGTGTTCATAAAGCGCAATGATCTGCCCCAGAACAAAAGGCGTCAGGCTTGGGTAGATCAATGTTGTCGACGGGCGATTGCCGGGAAAAACCCTGTGGCGGGCCTGCCGCTCTAGCTCTGCTCCGCTCAGGCCTTTTTCAGCCATCAGGACACGCGCTTCTTCAATGCTGCGGCCACGCATCAACGCCTCTGATTGCGCGAGGCAATTTGACAGTAACAACCTGTGCTGGTGTTCTAAATGTTCCTCATGCCCCTTAGCCGCAACCAGAAATTCACAAGGTACAACACGAGTGCCCTGATGTATCAGCTGATAAAAAGCATGTTGTCCGTTCGTACCCGGCTCTCCCCAGACAATTGGACCCGAATGGCACTCAAGCGCACTGCCATCCATCGCGACGCGCTTTCCGTTGCTTTCCATTTCCAATTGTTGAAGATACGCGGGCAAGCGCGACAATCTTTGATCATAGGGCAGCACGGCACGGGTCGCATAGCCACAGACCTGATTGTGCCAAAGCCCGACCAGCGCGAGCATAACAGGCATGTTCTCAGACAATGGAGCGGTTTGGAAATGTTGGTCCATCGCCTGCCCGCCCCTCAGGAAATCAACAAAATCCTCTGGTCCGATTGCAATCATAAGGGACAGTCCGATTGGCCCCCATAGTGAGTATCGTCCGCCAACCCAATCTTCAAAGCCAAAGACATTTTCAGGCGATATTCCGTAAGCCGTTGTTCTTTCTTCCGAAGATGACAGCGCTGCGAACTGGTCGGCGGGGTTCGCAACCTTGTTAGCCATCCAGTCACGCGCTGTATTCGCATTTGTCATTGTTTCTATGGTCGTAAAAGTTTTCGACGCGACAATGACAAGCGTCGTTGTCGGATCAATGCCCTTGAGCGTATCTGCGATATGTGCGCCGTCAACGTTTGATACGAAATGTACCTTTGGCCCGTCGTGAAACGGTGCAAGGGCGAGCGTGGCCATCGCGGGGCCAAGGTCTGAACCGCCGATCCCGATATTCACCACGTCGGTGATCCTGCCGCCCTGCCCTTTGAACTTTCCGCTCCGAATGGCATTTGCAAAATCTGACATGCGTTCAAGCGTGCCGCGCACTTCCGGCATTACATCCTGCCCATCAACCAATACGGGGGCGCCTTCTAGGTTGCGTAATGCCGTATGCAGAACAGCGCGACCTTCGGTTTCATTGATCTTGGCACCTGAAAACATCGCGCTACGCTTCGTCTCGACCCCGGAAGAAGACGCAAGTTCAATCAGTAACGTCCGGGCGTCAGCGTCGATATTGGTTTTCGAATAATCAAAAAGCATCTCATCGCAGGACACAGAAAAATCCTGTGCCCGCCTAGGATTGTCGTCATGCAGAGACAAAATGCTGCGGGCTTTAATGGCTGAGTGTTTTTCGACTAAATCTTCAAAACTCATAATCATTCTGCCCAGTGAACAGTTGAGCCGGGTAAAACCGCAGAGATAGGAGATTCAAGCGGGTCGTCCAGCTTAGATGCCTTTTCGATTGCTTTTCGCTTTTCCACGCCAAGTATAATGATGTGTTTTGCCATCGCGCCGGCCAGTACCGGCGCCGTCAAAGTGACGCGCGCTTCGGTCGCTCCTTTCGGACGCATCGTCATTAACAATGGCGCATGAGTCTCAAATGCTTTCTCAAGCCCTTCAGCTCCAGGAAAAAGAGACGCAGTATGCATATCGGCCCCCATACCCAGCAACAGCACGTTGATTGGCAGCAATGGACCAACCGCAATCGAAAGGTCTGGGAGCTTTTCCTCAGGTGTGGGCGCTTCTGCATAAAGTGGGATAAGTCGCGCTTTTGCAGCACGATCAACCAATAGCCGTTCGCGCAAGAGACGTGTATTTGAACGTTCAGACGTTTCGGGAACCCAACGTTCATCGGTCAGGATTACGTCAATACGTGACCAGTCGAAATCAGCAGCACACAGACTATCAAACAGCGGTCCAGGCGTTGTGCCTCCAGGCACCGCAAAACTAACACGGTCCTCGTGCTTTAGCGCTGCTGTTAACTCTGTGACCAAAATATTTGCCAGATCAATCATCATCATGTCGCGATCTGGATACTCTACAAATTCCATTATCTAATCTCCCGCCAGCGGCGTCCGTCTCTGTGCAATAACATTAGCGAGTCTTCCGGTCCCGAACTACCGGGATCGTAAGGTTTCGGTTTGTCATGCCGGTCTTCCCAAGCCGCAATTATCGGGTCGGTCCAGGCCCAGGCTGCTTCTACTTCGTCACCCCGCATGAAAAGTGTCTGATTGCCCCGGATAACATCCATGATCAGGCGTTCATAGGCATCAGGAATATCGTCGCCATCATTGCCAAGAGCTTCTGCAAAGCTCATGTCCAGAGGGACTTCGATGAGGCGCATCCCGCCCGGGCCAGGTTCCTTGATTGTGACGCGTAGGTTCATGCCCTCGTCGGGTTGCAAGCGAATGACAAGAACGTTTCCGCGCCGCCCCTCCTGCGGGCCAAAAATGGAATGCGGCGGATCCTTGAAAACAACAGCAATTTCACTGACCCGTGCTCGCAACCTTTTGCCGGTGCGCAGATAAATAGGTGTACCGTTCCACCGCCAGTTTGAAATATGGGTCCTGAGCGCGATAAAGCTTTCTGCATGACTGTCGGGATTTTCAGCTTCGATTTGATAAGAAGCGCCGTTTTCCCCTTCCAGATATTGTCCTCGGACGATTTCATGCGACTCTACCGGGTCAAGCGCACGAATGACCTTCAGCTTTTCATCCCGTACGGCGTCTGGTTCAAAGGTGCTTGGGGGTTCCATCGCGATCAGGCACAAAAGCTGCATCATATGGTTTTGAACCATATCCCGCATTGCACCCGATTTGTCGTAGTAGCCTCCACGTCCACCAACGCCCACTGTTTCAGCCACAGTGATCTGGATATGATCTACGTATTGCGAGTTCCACAATGGCTCGAAAAGTATGTTTCCGAACCGTACAGCCATAAGGTTTTGTACGGTTTCCTTGCCCAGATAATGGTCGATCCGGTATATCTGATGTTCCTCAAAAGATTCTGCTAAAACAGCATTCAGTGCACAAGCGCTTTTAAGATCGCGGCCAAAAGGCTTTTCCACAACGATCCGGCTCTTATCATTTGCAATACCATGGGCATGAAGCCGCTCTGCAAGGGGGCCGAACAACCTTGGACCCACAGATAAATAAAACGCGCGTATGGTGTCCAGGCGCATTAGTTTCGCCAGATCTGGCCACCCGCCTTTGCCCAATGCGTCAATTGGCACATAGTGAATACACTTAAGAAATTCGGAAATTGCGGTTTTATCCTGCTTGCTCTTGGCTACAAACTCCGCAATCGATTCTGACACGAATGACCTGTAGCCATCATCATCAAACTCGCTGCGTGCTGCGCCAACAATACGCGCGTCCTCTGGGATTTGACCCGCAAGAAAGCGAACATAGAGCCCCGGCAGGATCTTGCGACGTGCAAGATCACCCGTACCGCCGAATATAACAAGGTCGAATGTATCAACCGGGATGACGCGTGAGACCATGATGTCTCCTATCTCTCAAATTAGCGCTAAGTTGTCGCTTGTTAGATGTACATTAACAACAATTCTAGCATGGGGTGTAGTCATCACAACTACGTCAGCTGCCATTCCGTGACTTTTCAGGACACCTATCTATCGTTAGCACGAAGAAGACGAACAAAGATTTGGCAGGCTTATGAAAGATAACGTGGAATTTGAGGCGAATTTTGGCAAGTTTGCCGATAAAAAAACCACCGCAAAAGGTGAAAACCGTGCGTCTGTCGCACTCAATAATCCCGAAACGCTTTGGTTTAACACGGGAACGCTTTGTAATATTGAATGCGTGAACTGCTATATTGCCTCTTCGCCAACCAATGACGCGCTTGTTTATATAACGACCGATGAAGTTTCAGACTATCTCGGGCAGATCAGAACCAGAAATTGGCCCATTCGCGAAATCGGGTTCACGGGTGGCGAACCTTACATGAACCCGGAAATGAACACGATGACGCGAGCCGCACTGGAAGCGGGGTATGAGGTTCTGGTCCTCACAAATGCGATGCGCCCGATGATGCGAAAAACTGTCCGCTCTGGTATCGAAAAACTGGTTTCTGAATTTGGCGACAAGATCACATTCCGTGTTTCACTTGATCACTGGTCTAAAAAAAACCACGATCAAATGCGCGGTCCAGGCAGCTACGCAAAAACAATTGAAGGTATGAGCTGGCTTAAAAGCATCGGTGCACGGATGGCCGTGGCAGGCCGGATGCTTTGGAACGAAACGGACAGCGAAGCACGCGCAGGATATCAGGCTTTCTATTCAGAGCATGGGTTTGAGATAGATTCTCAAAACCCTGGGATGACTGTTTTATTTCCAGAAATGGATGAAGCCGTCGAAGTTCCTGAAATCACCAGTGCCTGCTGGACAATTCTGGACAAATCACCCGCTCAGGTGATGTGTTCATCTTCGCGTATGGTTGTGAAACGCAAAGGCGCGCAGCGGCCTGCTGTTCTGGCCTGCACATTGCTTCCCTACTCTCGCGAATTCGAACTCGGTTCGACTTTGAAAGAGGCTGAATCTGACGTGTATCTCAACCATCCGCATTGCGCTAAATTTTGCGTCTTGGGTGGCGCAAGTTGTTCAGCTTAATCTTTAAGCGTCAAGTTCTGCATCCCAGTAAAGAAAATCGACCCAGCTTTCATGCAGAAAGTTTGGTGGGAATTTACGGCCTCTGTTGCGCAACTCTTCCGCACCGGGTGGGCGTGGCGCGCTTCGCAAATGCATGCGCGCTTGCGTCAGCGATTTAGATCCTTTGCGCAAATTACAGGGTGAACAGGCAGCAACAACGTTTTGCCAGCTTGTGACACCCCCTGCAGATCTTGGAACGACATGGTCAAAGGTCAATTCACCGCGTGCGCCACAATACTGACAGCTAAACCCATCGCGCAGAAAAAGATTGAACCGGGTGAAAGCCACACGTTTTTGCGGTTTCACATATTCCTTAAGAACAACCACTGATGGAATTCGAATTTCGATACTGGGGCTGTGAACCTTCTTTTCATACTCCGCAACAATATCAACCCGATCAAGAAATGCGGCTTTCACTGCTTCTTGCCAGGGCCAGAGTGACAATGGATAGTAAGATAGAGGGCGGTAATCAGCGTTCAAAACCAAGGCCGGATATTTCCGTAGCTTTTGCGGTTCTCTGGTAAATTCCGTTCTAAAGTCGCCGTCCATTACATGTTCCATTCGCTCTCGACCCGATCACCTGATCTGGCCGTTTGGAGCAGAACATGCTGCCCCGATTTGGAAACGACTATATATAGCCTTTCCCGCCTGACAACCCCCACAATATGCGATGCTTGTTCAAAGACGTACTAAAAAAGTTTAACGACAATATGACGGATCAAAGCAACCTGAACGACAGGGTTAGCTACCCAGCCTTTGCTTCATGAAAGTAAGCGCAACTCCCAGTCCGTCCGGGGCAATACCGTGACCCGTACCTTTCATAATATGCGCGTATACATCAAACCCTGCTTCGCCCAGTGCTTCCCCGGCTTCGTTCATGGACTGGGGTGGCACCACGTCATCCTGATCTCCATGTATTAACAAGACCGGCGGGCGCGTAACCACCTCTGCGGCCAACCTTTCTGGGGCCATCAATCTGCCAGAAAAACCAATAATCCCAGAAACTTCCTCCGCTCTGCGAGGAAGCACATGTAGCGCCATCATCGTTCCCTGTGAAAATCCTATAATCATTAAATTAGAGGGTGTTACACTCTCTTTTTCAAGTACTGTATCCAAATAGACGTTGAGATCATCCGCGGCGCGCTCAAGCCCCTCAAGAGCAGCTTCCTGTGACGATCCGTCAATCCAGGGGATAGGGAACCATTGAAATCCCATAGGGTTACCGATGCAATTTTCCGGAGCGTTTGGGGCAAGGAAAACCGTATCCGGCATATGCTGTGCAAGCGGATCAGCAAGCCCAAGCAAATCAGCGCCGTCCGCGCCATACCCATGTAAAAAGACAACGACATTCTTCGTCGTCCCCGAGGCGGATGCCCGCCGCCCACTTTGCAGTTCTCGTGTCATCGAATTCCTTCCCGCGCTTTTGCGATACGGTAATAGGACCAGAGCAGCCGGGCTGCAACGCTCCTCCATGGCGCCCAGGCCTCTGCCATTTGGCGAAATTGTTTCTCAGTCGGACGTGATTCCAATTCAAAAATCAGGCGCGCTGATTCCTGCAATGCCAGATCACCGGGTGCGAAAACGTCTGCGCGCCCAAGTGAAAACATTGCATATATTTCTGCGGTCCAGGGCCCGATGCCGGGAACGGCGAGCAAGGTTTTTATCACCCCGTCTGTTGGTGTCTCTCGCAGTGCAACGTAGTTGATACCAGCCTCGCTCAAGGCTTTGGCATATCTGATTTTTTGCGAAGACAGGCCACAGGCGCGCAGTTCGTCTTCACTGGCCACCCGAATCTTGCGCGGACCGGTCAGTTTCGCGTCTTTCATACGCTGCCAGATTGCATTCGCAGCCGCGACAGAGATTTGTTGACTGACAATCGCGTCTAACAGTGCCGCGAAACCATCTTTGCGCAAGCGCAGGGGCAACGGCCCGGTTTCTGACAGTGCAGCAGCAAAGCGCGGCTCGTTTCCGGCAAGATACGCAGCCCCTTCGGCAACACAGGTATCGCCCTTGATAATCCGGCCTATCATGACAGCGCCCGCAACCAGCTTAGCGCCTCTTCAGGGGTGCGCACGGTTGTGCCATCGGGTTGCGGCGGGCGGTTGATCATCAAAACAGGAATACCAAGTTCGCGCGCTGCATCCAGTTTTGTGCGGCTCCGGTCGCCGCCAGCATTTTTCACGATAAGCCAGTCTACTTTCAATTCGCGAAACAGGTTTAATTCATCGGAAACTGAGAACGGGGGCCGTCCAACCAAAAAATCGCCACCCTCAAATGGAAACGGTCGGTCCGGAGGGTCAATCTGGCGACAAATTAACCTACGCCCAACGAGCCCTGAAAATCTGTCAAGCGTTTGACGTCCGGTCGCAAGGAACACTGTCTTGGCATCTGGGATATACGCACTGGCGTCTTCTTCATGATCGATGAATATCCAGTTATCTCCGGCGCCGGGTCGCCATTCTGGGCGGAGAACCTGTAAATATGGAATGTTAAGTGACGCACAAATTTCAGCTGTTCGCTTGCTGATACGGTGCGCAAACGGGTGTGTTGCATCAATTACAGCGGTGATCCCATGTTCAACCACCCATTTTCTGAAACCTTCCGCGCCTGCAAACCCGCCGACCCGTGTTTGCAGCGGCAGTTTTCCTGGCTCGCGCGTTGCACCGGAAAGCGAGGCGATCGCCTCAGTACTCGGCTCGTTCGCTAAAAGCTCGGCCAGTTTCCTTGCCTCACCGCTCCCCGCCAGCAACAGAACTTTCATCCACTTTCCTTTTGATCTTTACCAGCCCGGGCAAGGATTTTTCCCGCACGATCAATCAAAACAATATCTGCCGTTATCGGCGCGTCTACGAGCATTTCTTCCACTCTCACGAGGGCGTGGCCTGCAACGAGTTTGGCCAGAGGTTCCCCTGCAATTTCATACGCTTCCAAAACAGAATTAACACGACTTATGTCGGGTAACCCGATATTCGACGCCATTTCATTCAACGCATTGAAATCAACTTGCGACCTTCCGGAATGCAGGTCAACCGCACCTTGCGCGAGTTTGGTCAATTTCCCGATGCCACCACCAATTGTAATATGGGACACCGGGTGTTTGCGAAGGTATTTAAGCAAACCACCTGCAAAGTCCCCCATATCCAGCATGGCATGGTCACTGAGGCCGTAGAGATCCTGAACGACGCGTTCACTGGTCGCGCCCGTACAGCCAGCCACATGGGTCAGCCCCGTCGCACAGGCAACATCAATACCGCGATGAATTGAGGCGATCCATGCAGAACAACTGAAGGGCCGCACGACACCCGTGGTACCTAAAATGGAAAGGCCACCCGCAATTCCAAGGCGCGGGTTCCAGGTTTTTTGGGCGATTTCTGCGCCGCCGGGGATAGAGACAGTAATCTCGATACCCCCGCCCGCCTCATATTGAGCGGCGACTTCCATGACGATACCTTTCATCATCTGGCGTGGCACCGGGTTGATTGCTGGTTCTCCAACCCCTATTGGCAAACCCGGCTTGGTGACAGTTCCTACCCCTTCTCCGGCCACGAATTTCACACCAGATTCGATTTTCCTGACGCGCGCTCGTACGTGGCAGCCGTGTGTCACATCCGGATCATCACCCGCATCTTTGATGATACCCGCTTCCGCCCAACCGTTTCCTTCTGCAGTATAGGTAACCTTAAACTCCGGCGTTTCGCCTCTTGGTAGTGTTAAACCGACTGTTTCTGGAAACTCACCCCCCCAAAGCCGTATCAATGCCGCTTTGGTCGCGGCGGTTGCGCAGGCTCCGGTTGTCCAGCCCCGGCGCAGCTCTGATGTGGGTTTACGGCTCATTCGCCGGACTATAGGGCGGCTTTTTGATGCCGCCAATCCATCAATCTGTGTCGCTGATGACTTTGCGCCCACTGCAAGTCTGCTGCATAAGGGGCGCATGAGTGATTCATCTGCACAGAATGCCCTGCTTCCACCGGGCAATTGGCCAGAGTTAGAGCCCGGTTGGGTGTGGCTTTGTGGTGCTGGCCCCGGTGACCCGGGGTTGCTTACGCTGCATGCACTGAACGCACTGAAGCAGGCAGATGTGATTGTCTATGACGCCCTTGTGCAAGAGGCGATCCTTGATTGGGCACATCCTCAAGCTGAGAAAATTTACGCAGGCAAACGCGGTGGAAAACCTTCGGCCAAGCAACGTGATATCTCGCTTCGGCTGGTTGACATGGCAAAAGCGGGGAAAAAAGTCTTGCGCCTCAAGGGCGGTGATCCGTTTGTTTTCGGACGTGGCGGTGAAGAGGCACAAACACTTGTGCAGCACGGTGTGCCGTTTCGCATTATTCCTGGTATTTCTGCGGGTATTGGTGGTCTGGCTTACGCCGGTGTGCCTGTGACCCATCGCGATGTGAACCAGTCAGTCACGTTTGTGACCGGCCATGATCAGTCAGGTGAAACGCCATCGTCGCTTGATTGGGGATCAATCGCACGCGGCTCACAAGTCATTGTGATCTACATGGGTATGAAACATATCGAGCGGATTGCCGGCGAACTACGGGCCGCGGGACGGCCTGCCTCGGAACCCGTGGCTGTTGTGACGGATGCAACAACAGAAACACAACAAGTCCTTGAAACAACCCTTGGAACGATTGTTGTCGATATAGATAACGCGGGCCTGACCCCGCCGGCTATCATCTGCGTTGGCCGCTCGGTTCTGATGCGACAGGCGCTTGACTGGCAATCGCAGCTTGCAGGGAACGCGCCCCGCAATACAGACCCATTAGGGCGTGGTCGCCCGGCAGAAGCATCATGAGCAATAGCACTGGGGTGATCTTATCTGCCCCGTCGTCGGGTGCTGGAAAAACAACCGTAACGCTTGGCCTGCTTCACGCGCTGTCGCGCAATGGAATCCTGGTTCGCGGTGCTAAGTCCGGCCCGGATTACATCGACCCCCGATTCCACGAGGCAGCCTGTGGTGCGCCCTGCCTAAACCTCGATGCTTGGGCCATGTCCCCAGAACGGGTGAAAGCATTGGCAGCCGGTGACGGGCTGCTACTGATCGAAGGCGCGATGGGGTTGTTTGATGGCGCCCCACCAGATGGAAAAGGTGCAACAGCCGATCTTGCCCGCCAACTGAACTTGCCTGTTGTGCTGATAGTGGATGCCGCCAAGACTGCGCAATCCATAGCGCCGCTCGTTAGTGGGTTTGTGTCACATGACCCGGATGTGAAAGTTGCCGCTGTTATACTGAACAATGTCGGCAGTGCGCGGCACGAGACAATGTTACGCAACGCCCTTGTCCCGCTTGGTCTGCCGGTCTTGGGGGCGATTCATCGACAAAACGGTCTTTCCCATCCGTCACGCCATCTGGGGTTGGTGCAGGCGCAAGAACGGGAAGACCTGTCCGAATATTTAAGCCGTGCAGCAGATACAGTCGCCACAACCGTGGATATGGAAGCGTTGATTGCGCTTGCTGCACCCGTCGCGAACGCCGTTACTAAAAACCGGTTCCCTCCACCAGCACAACGTATTGCCATTGCGCGTGATGCAGCTTTTGCATTTGCGTATCCTCATTTGCTGGATGACTGGAAGGTGGCAGGCGCCGAGATAAGTTTCTTCTCGCCGCTTGCCGATGAAGCGCCTTCAAGAACGGATATTATCTTTCTGCCAGGGGGGTATCCGGAGCTTTATGCGGGTCAGCTTGCTTCAGCGTCAACGTTTAAGTCTGGAGTGCAGAATTCCGCCCATTCCGGTACCCATGTCTATGGCGAATGCGGAGGTTACATGACGCTTGGAGATAGCTTAATCGACGCGGCCGGACATCGCCATGAAATGCTTGGGTTGTTGCGCCTTGAAACCAGTTTTGAGAAGCGAAAACTCCATCTTGGTTACCGTACACTTACAGCCAAGACTGGTCCGTTTGTGGGCCGGTTCACAGCGCATGAGTTTCACTACGCCACAACGCTAAAGGCTGAAGGAACACCCCTTTTTCACGCCAGAGATGCCGAAGGTAATGACCTTGAAAAAATTGGCCTGATGGCACCAAACGTGTCCGGTTCTTTCGCACATATGATCGATCGTCGCTAGCATTTACTGGATCGTCCCTGAGTTGTATCTTAGGGCTTTTCCTTTAGGTAAAATCGGTATACCGATTGCGAATGACTATATATGCCGACTCTCCTGATACCAATCAGTACAACCCCTTCAGAGCCAAACGAAACGTGGTTGTTCTGGTGCTTGCCCAGGCGATTCTTGGCGCGCAAATGCCGATGCTTTTCATCATTGGTGGTCTTGCAGGGCAATCGCTTGCATCAAATATCTGTTTCGCAACGTTACCAATTTCCCTGATCGTGATTGGCTCGATGCTTAACGCACAGCCGCTTTCAGCGATAATGCAAAGATTTGGGCGGCGTGTCGGTTTTTTCATCGGAAGTATGGGGGGCGCGATTGGGGCCTCGATCAGCGCATTCGCTTTATATCATCAATCTTTCGGGCTGTTTCTTGTTGGGTCATTGTTTACGGGCACATACATGTCTGCGCAGGGTTTCTACCGCTTCGCTGCGGCCGATACAGCCTCCGATGAGTTCAGACCGAAAGCGATTTCATATGTTATGGCGGGTGGGCTGGCGTCCGCAGTGATCGGACCGCAACTGGTCAAGGTTACAAGCGAAGCATTACCAGTTGTTTTCATCGGTACTTATTTTGCAGTTATTGCGCTGAATGTTGTTGGTTCATTCCTGTTCCTTTTTCTCGATATACCGACACCAGAAAAACCTGCAATCGATGCCCCCAAGGGCCGCAGCCGGTTTGAGCTTTTGAAAACGCCGCGCGTCGCGGTTTCAATCATCTGTGCCATGGTTACCTATGCACTTATGAACCTTGTCATGACATCAACACCGCTCGCGGTGGTTGGCTGTGGCTACGAGAAAGGCGTCGCCGCTGACGTCGTTTCCGGGCATGTTCTTGCAATGTTTGCACCGTCGTTTTTTACGGGTCATCTGATTGCGCGATTCGGCGTGGAAAAGATTGTTGGAATCGGTCTCGCGATTCTTGGTGCTGCTGGCATTGTTGCATTAAGCGGCGTTGAGCTTTCCAACTTTTTCATTGCGCTTATCCTGCTTGGGATTGGCTGGAACTTCGGGTTCATCGGAGCAACGGCCATGCTCGCCTCCGCACATGAACCAGAGGAACGCGGTCGGGTGCAAGGCATGAACGACATGATCGTCTTTGGTTGTGTGACCCTAGCCTCTCTCGCCTCCGGTGGCTTGATGAATTGTTCGGGTGGCGATGTTCAGCAAGGCTGGGCTTCGGTCAATCTGGCAATGGCACCACTTCTGATGCTGGCGGGTGGGTCACTGATCTGGCTGGTGATGCGCCACGAAGACGTGTGAAGTCACCAACTGTTAATCGCGGATTTCCAAAGCAAACTACCTTTGCGTCGAAACTCTGACGTTCCGAGCGTGCCTTCGCCAACCCGTTCAGGTTCTGACATTGCCTGCATCAAAATTGACCGCGTCTGCCACCCGGCGCGCAACGCTGCGCTACAGTTTTTGCCAACATCGGGGCGCGCATATTTCAGGCGTTTCAGCGCCGTCTTTGCAAGCTCGGCGACGCCCGAGGCTCGGCCGTCCAGCAGCGGAATACGCCCGCGCGCGTCAAGCTCTGGCACAGCCCTCAACCAATTCGCAACACCCGCCGCATAGGCGTAGTCCCTGATCGCTCTTTCCTGACTTGGCTCCGCGCCAAGAGACAAAGCCGACAACCACATCAGCCCGCCTGCCGTTTTATCAATGTAGCTGTCAAAATCCGCCTGATCTTTGAACGGGTCGCGGTAGATGTCCCAGCGGCGTGCCGTAATCAGCGCGTCAAAAACCTCAACTGGCAAACCAGCTTCGCGCACCACGGCTGCAAGTGGCGCGACAACTTCATGTGCGCGCGGCGGTTTGCTATCGCCAATTTCCTCAACAGCGTCTCGCCAGAACTGAAGACGCATTTCAGCAATCATCGGCTCCTCCGTAACCCACGGTGCGCGTGCCACTTCGAGGTTGAAAGCATAGAGCGGAAACAGTTTCGCCCGCGCGTCCGGCGGTGCAGTCATCGCAGAAAGAAACCTGTCGGGGTCGCCACGTCTAACCTGTTCCGCACAAGCCTGAAGGCTCATCCCTTTGCCCCGTCGCGGATCAGTTTCCAGTTTATTGCATCCAGCAAAGCCTCGAATGATGCATCGACGATGTTGGGTGACACGCCAACGGTAGACCAGCGCTGGCCTTTGCTGTCTTCGCTGTCGATAATCACGCGGGTCACAGCCTCTGTGCCGCCATCGGTTATGCGCACCTTGAAATCAACCAGACGCATATCTTCGATATAGTTTTGGTATGGTCCAAGGTCTTTCGCGAGTGCAGTTGAGAGCGCATTGACCGGGCCACGGTCATTGCCGCTTTCATCAAGGCTCTCGGAAACCGACAGCATTTTCGAGCCGCCAATTTTCACGACAACAACAGCTTCGGACAAGGAAACCATCTTGTTGTATTTGTTTTTGCGACGTTCAACCGTGACCTTGTAGCGTTTCACTTCAAAGAATTGCGGAAGCATCCCTAGCGCATCCCGCGCGACAAGCTCAAAGCTCGCCTGAGCAGTGTCATAACTATACCCCTGCCCCTCGCGTTCCTTGATCTGCTCAAGAATGCGCGGCAAGGCCGGGTTGTCCGCGGCAACCTCTAGCCCGGCATCGGTAAGGCGTTTGCGCAGGTTCGAAAGCCCGGCCTGGTTTGACATCGGGATGATACGCCGGTTTCCCACACTTGCGGGATCAATATGTTCATATGTCGTCGGGTCTTTCAGAATGGCGCTGGCGTGCAGCCCCGCCTTATGGGCAAAGGCGCTTGCCCCAACATAGGCTGCCTGTTTCAGCGGTACTCGATTGAGGATTTCGTCGAGCATACGGCTGGTGCGGGTCAGTTCGACCAGTGCCTCAGGGCTTACGCCTGTTTCAAACCTGTCCGCATAGCTTGGTTTTAGCAGCAAGGTTGGGATCAGCGCGGTGAGGTTTGCATTGCCACAACGTTCCCCAAGGCCGTTCAGCGTGCCCTGCACCTGGCGCGCGCCTGCATCAATCGCGGCAAGCGAATTCGCGACTGCGTTTTCAGTGTCGTTATGCGTGTGAATGCCAAGACGATCACCGGGAATGCCCGCGTCGATCACTGCCCTGGTGATCTCATAAATCTCTGACGGCAACGCGCCACCATTGGTGTCACACAGAACAACCCAACGTGCGCCTGCGTCATAGGCGGCTTTCACCGTTTCGAGTGCGTAGTCCGGGTTCGCCTTGTAGCCGTCAAAGAAATGTTCGGCATCAAACAACGCCTCGCGGCCTTGCGCCACGATATGCGCGATGGACTGCGCGATATTTGCGGTATTTTCGGCAAGATCTATCCCAAGGGCCGCCGTGACATGAAAGTCGTGGGTTTTACCAACAAGGCAGACGGCAGATGTTCCCGCATTCATCACCGCCGCCAGAACATCGTCGTTTTCGGCCGAACGCCCGCTGCGTTTCGTCATGCCGAAGGCTGTCAATATCGCCTTTGTTTTGGGGGCTGCGCTGAAGAACTCGCTGTCCGTCGGGTTCGCACCGGGCCAGCCGCCTTCGATATAATCAACACCAAGCGCATCAAGCATTTCGGCGATCTGTTGCTTTTCAGCGGTCGAGAACTGCACGCCTTGCGTCTGCTGCCCGTCGCGAAGGGTGGTATCGTAGAGTGAGAGGCGTTCGCGGCTCATAGCAGAACCTCGCCATAGAGTACGTCCGGGGTGAAAGCCCGGGCAGCGCCCGACCCGCCCCCACGGGCGGGCGCTCCACGCCCCCCCTCGTGCCGGGCGCCGCCCTGCGTTTCGAGGTGCTCAAACATTGCTGAACTCATTTGAGGGCCTCCAATTTTGAAGGGTCGAAGTCCGGACCCGGCACAAGCTCCACGTCATCCTTGGTCATACGAACTTCAACACCTGCGTTAAGGAGAGCCGCCTTAAGCCGATCCACCTCAGTGAAATCTTTCGTCTCCATTGCTTGAGAACGTTCATAGACCATACTCAACGTGTAATATTCCAGATCTTTAGCAGCTGGACGGTTCCGCATCTGTTTTGCCAATTCTACAAGGTCGAACCCGAGGAGGAATGCGCTCGCAACGAAAATCCGCCTTACCTCTAACTGGCGCGGCTCAGAGAGGTGCAGGAATTCTCTGCTGTTGTCGATAAATTTTGCAGTAGCTTTGAGCTTCGTTATTGCAAAAGACGTATTCAAATCATCTGCAAGTGCGGCAACAATTTGCTGGTCGCATTGGCCTAAATCAATCGGGTTATCTAAAAGTTCATGATCCACCGAAAGAGAGGTCACCCAACTGTCCAGCTCACGAGACGCTTCTCGCCTTTTCTGCTCTGTCCAATCCATCGGCTTCCGGTAATGTGTACTCAAAAACACAAACCGGATCACTTCGCCCGGAACGCCCTGATCAAGCAGGTCGCGCACGGTGAAAAAGTTGCCGAGGGATTTCGACATTTTCTTGCCCTCGACCTGCAGCATCTCGTTATGCATCCAGACCTGCGCCATTTCGTCAGTTCCATTTGCGCAGCAGCTTTGAGCGATCTCGTTTTCGTGGTGAGGAAACATCAAATCGCGACCACCACCATGAATATCGAACCGATCACCCAATAACGCTTTTGACATCGCCGAACACTCGATATGCCAGCCGGGTCGACCGCGTCCCCAAGGGCTATCCCAGCCGGGCAAATCTGGAGTGGAAGGTTTCCACAGAACGAAATCCATCGGGCTCCGCTTTCCTGGTGCTTTTTCGCCTCGGGCGCCAGCGATCATATCTTCTGTGGACTGCCCTGATAGCTGACCGTATCGTTCATATTTCTCTACTTCGAAAAGCGCGTGCTCACCGAGCAACGCTTCCCGGTCTGCCAACACATATTCTTCTGGCGGATTATTGCTCTCACTTCTTACGACATAGGCAAAACGTTTCTCGATCAACGTCTGGATCATCGCAACCATTTGCGGGATGTACTGCGTGGCGCGTGGCATGGCGTTGGGTTCTAACGCGCCAAGTGCGCCCATATCATCAAGGAACCATTGGGTAGTCATGTCTGTGATCCGGGCAATTTCAGCGTTCACATCCCCATCCTTGCCGACATTCTCAATCGCGCGGGCATTAATTTTGTCATCCACATCGGTGAAATTACGCACATAGGTCACATGATCTTCGCCATAAACATGGCGCAGTAAACGGTAGAGCACGTCAAACACCACCACCGGGCGCGCATTGCCGATATGGGCGCGGTCATAGACGGTCGGCCCACAGACATACATCCGCACGTTTTCTTCGTCGATTGGGGTAAAGACCTCTTTCTTGCGGGTCTTTGTGTTGTGAAGCGTGATCTTAGTCATTCATATGTCCTTACGCGCGGTCCCGCCGCGGGCTTATCAACTTCAGCTTTATAAGGAAACAAAGAAGACCGGCCCGCCTGACGATGTCAGCCGGTAATGCAGATAATAATGCAAAGTGCCGTGTTCATGCGCCCCTCATAACAACCCCCGTTCGCTCTGCCAAGCCCGTTGGTTGATCTGTGCATCGAAAAATCGGGGGAGTCACAGCATGGCTTAACCAAAACGCCTGATATGTCTTGATACAATTGTGCATTTGACAATCCGATCCCGGCGTGGTCGCGTGCCGCAAACAGACAAGGTACGGACATGAAATTATCTGATCGGATTACTGGGTTGAACGCTGGCGGCTCTGACGGCTGGGGCGTGTTTTACAAGGCGCGTGAAATGAAGGCCGCGGGGGAGGCCGTTCTGGAACTGACGATTGGTGAACATGACATTCGCACGTCTGATGCGATTCTGGAGGCAATGTATAGATCCGCTTTAGGTGGCCATACCGGCTATGCGATGGTTCCGGGTGTGAACAGCCTGCGCGATGTGGTTGCCGAACGGATTGCCGAACGCACAGGTGTGCCGACCACCCGCAACAATATCATGATAACACCTGGTGGCCAGTCGGCGTTGTTTTCAACGCATTGTGCGGTATGTGACACCGGTGATACTGCGCTTTTCATTGCGCCTTATTATGCAACCTACCCCGGCACACTGCGCGCAGCGGGGGCTGTACCTGTCTGCGTTGATGCCCGGGCTGAAGATGCCTTTCAACCGCGTGCAGGCGAAATTGCTGCCGTCGCACCGGGTGCAAAATCGCTGCTGATTAATTCGCCAAACAACCCCACAGGGGTGGTCTATTCGCGCGCCACGCTTGAAGGTATCGCCAGCGTCTGCATGGACAATGACCTTTGGCTGATCTCGGACGAGGTTTACGACACACAGGTCTGGAAGGGCGAACACATCAGCCCACGAGCGCTACCCGGTATGGCAGAGCGCACGCTTGTTGTTGGGTCCATGTCCAAAAGCCATGCGATGACAGGCAGCCGTGTTGGCTGGATCGCCGGGCCGGAAGAGGTTATCGCCCGTCTGATCGATCTTGCGACCACGACGACCTACGGCGTTCCCGGGTTCATTCAAGACGCTGCCGAGTTCGCTTTGTTGCAGGGCCCGGATTTGGAAGAAGAGGTCGCCGCCCCCTTCCGCCGTCGTCGTGACATTGCCCGTGCCATTCTCGCAAAACAAAACACTGTCGGGCTTATTCCAGCCGATGGCGCGATGTACCTGATGCTTGATATTCGCGCGACCGGAAAGAGTGGCGAGGAATTCGCCGAAGGGTTGCTTGCCGAAGAACGGATCGCAACAATGCCGGGTGAAAGCTTTGGCACCGCCGCAGCCGGGCATCTGCGCGTTGCAATGACGATAGATGATGACGCCTTTGCCGATGCGCTGACTCGGCTCGTTTCTTATGCAGAAAGGATCACCCCATGAGCAAGGATATAGGTGCTACTTTTCGTGACCTGCATCGCCCTGGTGATCCGTTCATTCTGGCGAACGCCTGGGACATTGGCAGCGCAAAGATGCTTGTGGCACTTGGCGCTGAGGCAATAGCCACGTCGTCCGCTGCGCATGCCTTCACGCTTGGCAGACCCGATATGGGGAATGTGACGCGGGACGAAGCCCTGAGCCACGCAGCTGATCTGGTGGCAGCGGTGAACGTACCTGTCTCTGGCGATTTCGAAAATGGTTTTGGCGAGGCCCCAGATACAGTTGCAGAAACGGTGCGCCTTGCCGCCGAGGTTGGGCTTGCCGGGATTTCCGTTGAAGATTCCCACCTTCCTTCTGTTACCCCCTACAATTTCGATCTCGCTGTTGAGCGTATTCGCGCGGCGGCTGCTGCGGCCCGCGCCCTGCCAAAAGACTTTGTTCTGGTTGCCCGTGCAGATGGAATAATGAATGGTCAGTACGATATCGAAGAAGCGTTGCGGCGCCTGAAAGCGTTTGAAGGCGCAGGGGCTGACTGCCTATATGCACCTCTTCCGGCCACAATGGACGATATGAAACGCATCTGCGCGTCTACCTCATTGCCAATCAACGCACTTGCTGCAGGGCCTTACACGAAAGTATCGAAAGCAGAATTTGCTGCGGCTGGCGTTGCCCGTATCTCGCTTGGGTCCGCGCTTGCTCGCGTAACACACCGGGCAATCAAGGACGCAGCCGACGCCATGTTCGGGGATGGTGACTTTTCTTTGTTGTCTAACGGCATATCGGGTGGTGTCATCGATAAACTGCTGCGGTAGCATCTGGACGCAACTCAAACCTCGTTCTACGGAGGAATGCGGATGGACCACAAGGATCTGCGCAAATGGAGCGGTGAGGCCGCGAAATGGGCGGAAGAGTATCACGCCTCATTGCGTGAGCGTCCCGTACGTGCACAGACGACCCCCGGTGTTACAGCAGCCAAGCTGCCCGAAATCGCACCGGAAGCCGCCGAAGATATGGCTGCCATCTTTGAAGACTTTAAAGCCATCGTACCGGACGCCATGACCCATTGGCAGCACCCTCGGTTTTTTGCATATTTTCCGGGGAATGCATCACCCGCCTCGATGCTTGCAGAACAGTTGGCCAATGCGATTTCAGCGCAGGCGATGCTCTGGCAAACAGCCCCCGCTGCAAACGAAATCGAAGAGGTGATGATCCGCTGGCTACGCGATGCGCTTGGCCTGAGCAATCATTTCACAGGTACGATTCATGACTCGGCGACAACGGCGACACTGTCGGCAATTCTGACGATGCGCGAGCGTGCGCTTGACTGGAAAGGCATTGCAGAAGGGTTATCCGGACAACCACTCTTGCGGCTTTACGCCTCTGCTGAAACACATTCTTCGGTTGATAAAGCTGCGCGTCTGGCGGGTATCGGGCAGAACAACCTGGTGAAAATCGATACCGACTTTGAGAACGGCATGGACCCCGCAGCACTTGATTCAGCGATTACAGCTGATTCAGCCGCCGGATATCTGCCAGCAGGTGTTATTCTTTGTGTTGGCGGCACCTCCATCGGGGCAACCGACCCAATCAACGCCTGTCTGGATGTTGCGAAGGCTCGTAACCTCTATACCCATATCGATGCAGCCTGGGCAGGCTCTGCCATGATTTGCCCGGAATTTCGGGCATTGTGGACGGGTGTCGACAAGGCAGACAGTATTGTCTTCAATCCGCACAAATGGCTTGGTGTTCAGTTTGACTGTGCGGTGCAGTTTCTTGCGGACCCGACACCGCAAATAAACACGATGGGATTGCGACCGGAGTACCTGAAAACACAGGGTGCCGAGGACATCGTGAACTATAACGAATGGACCGTGCCACTTGGCCGGCGTTTCCGCGCACTTAAAATCTGGTTCACGTTGCGTGCCTATGGGCTGACGGGATTGCGCGAAAGGATACGCAACCATGTGTCTTGGGCAAATAAGGTTGCAGAGGTGATTTCCACCCTGCCCGATTTTACGATTGCCACAGCCCCAGCCTTGTCCTTGTTTACCTTTCAGTATGTTCCGGAAGGACAAAACCCGAACGAAGCAACTGCGAAACTTCTGGAAAGAATAAACAATGACGGGAGAATCTACCTGACACAAACCTTGCACGAAGGTAAATTTGTTATTCGGGTTCAGGTTGGCCAGTTCGACTGTACGCGGGATGATGTTATGATGATCCCCAAAGTTTTATCTGATCTTACCAGAGGTTCATGATGTTGCGTGTTCTTGTCTTTATTTTTTGCGTTTTTCCGACCCTGTTGTTCGCCCAAAATTACCCGGCGTACACGTCTGTTTATATCAACGATTACGCGAACATTATCGACGAAGATGCTGAAGCACGGCTGCTTGCCGAACTTGAAAACCTAAAAAAAGAGACAGGGGTGGGGGCAACTGTTCTGACCCTTGGAAGCTGGAAAACATTTGGCGGGCACGACACGATCGAAAGTTTTGCAACCGGGTTGTTCAATGAATGGGGCATCGGCAGCGCGGAACGCAATGACGGAATACTAATACTCGTTGCCCAGACAGACCGGGAAATGCGCGTCGAACTTGGTACCGGATATCTACGTGGCTACGATATTATTGCCGGTGATATCATTGATCAAAGGTTCCTGCCTGAATTTCGGTCGGACAATTACAGTCAAGGCATCGAAAACGGCACCTACGAGGTGATTGATCAGGTCGCGCGGCCCCACACTGCGGGACAAGAGCCGCCTGAACAGGCCGTTCGTTCTGATCGATGGCGTTTTCTAATTCCTTTTGTTGTTGTGGCTGGCATGTTGTTTCTGGCGTTCCGGCGCAAGCTTGGCGATTTCAGGATGCGCTTTAGACACTGCCCCAACTGTGGTCGCAGAGGCCTTTCCCGCGATCACGAGGTCATCTTGGCTGCATCAAGAACGGTCGGCGGACGAAGACGACAGACAACTTACTGTCGTTACTGCGACTACTCTGACAGCAAGGAATTTGCGACATCGCGCACCTCTAGAAGCGGCGGTGGCTCTTTCGGTGGCGGCAGTTCGTCGGGTGGCGGCGCATCTGGCAGATGGTAAGCCAAAAGCGACATGTTGACGTAAACAGGCAAGATTGTAACACTTCAACTTAATACCTTCCCCGGAAAAAGGGAGAGATCATGGGGCGGTTTGACTGGCTCATATCATTGATCGTAAGAACGATCGGGGCAGAACGGGGTCGCGCGGCACGCGGGCGCCCGGTGGCGATGTAACGTCACCTTTCCCCCTTTCCCCGATCAAAAGAGACAATCATGACTACAACTTCCCCTCGCCGTTCCGGCGGACGTGCCGCCCGCACCGCATTGCGTTCGGCTCCACTTGCAGAAAACCTTCGTCCTGTCCGCGCCGGTATGGAAGGCGGCAACTATGGCCCGCTTACACAGGCAGGCATAGAGCGCATTCACCAAGCGGCACTTGATGCGCTGGAAACCATAGGTCTAGCCGATGCACCCGAAAGCGGTATCGCAGTTATGACAGCAGCGGGTGCGATACTGGGCGATGATGGCCGACTGCGGTTCCCGCGCGCGTTGGTAGAGGACATGCTCGCCAAAACAAGTAAAGAAGTTGTTTTTCACGCGCGTGACCCAAAACACGACCTTCATCTATCAGGCAATCGTGTCCACTTTGGCACCGCCGGTGCCGCAGTTCACATGGTTGACGTCGAAGGGCGCAATTACCGTGAATGCACGGTGCAGGACTTGCATGATGCCGCCCGCATCTGCGACCGGTTGGACAACATACATTTTGTGCAGCGCCCAATGGTGTGCCGGGATATTCCCGACAACTACGAGATGGACCTGAACACAATTTACGCCGTGACCTCCGGCACCACAAAACATGTTGGCACGAGTTTCACCGAACCTGACTTTGTCGACGGTGGCCTAGAGATGCTGCACATGATCGCGGGCGGAGAAGACAAATGGCGTGCGCGTCCGTTTGTATCGAACTCGAACTGTTTTGTTGTGCCCCCAATGAAATTTGCCACCGAATCCTGCCAGGTCATGGAAAAACTGATCCGAGGTGGCATGCCCATCTTGCTGTTGTCCGCAGGTCAGGCCGGGGCCACGGCCCCTGCCCCGATTGCCGGTGCAATCACGCAGGCTGTTGCGGAATGCCTGGCGGGAATTATTTACGTCAACGCCATTTCACCCGGCCATCCCTGCGTCTTTGGCACATGGCCGTTTGTTTCGGACCTACGAACAGGTGCAATGTCGGGTGGTTCTGGCGAGCAGGCCTTGCTGACCGCTGGCTGTGCCCAGATGCACAAGTTTTATGGCCTACCCGGTGGTGCGGCGGCCGGAATCGCCGATGCCAAACTACCGGATATGCAGGCCGGTTGGGAACAGGCGATGTCTAACGTCATGGCGGGTCTTTCCGGGCTCAACATGGTTTACGAGGCCGCAGGAATGCATGCCTCGCTGCTGGGTTTCTGCCTTGAAAGCCTGATCCTCGGGGATGATCTGCTTGGGCAGGCCATGCGCTGCGTGCGCGGTATTGAAGTGACTGAAGACAGCGTCAGCCTTGAGGTTATGCGGTCTGTCTGCCTTGAAGGTCCCGGCCACTACCTTGGCCACAACCAGACACTTAGCCTGATGCAGACAGAATACATTTACCCTGAGCTTGCAGACCGCAGTTCGCCCAAGGAATGGGTGGAATTGGGCAAACCAGACTTGCTAAAGAAAGCGACGGCCCGAAAAGAAGAAATCCTGGCGGATCGGTCTGCGGCTCGTTTTGACCCTGAACTGGACGCGCAGATTCGGGCGAAGTTCAAGATTCATTTACCGTCGTAGAAATCAAATATCTCGGTTCCGAGGGTTACGAGGTCGTCTGTGTTACAGGCGGCCTCTTTCGTTTCAGCTATGTGCTGGTTGTGTTCACAAAATTCAGATCGACAGCGGTCTCAGGAATTTTCCGCAATCAATTTGCGACCTTTTTTGACGCAAATTTACATGCGCTTTTTATCTCGCAGGAACACTCTTCCTCAAAACTGGAATAAATACGAAAGTGTCCCTATGAAATCTCATACCAAAGTTTGCGTAATAGGCGGTGGTGTTGTCGGATGTTCGGTGCTCTATCACCTGACCAAGCTTGGCTGGTCCGATGTTATGTTGATTGAACGGTCCGAGCTTACCTCTGGTTCAACATGGCACGCAGCAGGTGGGTTTCATACGCTGAACGGCGACACAAATATGGCCGCGTTGCAAGGGTATACGATACGCCTTTACAAAGAACTTGAAGAACTGACTGGCATGTCTTGCGGATTGCACCATGTTGGCGGCGTTACGCTTGCCGATACGCAAGAACGCTTTGACATGTTGAAGGCAGAGCGGGCAAAGCATCGCTATATGGGTTTGCACACCGAAATTCTGGGACCGGAAGAAATTAAGAAAGTTGCGCCCATTACGAATATAGATGGCATCATCGGTGGCCTATATGACCCCCTTGATGGTCACCTTGACCCATCGGGTACGACCCATGCCTATGCCAAAGCCGCAAGAATGGCCGGGGCTGAAATTGTCCTGCACAACAAAGTTGAGGAAACGAACCAGCGACCAGACGGATCATGGGAAATCGTGACAGAAAAAGGCATGGTCATCGCTGAACATCTGGTCAATGCTGGCGGTCTTTGGGCCCGTGAAGTTGGTGCCATGGCAGGCGTCTATTTGCCACTGCACCCGATGGAACACCAGTATATCGTAACAGACGATATTCCCGAGATATATGAGCGGGGAAATGAACACCCGCATGTCATGGATCCGGGCGGTGAAAGCTACCTTCGTCAGGAAGGGCGTGGGCTGTGCATCGGCTTTTACGAAAAGTCCTGCGAACCCTGGGCGGTTGACGGAACACCTTGGGGGTTTGGGCACGAACTACTGCCAGACAACCTCGACAAGATCACTGAATCTGTTGAATTTGCGTATCAGCGTTTTCCTGTACTTGCCACGGCAGGCGTCAAATCCGTGATCCACGGACCATTTACTTTCGCACCAGACGGAAACCCGCTGGTCGGCCCTGTTCCGGGGCTGCGCAATTACTGGTCAGCCTGCGGTGTTATGGCCGGTTTCAGCCAAGGCGGCGGCGTCGGCCTGACGCTTGCGCAATGGATGATCGAAGGCGAACCCGAACGAGACGTTTTCGCAATGGACGTATCGCGCTTTGGAAAGTGGATCACCCCGGGCTATACGCTTCCGAAAGTGGTGGAAAATTATCAAAACCGTTTTTCCGTCAGCTATCCGAATGAGGAACTTCCCGCCGCGCGCCCCTGCCAGACCACACCCATGTATGATATCTGGGACAGTATGGGGGCAGTTTTTGGCCAGCAGTTTGGCCTCGAAGTGCCGAACTACTTTGCCGATGACGGTGAGGAAAGATACGAAACTCCAAGTTTTCGACGCTCAAACGCCTTTGACGCAACCGCGCGCGAGGTCAAAGCGGTGCGCGAAGCCGTTGGAATCAACGAAGTGCAGAACTTCGGAAAATTCATGGTCACCGGCGCAGACGCACGTGATTGGCTTGATCGTATCATGGCGGGCCGCATTCCAAAGCCAGGTCGCCTTAGCCTAACCCCGATGCTGTCGCCCAAAGGGCGCTTGATTGGTGATTTCACCATCTCGTGCCTGTCGGACACAGAATTCCAGCTTACCGCCTCTTACGGCTCACAAGCTTATCACGAACGCTGGTTCCGTAAGCACCTTGATGGCGAGGTATCACTGGCAAACATCTCAGACAGGCGTACAGGGTTTCAGATTGCCGGTCCAAATGCCCAAGCGGTGCTTGCTTCCGTTACAAGAAGCGATGTTTCAGCCGATACTTTTAAATTTCTCGATGTAAAGCGCATGGTTGTGGGTATGGCAGACTGCATCGTGCAGCGTGTCAGCTACACCGGTGATCTGGGGTATGAAATATACACAGACGCGATGAGCCAGCGGCATCTCTGGCATGTGCTTTGGGACGCCGGGCAGAAACACGGAATGCGCCCCTTTGGAATGCGGGCAATGATGTCTCTGAGGCTCGACAAGTTTTTTGGCTCGTGGCTGAGCGAGTTCTCACCTGACTACACAGCGGCGGAAACCGGTATGGAGCGTTTCATATCGTTCAAAAAGAACACAGATTTTATCGGACGGGCCGCAGCAGAAGCGGAAAAAGCGCAGGGTGCTGCGCGGACATTGGTTGCGTTTGAAGTTGATGCGCTTGACGCAGATGTCGTGGCTTATGAACCAATCTGGATCAATGGCTCTGTGGAAGGGTTCTGTACATCTGGTGGCTACTCACACTTCGCCCACAAATCCATTGCATTAGGCCTGATACCGACCGAAATGGCCAAAGAAGGTTTGGAGGTGGAAATCGAAATTCTGGGTGAAATGCGCCCTGCCCGGTTGATCACCACAGCTTTGTTTGACGCAGACGGTGCACGGATGCGCGGTTAGACCAAAACACCATCAGGGATATTGCCCTTAGGCGTCTCTGGTGGTTAGGTCGCACTATGACAAAAGTTGCCATTGTTATGCTGGCTGCGGGTGCGTCAAACCGGATGCGCGGGCGGGATAAACTATTAGAAAACATTCAAGGCACTCCGTTGCTTCGGCAGTCTGTCAAACGCGCTGCGGCAACAGGCTCTGAGGTTTATGTGACCCTGCCCTGTGATGCGCCAGAACGTTTGGCTGCTGTCGCGCGGCTGCCCGTGACTTTGGTTTTTGTCAAAGACGCCTCTGATGGCATGGCGCATTCTTTGAGTGCGGCAATCAAAGCTGTTCCTAAAGATTCAGATGGCGTGCTGATTTCGCTCGCCGATATGCCAGAACTTACCGAAAGCGATTTCACGCGTATTATCAAAGCGTTTTCAGAGGATTCAGATCAACGCATCCATCGTGCCTACACTGAAGGCGGAAAACCCGGACACCCGGTTCTTTTCCCACGCCGTCTATTCCCTGCCCTGTCTAACCTGACCGGCGACATCGGCGCACGCCAGATTTTGAATGATCCGTCTGAAGACATTGTTCACGTCACGTTAAGCGAAAATCATGCCATCACTGATCTTGATACTCCGGAAGATTGGGACAATTGGCGCACAGGCAAAAAAACTGGTCGCTAAATACAAAACGGAGAACGGCCACGCCGCTCCCCGTTCCTGTTAGAACAAAGGGCAATCCCTTTGCTAACGGCTGCATATTAGTATCTGAGGAGCTGTGCCTCGTGTTTTTTCAATACGCGACGCGCAGTATGGTAGTTTTTAATACCTTCGGACTCTTTCAAGTCAGGAAAGAGATCAAAAATTTCCTGCCGCTGCGCATTTCCAATCCCCTTGAGCGCGTAATCACCGGGCTGAAAGCTTTCCGTCCATGACCCGTTGGCAAGAACAACTTCATGCTGATCGAACATGAAATGGATATAGGTGGTCCCAAGGGTTTCCACCCTGTGGACGCGGCGGTTGTTGATAAGGTGCTTGGCTGAAGCGAGAACTTCGCGTTCATCAAAGTAAAGCGATGTTTTATCATTTGCTACAAGCATCCGGTGATTTGGACTGACGAGCATATCACGCTCTGGCAATCCGTGCCCAAGCGCACCTGCTTTGATCAGGATTGGCTTAAGATGTTCGTTGTTGCGAAGCGTTTTCCAATCCAGCGACTTCACGCCATACCAGCGAATTTCCTGAATGCCGTTGTCGCGGGTGATAATTCTGTCGCCAACTTTCAGCTCCTCAACCAGACATTCGCCTTTCGGCGTCGCGATCAAAGTACCAGGCGTGAAACAGGGGACGATATTTTCAATATTCCGGAACCTTAATGTTCCAGTCACATCACCGTCTTCATCCAGATAATCGACAAACCCATCTTCGAAATCTTGCGAGGTGTAGCGAATATTAAAAGGCCCGCCCCCGCGAAGATCTAGTGTATCAAAATCATCGCCGCCTTCGTTTCCGTCGATAACATCTCCGGGTCCTACTTTGGTAAAGGTGTCGCGACCATCGCCACCAAACAGGACATCGCGACCGCTTCCACCTTCGAAGGTATCATTACCTTCTCCACCAAACCCGACATTATTCCCTGAACCGGTCGAAATGAAATCATCGCCGTGGTCACCACGTAGTTCATCATTGCCGTCACCGCCGAACAACCGATCTTTTCCATCACCACCATTGAGATTATCGTTGCCGGCTTCCCCAAAGATTTCGTCGTCGCCTTCGCCACCATGAAGGTTATCATTACCGTTGCCGCCGTGGATTTCGTCGTTTCCCTCGGCAGCATAAACGGTGTCATTCCCATCGCCAGCTAAAACGATATCATCGTTTGGACCCTCGCCCGGCAGGATTGCGTCTCCGTGATCTATACGGTCACCGTCTGGATCGCCCAGATAATCAAAATCGATATGATCATTTCCATTTGTGCCTTCAACAATCCCGTCCGGCGCAACTGCAGGCACTGTTCCAAAATGAACGTCTGTCAACCAGATCGCCTGATCCGTTGTAGAACCATTGTCATAATCGATTTCGATCCGTGAAACAGGGCCGGCGATATCTATCAGGACAGATCCGTCTTCTTGGTTAGGATACTCGTGATCACCGTTCCCAGTGACGGTATTGCAATCTACGATTTGCGTGCCAGCAGCTGTGATAAGTACCGGAACCTCATTACCAGCGGTGTCATACGCACGAATCGTTACAATATCGATATGCGGGTCGCAGGCAGTGCCGACATCCAGATCATTGATCCGAAACGTGACGTCCTTCACATCGTCCGAAAAGCCGCTTCCATCGGCGGCAGAAAAATCAATTACCGTTGTGGATGTGTCGTCCTTACCGCCATCCCCTCCCGTGCCATAAAGCTTCAGGCCTGAGTTGGCGTCAAACGGCTCTCCGGCTTCAGTGTATTGGCTTGTTGAGGCGGTACGGATCTGGCTGCCACCGTTCTGATCATTGAACGCAACAGAAACGCTCATTCCACCAGTATCGACAGATGCGCCACCTGCAAGATCAGTCCAGTACGACCCGAACAAGCTCCAGTCCAACACCTGATTTACCATTTCAACTCTCCCAAACACCAAACTCACACACCCGGCCGAGTTGCTACAAAGTGGCGGCTTTTCCCTCTCGGCCACCTGCCCTTATCAACGACTGTTTCGTGTAGGTCTGTGCATCTGCCGGGTGTGACGATGCATGTTGCACCGAAGTTAACCCCTTATTTGCCCAAGCAGCCGTAACGCTGGCAAATTAACCAGCCGTCTCTCCGGCATTTACATCAGTTTCTCAATCGCAGCTCAGCGGCTGCCCCCGCAGCCTTCTTTTTTGCCCCCAGCCGGGCAGGTTCAAATTAGACCTATGACGGGGTCGGACATAGCAATATTGTCTAATTCATGGCAAATTGTGCCATATTTCAGCCATATTTTTTCGTTTGTTAGCGAAACAATTTGATAGTCCAAACTGCGAACAAAGCAGTATTGTTTCCTGTTTTAGAACAATAATTTGCTGAACCTTTTTCGTGTTAATTCGGGCAAACTCCATAAAATTAACAGAGTATTAACGAAAACACATGTGAAGCTGACTGTTTAAGAGGCGGTCAACAAGACTGTTGTCGTTTCCAAAATAGAAAAAGGGAAATTCCTATATTCGAACAACTTTGGCAAAATGATGTCAAAGACCAGGGGTTTCATTATTGTCTACGATATTGGTTAAATCCCCAGAATCTCTGGTGATATTGCAGTCAGAAGAAATTATTGATGCGGGCTGGCTCGAATCACGTTCCAGATGAATGTGGGATCAAATCAATGTCGCCGACAGACAACCATAAGGTCTGTCCCACAGACAATTTGAAATCAGACCTCTGGGGCGCATGCACCTGAATTTCAACGTCCGGAGCTTCGTCGCACATATGAAAAACAAGGTGTACGTCACCGTATCTGAGGATTTTTATTTTGGCCCGAAAAAGAGCTGTTCCCTGGCCCGGGTCATTCTTTGAAATCAGCAAGGACTGTGGGGCCAGCCTGAACTTTTGTGTTTCACCAATAACAGCCCCCCCACGACACGCAAATTGTTGGCCGGCAAACCGCAAAACTGGCTCTCCGGTTTTGGTGTCACCGCAAACTTTGGCATCAAACACCGGGCCGGCCTTTACATGTTCAAGAACCTTGCCGCCTGCCATCACGATTTCGCGGTCCGCTAGCGTATTTGTTTCATGTCGGTCGTGACTGACGTAGATCGCCGGGCAACCAGAGGCGCGCAGCGCACGTGCAATAAAGGGCAAAACACGGGCTTTCCGGGTCGCGTCAAGCCCTGACATGGGTTCATCCAGCAACATCAGATCGGGACGTGTCGCAAGCGCACGCGCCAGTGCGACGCGGCGCAGCTCGCCACCGGACAGAGCCGACACATTTCGTTTCATCAATGGGCCAAGCTCCAATGCCTCGATCAGGTCATCCGCAAGGCCTTTTGGTCGGTTTTGCCAGCGCAAACCATAGTTTACATTTTCAGCGACGTTCAGATGTGCGAAAAGCCGAGCGTCCTGAAAAACGAAGCCAATGTTCCGCTTATGTGTTGGAAGAATTCTACGGCCAGTTTGCCAGACGGTATCACCAATTTGGACACGTCCTTTTGCTTCGCGTTCCAACCCGGCCAAGGCGCGCAGAAGCGTTGTTTTTCCGCTGCCACTTGCTCCGCTCAGGGCCGTGATCCCCGCAAGTGGAACTTTCTCCGCAACCGAAAGTGAGAACGCAGGAAAATCTAGCGAAAGATCGATATCGAGCACGGGTGCGTTCATTTGCGTTCATCCTTGTTCAGAAAGAACACCAATACGAGCACCAGAAAGGAAACACCCAAAAGACCCGCCGACAAAACATGTGCGGCACCATAGTCCAATGTTTCAACCCTGTTGTATATCTCGATTGAAATTACCCGTGTCTTGCCCGGTATGTTTCCGCCAACCATCAGAACCACCCCAAATTCCCCAAGCGTATGGGCAAAACTGAGAACGGCAGCCGCCAGAAAACCGCGTCGCGAAAGCGGAACAACGACGCTATGAAAACTTTGCCATTGGCTGGCACCAAGGGTTGCGGCGGCTTCGATTGGCCCATGCCCGACACTGTGAAACGCAGTTCGGAGCGGTTGAACCGCGAAGGGCAAGGAGTAAAGCACAGAGGCAAGTAACAAACCGGTAAACGAAAATGCCAGTGTCTCACCCGTCACTTTTATCCAGAGCGCGCCAAGCGCTGTGTTGGGACTGAACAGAATTAAAAGATAAAAGCCAAGTACCGTGGGTGGCAGAACAAGAGGTAGCGCTGTGAGCGCCTCTACGAATGGCCGCGCCCTGCTTCTTGTTGTCACCAGCCACCATGCGATCGGAGTCGCAATCACAATCAGCAATACAGAAGTTAAACCTGCAAGTTGCAGTGTTAACCATATGGCAGGCCAGAGGCTCAATTCTTTACCTCATATCCCGCGTCATAAAGAATACCTTGTGACGCCCTACTATTCAGAAAATCAAAAAATACATTCGCTGCTGAACTGCTGGTCAAAAGAGCGGCATCTTGAGAGATCGGGGCGTGCAATCCATCAAGCAGTATCGTGTCAAAGTCTGGCGTTCCGAAGCCATAATGAAGCTGTGAGCGCGCAATCATTGCATATCTGACATTTCCGGTCGCGAAGAAACCTGCGGTCTGCGCAATGTTTTCCCCAAAAACCAAGTCCATTTCATCCTTTTCAAGCCCGAGGTTTTCGAGAACTTCAATAGCGGCTTTTCCATAAGGGGCCAAATCGGGATCGGCAATTGCAATTCTCTGATTGCGAATTTGGCTCGCTGTTTCCGCAGTTTCATGCACACTCAGTGTCCCTTCCGGCCCCACAAGGACCAGACGGCCAACTGCATAAGTTTGCACTTTTACTGCGCGTTGCGCATTCAACAATAAGGCAGGCCTTTCCTGATCCGCAGCCAGAAAAATATCGAAAGGCGCCCCATTCAGGATTTGTGCATAAAGTTTTCCGGTTGAGCCGTTAGACAACAAAACGTGATGTCCACTCGCCATTTCGAATTCTTTTGCGATTAATTCAGCGGTACTTTGAAAGTTCGAGGCAACAGCCACTCTCACAGTATCAGCGTTTCCAGATGCGCTCTGGCCCAGAAAAACAGCCATGGCCACAATGAACCTAAAAAAGTGCCGCATGTTATCCCCTTTTGAACCCGTACAGGTAAAACCTGCCCGAGGGGATATCGCAAGTGCAAGTTGCGTGGAGTCGTGATATGACATAACTTCGTGGTCTCAATCTAGTCCGAGCTATCGATCTGGAACCACAACAGAGACCACTGTCGAACATGACCAAAATAGCGGAAAGCAAACTTAACTTTAGGTAAGCAATTCTAAGAATCTTAACGTTTCATTAATCTTCTTAAACATAAGCCTGTTTGATTTACCGACTAAACATAAAACGACTTCGAATGAGGATGTAATGAAAACAACAACGATTGCTTTTTTGGTCGCAGCAACTGCCCTCGCCGGGTGCGCAAAAAAAAGCTCGGACATTAAGGCCGCTTATATTTCACCGTTACAATATCAAAACCATTCGTGCGGTCAGATTTTCACAGAAGCGCAACACGTATCCTTTCGCCTCGCGCAAGCAGCGGGAATACAAAATCAGACAGCAAATGACGACACCGGGAATATGGTCGGTGGAATTCTCTTTTGGCTGCCCTCGTTTCTTTTCATAAAGGGCAATTCCGAAGCAGCCGCCGAAGTCGCACGCTTGAAAGGCCACATGGAAGCGTTAGAGCAAGCAAACCACCAGAAACGCTGCAACATTCCCTTTAGAAAAGTTAGGGTGAGCGGAGATCCGCACGTGCCGGATACTTCGGAAGAATTTTAGAGCTACCTATAAAGACGTACAGCAATAAGAACGCCATACGGACTGGAAACAAAGGATGGGTCCACGCTCGTCCTTTTTCCAAATAGGCGTAGTGACGACTCTTTCGTTCAATTGATGTGGTGCCCGAGGCGAGACTCGAACTCGCACAATGTTACCATCGGGGGATTTTGAATCCCCTGCGTCTACCATTCCGCCACTCGGGCCACGGCGTGGGTTTACCGTCCTTGCCGATGTTCGTCTACAGGAAAATGCATGAAATTTACTTAGAACATCACTCCGACAAGCCAAAGCGAAATCCCCGGGAAAGAGACAAGAATAACCACCCGAACGAGATCGGATAATACAAAGGGCGCGACCCCCTGATAGGTTTTGGACATTGGAACATCACGGGCCACCTGATTAATGATAAACAGGTTCATCCCTACTGGTGGTGTAATCAATCCGACTTCGACGACAATGAGCGCAAGAATACCAAACCAGATGGCAGCCTCTTCGCTTGTAAGGCCAAAATCAAGCGCTTCGATAATCGGAAAAAAGATTGGGATCGTAAGCAGGATCATCGACAAGGAATCCATCACGCATCCGAAGATTAGATACGCAAGAAGCATGACGCAGAGAACCGTTACCGGGGCGAACCCCTGCTCTGATACCCAAAGGGCAAGGTCCTGAGGTGCCTGGGTGAACGCCAGGAAAGAATTGAACAGCTGCGCTCCAAAGACGATGAAAAATATCATCGCAGAAGCGGAGGCTGTGTTTAGAACTGAATCCAGGAATCCCCGCCATGTGAGCCCGCCTGTCGCCATGCCGTAGATGCCCGTTGCGACTGCCCCGACTGCGGCACCCTCCGTCGGGGTGAACAGGGCCTGCACGCCGTCTTGTGCCCAGTTCCAATCGGCTGCAATGCCCCCCATGACAAGGCCAAAAATTAAAACAACCGGCCAGATCTTGAAGAGCGTTTTAAAGCGATGCCCGTAGGGGACGCGATCAGCCTGCGTGGCGGAGTCTGGCCTTACGCGCACATAGATCGCGACTGTCAGGATGTATCCAAGGGCTGCCAAAACCCCCGGAATCAAAGCCGCAATGAACATCTTGACGATGTTTTGCTCTGTTAAAATGGCATAGATCACAAGGATCACCGAAGGGGGGATTAAAATACCAAGAGTGCCGCCCGCAGCTAACACACCTGTCGACAGCGCGTCTGAATACCCACGCTTACGCATTTCCGGCAAAGCGACCTGCCCCATGGTCGATGCTGTTGCAAGTGAGGAACCACAGACCGCGCCGAAACCAGCACATGCCCCCACCGCGGCCATTGCGACCCCGCCTTTTCTGTGACCAAGCCAGTCAGAGGCAGCATGAAACAACGCAGCAGACATTCCGGATTTTGTCGCAAACTGCCCCATCAACAAGAACAAGGGGACGATGGACAAGGAGTAACTTGAAAACGTATCATAGGTCAGTGTTTTCATCTGACTAAGCGTGGCACTCGGCCGACCAAGAACTATCCAGGTTCCGACAAAACCCGTTATGCCCATCGCAACACCAATTGGCACCCTCAGGAAAATCGCAAACAGCATCAGCGCAAAAGCGATCAGCGCGAGTTCAAGGCCCGTCATACCGACCCCTCTTGACCGTTCAGCGTCCAGTTCAGGCTACGCCACATCGTGTAAACGCATACGATCAGAAAGAAAATCGCACCAATCAGCGAGAGCCCATAAGGAATCCAGACTGGCAGTTCGAGTTCATAAGTTGTTTCAGGAAAAAACGGTTTGCTCCCCATTCCAAGAACTGTCCGGAACGTATCTGTTCCGTAAGGAAACTTTTCGCCAAACCCCAACCAAAAACGCCATAGGATAATTGCACTTACGAGCGTTAAAAGTGTATCACCCAGAAATCCGAGTGCGGCCTGAATACGTAATGGCAATCTGGCTATGAATATATCAACCGTCACGTGTCCGCGCTTGATCTGGCACCAAGGCAGGAATGAAAAAACGGCAATCGCGCAACCTGCTTCGACCAGTTCGAAATCACCCTTGATTGGCCCAAAACCAAATCCAGACAACTTGCGCCCGGTTATTGAGACAACGGTCAAAACGGCAATCGAGACAAGCGTGAGCCCGCCAAAATAGGCCAGCCACCGCGCGATCGCCTCTAGTTTTCGACCCGCTTTGTGCTGCATTTCCGGTGCGATTGCCATAGACCCCTCCCTCGCGGTCTGCCCATCGCCGCGGGAAATTTTTTTGAACTGAAACTTAGGCTATCGCCCTATCCCAAGTGCTTTCTCTTTACGCTTCAAGCCGTCGAGGAACCTTGATGAATGCGCAAAACCCAATCAATTCCAAAACGAAAACACCGCGTGCCCCTGCTACGAAACGTGTGCAGGGGCGACAAGACGTCAGTCGTAAGACGCAACAAACGCACGCGCGTTATCAACCATAGCAGTTCCGTCAAGACCAAGCGCGTTCATTTCGTCGATCCACTGTTGTGTGACCGTGTCACCGGTTGAACGCAGTTGGGCAACCGTGGCTTCATCCAAGGTATGAATGACATTGTCGGTTCCTTCGACAACGGCACGGCCCAGACCGTCACCCTTGTCCATGGCGGCTCCGGCCCATGCAGATGCGTCAATGCCAGAGTTGGTATCAATGATGGCCTTTAGGTCATCAGGCAAGTTGTTGTAGCTGTCGTTGTTCATCGCCCAAATGAAGTACGTGTTATAGAGCGACCGGTCACCGCCAACTTCGGTGTGGCTGTCTGCAAGCTCATGAACCTTCAGGGGTGGCACGATCTCCCACGGGATAACCCCGCCATCCACAATCCCCTTTGACAAAGCTTCGGGGAAAGCAGGCACAGGCATACCAACGGGTGTCGCCCCAAGAGATTCGAGCAGTTTATTTGCCTGCCGCGAAGGGCCGCGCAATTTCAGGCCGTCAAAATCTGCCACGGACATTACCGGATCACCCTGTTTATGGATCACTCCAGCGCCGTGCACGTGAACAGCAACAAGGTGTACGTCTGAAAAACGTTCATCCATGTACTGTTCAGTAAATTGCCATGCGGCGCGCGAAGAGTTTTCAGCCGACATAGATGTCATAAATGGCAATTCCATTGTCTCAGCTTCTGGAAAACGACCTGGTGTATAGGAAGGAATAGCCCAGCCACCATCAATGACACCATCACGGATCTGATCGTAAAGAGCAGGAGGTTTCCCGCCAAGCTGCATAGACGGATAAATTTCAATTTTGATGCGTCCGCCAGATTCTTCCATAACTTTTTCTGCCCAGGGAACCATGAAGTACGCAGGTACGGACGCGCGGTTTGGCAGAAAGTGTTGAAATCGAAGTGTCACTTCCTGTGCCAGGGCTGCACTGGCTGAAAGGCCCAATACCACCGCCCCCGCAAGAATTGATTTAAGCGTAACTTTCATTAAATTTTCCTCCCATTTTTTGCGGCTTTTGCCGGTCAATTCATGCAGAGATATCAAACCACTTCAAGTGCAATGATTTCCCTCTGTGCACGTTGCAACTATCAATCCAAACCTCTCATAGAAAAGCAACTCTTTACGCTGGCTAAAGGCTGCTTGCTCCAAAGGTATCACAAGCGGCCATCCTGCCGCTTTCATACCCCGTGATAAACCAGCGCTGTCTTTGCTCGGATGTGCCGTGAGTAAAGGTGTGTGGATTCGGTCGGCGCCCGGCGTTTCTTTGCAATGTGTCATCACCAATCTGCTTGGCCGCATTCATTGCTTCCTCGATGTCGCCGCGTTCGACACTGCCAAACTGCGCTTGTGCGTGACGCGCCCAAATACCTGAAAAGCAATCCGCCTGTAGTTCGATCCTGACGGAAATGGCGTTGCTTTGAGCTTCGGAAGACTGCTGCCGAGCCTGATTTGCTTGCCCAAGAATCCCAAGTTCGTTTTGAACATGGTGCGATATTTCATGAGCGACGACATAGGCCGCCGCAAAATCACCTGACGCGCCAAGCCTGCGCGACAGTGTCGTAAAAAACTCTGTATCCAGATAGGCCTTTTTATCTGCTGGGCAGTAGAACGGTCCGGACGCGCCACTTGCACCGCCACATGGGGACTGGGTTGCGCTTTTGAACAACACCAATGTTGCTGGCGTGTAGGCCTGCCCCACCTGTTCCTGAAAAAGCTCTGCCCAAACCTCTTCGGTATCGGCCAAGGTCACGGAGACAAATTCACCAGCCTGCCTGTCGGCGGCTGTCAGTTCAACCGTAGAACTTTGGCTACCACCGCCACCTAGACTAGGGTCGTTTAAAAGCGGGGTAACATCGACCCCCAGAAAGTACCCAATTACCAAAATCGCAACTAAACCGACACCGCCAATACCGCCAACGGCGCCCGGGCCCCTTCTGCGCCTGTCCTCGATGTTCTGACTGCGACGACGACCTTGCCATTTCATTGCACACGCTCCCTAACACTACCCATATCACCTGACATAGTATTACGCCCGGCGACGTAACCGACAACAGCTAAACGCTTGACGACAAGCTTTGGTCGTGCTCGATGGGTAAAAACAAGGCAGAGCAGATGATAAGGCGACTTTACAACTGGACAATCAGCCTCGCGCAGACGCCCTATGCGCTTTGGGCGCTTGCTGTTGTGTCCTTTGTTGAAAGCTCTGTTTTTCCAATACCGCCAGACGTTTTGATGATTCCGATGATAATCGCGCGCCCGTCGCGCGCCTGGGTTATCGCGGGTGTCGCGCTCGTGGCGTCGGTTCTGGGTGGCCTGTTTGGTTACTTTATCGGCGCCATTCTTTATGATGCCGTGGGTCTGCCAATTTTGGAATTCTACGGCAAGACCGAAGCTGCCGAAGCTTTCAAAGGCCGCTTCAACGAATGGGGTGCCTGGGCCGTGTTAATCGCCGGGATGACACCGTTTCCCTATAAGGTGATTACAATTTTGTCAGGCACGACAGGGCTTTCATTGCCGGTCTTCATTCTTTCGTCGATCATTGCACGCGGATTGCGATTCTTCATTGTAGCAGCCTTGCTATGGAAATTCGGCGCGCCAATTCGTACCTTTATCGAGAAACGGCTGGGCCTTCTCTTTGCGGTCTTTTTAGTCCTTCTTATTGGTGGCTTCTATCTGGTGAAATACTTATGACCCGAAACTTTCTAATTCTTCTTGCGGCAGGCGGATCGCTCGCGCTTTTGCTTGGCGCCTTTGGGTTTCAATACATCGGCGATATGGCGCCCTGCAAACTTTGCCTCTGGCAGCGTTACCCGCATGGGGCGGCAATTTTCCTTGGTATTCTGGCACTTGCGTTGGGCCAGCGGCTTTGGATTGCGCTTGGCGCAGTTGCCGCCGCGGCCACCGGCGCAATCGGTATCTACCATACAGGTGTTGAGCGTAAATGGTGGGAAGGCCCGGATTCTTGCACATCTTCCGGTGTCGATGGTGTATCTGCCGAAGATTTGATGCAACAAATCCTGAATGCACCATTTGTTCGCTGTGACGAGGTACCCTGGGAAATGTTTACACTGTCCATGGCCACCTGGAACGCGATTATCGCCTTTGGTTTAATGGCACTCTGGCTGCTTGCACTTCGTAAACCCTAGCGCACACCAGACGCACGTCGGGTTGCAAGCAACAAGTTTGTTTCACTGGTCGCTATTCCGTCTATGCGGCGGATTTCAGCAAGCACTTTGTCAAGTTGTTCAAGCGTTTCTGTGCCAAGCTCGGCGATCAAGTCCCATTTTCCGTTGGTGGAATGAACAGCCTCTACTGCGGGAATGCCGTTTAGCCGATGCACGATCCGGTCAGTGCCGCGCCCCTCGATCCCAAGCAGCATCAAACCGCGCACGGGGTACTGCTGCGTGTCTTCTTTCAGAACAATTGTGAAACCAAGGATAACACCCTGAGTTTGCAGCCGTTCCATCCTTGTTCGAACCGTCGTGCGCGATAGCCCAAGTTCGGCGGATAATTCAGAAAGTGATTTTCTGGAATCACGACGCAATTCAGCAATGAGTTTCTTGTCAGAATCGTCCATTTTGGCAGCTAAAGCCTTCGCTTTGTCTAATCGATAGACAGAATATTCAATTATCAGGGTTAAATCCACCACAAAATGGAGAATATATGATCTGAGCTTTCAGTACTTTGGCAGGATTCCTTCAAATGACACCAAGAAATTGCATTTTGATCGGCGCACCGGTTGATAGCGGAAAACGCCGTCGCGGTTGTCAGATGGGGCCAGATGCGTACCGCACTGCGGGGCTTTCGGAAACGTTGAAAGAGCTTGGGCATAACATTCGTGAACTGGGAAATATCCAGCACGCACCACTTCGCGAAGCAAGTTGTGAGAACGAAATGGTTTACGCCTTAAGTGAAACTATTGGATGGACAGAAAGCCTTGCTGAAAGTGCCGCCAAGGCTTGTGGCGAAGGGTTTCCGATCTTTTTGGGCGGGGATCATTCCCTGTCGCTGGGTTCCGTTGCAGGTGCTGCGGCATATGCTGCAAGCGTTGATCGCCCGCTGTTTGTCTTATGGCTCGATGCGCACACTGATTATCATACCCCGCTAACCACGGGTTCCGGTCATTTGCATGGAACCCCGCTGGGATATGTGACCGGGCGCGAAGGCTTTGAAGCATTCCCGCCCCTGCCCGCTGTGGTTCCAACAGAAAATGTTTGCCTTCTGGGTCTGCGCTCTGTGGATGCCGCTGAATCTGCTGCCCTTCAGACCAGTGAAATGCAGGCCCATGACATGCGCGACATTGACGAAAACGGCATTGCGCGCCCGCTGAAAGCATTTCTTGATCGCGTTGAAAATGCGAACGGATTGCTTCATGTCTCGCTTGACGTTGATTTTCTTGATCCGTCCATTGCCCCTGCGGTTGGAACAACCGTACCCGGTGGCGCCACTTATCGCGAAGCTCATCTTGTGATGGAACTGCTTCATGACAGTGAACGCGTAACCTCGCTTGATCTGGTAGAGTTGAACCCGTTTCTTGATGAACGCGGCCGTACAGCGAACCTTATGGTCGAGCTTACAGCCTCACTTTTGGGTCGTCGCGTCTTTGACAGACCTACACGGAGCTATTGATGTCACTGCAGGCCCCTTCTTCTGTTGTGATGATCCGGCCCCATGCGTTTCAGTCAAACCCGGAAACCCGCAGCGATAACGCGTTTCAAACCGCAACAAATCACTCTGCTGAAAAAGTTTCCGAGATGGCGCGTGCAGAGTTTGACGAAGCGGTTTCAAGGCTACTGGAATGCGGTGTATGCGTGCATGACTTTGATGATCACGGCGACGCGAACACGCCCGATTCCGTGTTCCCAAACAACTGGTTCTCAACCCATACGGGGGGCCACATCGCTGTTTACCCGATGTTTGCAGAGAACCGTCGCAGGGAAAGACGCTGGGATGTCATCGACCTTCTAAAGCGCGACTATCGTGTACAGGACGTGATAGATTATTCCGGACTTGAACAAGATGGGCTGGCCCTTGAAGGAACGGGTGCCATGGTGCTTGATCACATTGGTCGTGTCGCCTATGTCGCAAAATCGAACCGCGCAGATCCTGTTTTGCTTGAACGGTTTTGTACCCATTTTAACTTTGAACCAATCGCATTTGATGCGACTGACGCGTCTGGGTGTGCGGTGTACCACACCAACGTCTTGATGGGGATCGCAACCGATTTTGCGATGGTTGGGCTTGAAATGATCACATCTGAAGAGCGTCGGCACACTGTCGAGAGCCGCCTGCGCGAAACTGACCGCGAAGTGATTGCGCTAAGCACAAGGCAAATATCTGAGTTTGCAGGCAACGCTATAGAACTGACAGGAAATGCAGGTCGCGTTCTTGCTTTGTCAGAACGCGCACTCAAGGCACTGCATGAAGATCAGCTTGCCGTGATTGAACGCTCTGCCAGTCTTCTTCCGCTTTGCATTCCAACCATTGAAACCGCCGGGGGATCTGTACGCTGCATGATCGCTGGCGTTCACCTTGCACGCCGCACCTTTGAAGCCAAAGCTGCCTAAAATACGGATAAACCAATGACCGCTCCAAAACCCTCCAGTCTTGCCTTTGTTCCTTTCGTCAGCGTTGCGAATATGATGGAAATCGTGCATCGAATAGGCCTCGAAAATATGCTTCGTGATCTGGCAGAATACATAGAAGATGATTTTCGCCGGTGGGAACTTTTTGACAAAACCCCTCGCGTCGCCTCGCATTCCGCTGAAGGCGTAATTGAGCTGATGCCAACGTCTGACGGCGAAGTTTATGGGTTCAAATACGTAAACGGTCACCCGAAAAATATGAAAGAGGGCCTGCAAACGGTGACTGCATTTGGATTGCTGGCAGACGTCGGAACGGGCTATCCGGTGCTGCTTTCTGAAATGACTGTCTTGACGGCCCTTCGCACCGCCGCAACATCCGCAATGGTCGCTAAGCATCTGGCACCAAAGGGATCAAAGACAATGGCGATGATCGGAAATGGCGCGCAGTCAGAATTTCAGGCGCTGGCGTTCAAGGCGATTTGCGGCATCTCGTCTGTTCGCCTGTATGACATTGACCCCGCAGCGACAAAAAAAGCGATGCAAAACCTGGAAGGCTGGGGTTTGTCGGTTACGGCCTGCCGCACGCCAGAAGACGCGATCGAAGGTGCCGCAATCATCACGACCTGCACTGCAGACAAACAATATGCTACAATTCTGACTGACAACATGGTTGGTGCGGGTGTCCATATCAACGCAATCGGTGGGGATTGCCCCGGCAAGACAGAACTGCATAAAGATATCCTGTTACGCTCTGATATCTTTGTGGAATTTCCACCACAAACTCGCATCGAAGGTGAAATCCAGCAATTGGATGAGGATTATCCGGTCACGGAAATGTGGCAGGTCATCAATGGTGAAGTTCAGGGGCGTCGCGACAACAGGCAAATTACCCTGTTTGACGGTGTTGGTTTTGCGATCGAAGATTTTTCTGCGCTTCGCTACATTCGGTCCAAACTGGAAGAAACCGGTCTTTATCAAAAACTGGATATGGTCGCTGATCCGGATGATCCGCGTGATCTGTTTGGCATGGTGCAGCGCGCAAAGTCGTAGAAGCGGCTTGATACCGGTCATCTGACACCCTACGAGCGATATGTATTGCCGCTGTAAACAAAGGCAGTCGTTGCCTCTAAGGTGCAGAACTAAATGACCGACCAGACCAAAGGGCTGCTGATTACATGCTTGGGCGTGCTGTTTGTGGTGCCTGACGCACTATTTGTACGGCTGATCGATGCAGAACCCTTGGTCATTGCCTTCTGGCGTGGAATGATTTCCGGGTGCGTAATTCTGCTTGGTGTTCTGTTCTTTCAAGGAATACAGCCAATCAAGGCATTGCTTGGCACTGGCCGCTACGGTCTGATCTATATCCTGGCGCTAGGTTGTAGCGGGACGATGTTCGTGCTTGCTATCAGTATGACGAGCATTGCAAACGTTGTGTTCATCATCGCGTCCTTGCCTGTATTTGCAGCGATTTATAGCCGCGTCTTCCTTGGAGAGCCAATCAGGCAGCGCATGATTGTGACCATGGCAGCCGTCGCGGTTGGACTTGCAATCATCGGCTATGGCTCGGGCGAAACCGAAGGGGCCCACTGGAGCGGTGACTTAATGGCTCTTGGGGTATCTGCAGTGTTCGCAGCGGGTCTGACTGCCGCGAGGCGTGTGAAACAGGTATCAATGGTTCCAGCCGTGCCTCTGGCCTATATCGGGGCTTCGTTAATCTTGTTGCTGATTGTTAACCCGTTGTCCGTACCTGATGCGCAATGGGGGCTGGTCGCGTTTCATGGCTGTTTTATTGTCGTCAGCGCCAGCCTTCTCGCGCTTGGCCCGCGTTACATCACCTCGGCAGAGGTTGGGTTACTGATCCTGCTGGAATCCGTTCTGGCACCCCTGCTGGCCTGGGCCATACTGGGTGAAAATCCGGGAATCTGGGCGCTTTCAGGCGGTGCGGTTGTTATCGCGGCGCTTGCAATTTCGAACACAGTCGTTCTGCTGCGTCAGCGGTAAGAAGACGTGGATCATACTCTGACCACCTAGTGTAGTTTGAACTCTCCCACGACATTTTGCCATTCGCCTGATGCAATCAATTTGCGATGGGTAAACCTGACGGAGTGAAGTGGCCCTTCTATCTCATCCTGCCAGAATTCGATAAACTCAAACAGCTTTGGATGGTCTGGCGCAAGGTCATATTCCTGCCAGATATAGCTGTTCAAAACGTTCTGAAAGTCGGGCATTCGGTAGAATAATTCTGCCGTGGTCAACCCATAGCCCTTCAGCATTAATTCAGCTTCTGAATGTTCCATATTCTGCCTCTTACGTTTTTATTATTTTTATATTGGCACAGTTGAATTACTTTTCAATAAAAACAAGCTGTTAGCAGTCTTCCGCTAGTGCTGACAAATGCAACACGTATGGACCATTGCACACCATATCGACCCTCCTGTATAGTCGCTGCAACAAAATACAGAACACCCAGAAAAGAGCGGTTATCCACGTGAACGATACTCCGGAAACTCCTGAAAACGAAGAAGAAACTCCGACACCACGCGCTGTACATGACGGCCCTGTGATTTCGATCTCTGACGAGATGCGGAAATCATACCTCGACTATGCGATGAGTGTGATCGTTTCCCGCGCTATTCCTGACTTACGGGACGGTCTGAAACCGGTTCACCGGCGCATTCTTTATGCGATGTATGAAACGGGCAACACTCACGACAAGTCCTATCGCAAATCAGCCCGCCCCGTGGGTGATGTCATGGGTAAATACCACCCACATGGTGACTCTGCGATTTATGACGCGTTGGTCCGGATGGCGCAGGATTTTTCGATGTCGCTGCCGTTGCTTGACGGGCAAGGAAACTTTGGATCGATGGACGGCGATAACGCCGCCGCGATGCGGTACACCGAAGTTCGAATGGATAAACCCGCTGCCTTTGTTCTGGCGGATATCGATAAAGACACCGTCGATTTTCAGGACAACTACGATGGCAAAGACCGCGAACCTACAGTTCTGCCATCCCGCTTCCCGAACATGCTCGTCAACGGGGCTGGCGGGATTGCGGTTGGTATGGCCACCAACATCCCTCCGCATAATTTAGGCGAAGTCATTGATGCAACCCTGGCGTTGATCGAAGACCCCGATCTGACATCTGAGCAACTGATCAACTATGTTCCGGGGCCGGATTTTCCGACCGGCGGTATCATGCTCGGGCGGGCTGGCGCGCGCAAAGCCTATCTTGAAGGCCGCGGATCAGTGATTATCCGGGCGAAAACACGCTTCGAAGAGATCAGAAAAGATCGATACGCCATAATTCTGGACGAGATCCCCTATCAGGTAAACAAAGCTTCGATGATCGAAAAGATCGCCGAAATGGTGCGCGACAAAAAGATCGAAGGTGTCAGCCACGTTCAGGATGAATCGGACCGGAATGGTGTCAGGGTTGTTGTCGAACTAAAGCGTGATGCGACGGCTGAGGTTGTCTTGAATCAACTGTTCCGTTTTACGCCGATGCAAACCTATTTCGGCTGCAATATGCTTGCCCTTAACGGTGGTCGGCCCGAACAACTGACCCTACGGAAATTTCTTACATCTTTCATAGATTTCCGGGAAGAAGTTGTCGCACGCCGCACCGCATTTGAGCTGCGCAAAGCACGCGAACGCAGCCATGTTCTTTGTGGCCTTGCAGTTGCCGTTACCAATGTTGATGAGATTGTCGCGGCCATCAGGACATCTGCTGATCCGGCGGAGGCGCGGCTAAAGTTGATGACACGTCGCTGGCCTGCGAAAGACATTCTGGAATACATCGCCCTCATTGATGACCCGACCCATACTGCGAATGATGACGGCACTTACAACCTGAGCGAAATTCAGGCACGCGCCATTCTTGAACTACGTCTGCAAAGGCTGACCGCTCTGGGTGTCAAGGAAGTAACCGGCGAACTTCAGACACTTGCAGCTAACATCAGGGAATATCTTGATATTCTGCGGTCTCGCGAACGCATCATGGCAATCATCAGTGATGAATTGCAAGAAGTGCGCGATCAATTTGCCGTGCCCCGCAGGACACAAATTGTCGACTGGTCCGGCGATATGGAAGACGAAGACCTGATCGAAAAGGAAGACATGGTCGTCACCATTACTTCGGGCGGATATATCAAGCGTACACCTTTGGTCGATTTCCGCGCGCAGCGTCGTGGTGGCAAGGGGCTTGCCGGGATGGCCACCAAGCAGGACGACGTTGTTACAAACCTCTTTGTCGCCAATACCCATACGCAACTGCTGTTCTTCACCACAGACGGTATGGTCTACAAGCTCAAGACCTGGCGCCTGCCCCAAGGTGGGCGGAACACCAAAGGCAAGGCGATTGTGAACATCCTGCCAATTCCTCCTAAGGTATCGATCGCAGCAATCATGCCCGTCGACGTGCCAGAGGACGATTGGGAAAACCTGCAGGTTGTATTCGCGACCACTGCAGGAAACGTTCGTCGCAACGCACTCAGCGATTTCACCAATGTTCGCTCGAACGGCAAAATCGCGATGGATTTACCTGAAGGCGTTGAAATGGTAAATGCCCGGATCTGTAGCGAAGATGACGATGTTATGCTGATGACAAGTTCTGGCAGGGCGATCCGGTTCAGCACAACGGCGGTACGTGTGTTCAAAGGCCGTAAATCGACAGGGGTTCGTGGTGTTAGGCTGACGGGCACGGACAAGGTCGTGTCTATGTCTGTCGTTCGTCATTTCGAAGCAACTTCTGAAGAACGTGTTGCTTACCTTAAAAAGCGCCGTGCTGCGGCAGGTGTAACCGAGGAAATGGAAGCTGACGACGAAGAAACCGTTGAAAATGCTGCAATTACCCAGGAACGCTATGAGGAAATGGCAGCCGCTGAAGACCTGATTTTGACGATAACCGCAAAAGGCGCTGGCAAGATTTCGTCGTCCCATGATTACCCCGTGCGTGGCCGTGGCGGCATGGGTGTAGCGGCGATGGACAAAGCAATGCGCGGCGGCGCACTGGTTGCTTCCTTCCCTGTTGATATGGAAGACCAGATCATGCTCGCCACCTCCACCGGCCAGTCAATTCGCTGCCCGGTTGATGGAATTTCTTTCCGTTCACGCAGTGCTGGTGGCGTCAAGGTGTTTGATACGGCAAAGGGCGAACACGTGGTGTCGGTCGCTTGGATTGCCGAGCAGAACGCAGATGAATCTGATGACGATGACGCAGAAATTGAAGACGCAGAAATCGTCGAAGAAAGCTAAAGGAAAAGGGGAGTTCTGCTCCCCTTGCCGCCTCAACTTACTTCAGGTTTTTGATATCAGCTTTATCTTGCAGGCCTTCAGGGCTTTTCCTTTTACTCAATCGTGGCTACATCCCATTTCATGACAGAGACACTCCATATTGTTGGCGGCGGCATGGCCGGTTCCGAAGCTGCCTGGCAGGCCGCAAACGCGGGCATTCAGGTTGTGATTCACGAGATGAGGCCAAAGGTGAAAACCTTTGCGCATCAGACCGGTAATCTCGCGGAGATGGTGTGTAGCAATTCCTTCCGTTCTGATGATGACGAAGCAAATGCTGTTGGGCTTTTGCATTGGGAAATGCGCGCAGCCAACGGATTGATCATCAACACTGCCGACAAACACGCCCTGCCGGCTGGCAGCGCGCTTGCCGTGGACCGCGACCCGTTCGCTGAAACGGTAACCGCGACGCTGCTCGCTCATCCAAACATCAGTGTTAACTATGAAGAGATAACCGAATTGCCGGACGACGGGCACTGGATCATCGCGACAGGCCCGCTTACCTCTTCGGCCCTCGGAGAAGCGATAGCAATGGAAACAGGCGCGGATGCGCTCGCGTTTTTTGATGCAATTGCACCAATCGTTTATGCCGACTCGATTAACACAGACATCACGTGGCTCCAGTCCCGTTATGACAAGGGTGACACAGAGGAAAATCGCAAAGCCTACCTCAACTGTCCTATGACTAAAGACCAGTACGAGGCATTCATAGACGCGCTGCTTGACGCAGAGAAAACAGAATTCCACGAGGGTGAAACCGCAGGCTATTTCGATGGTTGCCTACCGATAGAGGTTATGGCTGAACGTGGCCGTGAAACACTTCGGTTTGGCCCGATGAAACCCGTCGGTCTGACCAATGCACATAAACCGGATGATAAACCCTATGCGGTTGTCCAGCTCCGCCGCGATAATGTGCTTGGAACATTGCTGAACATCGTGGGGTTTCAGACAAAAATGAAATATGGCGCACAGACAAAGGTGTTCAAAATGATCCCCGGTCTGGAAGACGCCAATTTTGCGCGTCTTGGTGGTATCCATCGCAACACATTCTTGAACTCACCAACGTTGCTTGACGGTCAGATGCGTTTGAAATCACGTCCAAACATCAGGTTTTCTGGCCAGATCACTGGCGTCGAGGGGTATGTCGAAAGTGCCGCGATGGGCCTTTTGGCTGGTCGCTATGCTGCAGCCGAAATCTCTGGAACAGCTTTGAACGTTCCACCACCGGAAACTGCTGTAGGGTCTCTGGTCCATCACATAACCGGCGGGGCCGAAGCAAAGACGTTTCAACCGATGAACGTAAATTTTGGACTTTTTCCACCTGCTGACGCCAAGGCAGGACGGAAAAACCGGAAAACACGCTACAAGGCCTACACCGACCGCGCAAAGGTTGCATGGCAGGCCTGGCTGGACGGAGAGTGATTTTTCGGCTTATGCTTAGGCTATGGGTGAAAAATTCTTAAACAAAGCTTATGAGCTTCAGTCCGTCGAAGAGACACGCGCGCTCTATGACAATTGGTCTGACAGTTATGATTCCGAACTTCTGGAAAACGGATACGCAACACCCAGGCGTGTTGCTGAAGCGCTTGCAAAATACGCTGACAAAAACAAACCTGTACTGGATTACGGCTGTGGTACGGGTCTCTGTGGCTTGACTTTAAAGGAAGCAGGTTTCGAGACCTTGGACGGGGCGGACCTGTCACAAGAGATGCTCGAAATTGCAAAAAAAAAGAATGTCTACCGGAAGCTGACGCATATCGATCCTAACATTCCCCTTGCGATCTCTCCGGGTGATTACAGTGCCATCACTGCCTGTGGCGTGATCGGCATTGGTGGGGCCCCGCTCAGCGTGTTCGATACAATTGTCAGTTTTCTGGATAAAAAGGGCCTGTTCGCATTTTCTTTCAACGACACGTCGCTTTCTGATCCGTGTTATGAGGCAAAAGTGATGGAGTACACCGACTGTGGGTTCGCAAGGCTTCTGTTTCGGGAACATGGTGAACACCTTCCAGGTATTAACTTGAAATCCATGGTTTATGTGATTCAGAAAAATTGACTTTCAGAACGCGCTTCGCGCCGTCACCAACAGGCCCACTTCACCTTGGACACGCCTATTCCGCGATGCTTGCCTATGACATTGCAATGGCCGCCGGTGGAGAGTTCCTGCTGCGCATCGAAGATATTGATCAGACTCGCGCTCGCGCACATTGGTGCGAACGGATTTTTGATGACCTTCGCTGGCTTGGGCTTAAGTGGCCAGAACCTGTCATGCTTCAGTCTGAACGCATCGGTCACTATCAAAGGGCCCTGCAAAACCTCTGGAACAAGGGGCTGCTCTATGTTTGCACCTGCGATCGCCGGGACATCGAAACCGCACTATCGGCTCCGCAAGAGGGTGTGCGAACCTATGGGCCCGACGGTTTGATCTATCCCGGGACCTGCTCCGGGAACACCGGTGATCCTATCGGCTGCGCGATGCCAGAAGAGTCCGTGTTGCGCTTATCTATGGAAAAGGCCTTCGTTGCGGTTTCTGAAAGTTCGGAACCATGCAACAATTTTACATTTGTCGAAATCGGTTCTGGCCCAATTGGCGAAACTGGTGAAATCAGCTTTAGCCGACAAGACGTTCTTCAAAACATAGGCGATATTGTTCTGTCTCGTAAAAATATGGGGACATCTTACCACCTGTCCGTTGTCCTCGATGATGCAGCGCAAGGTATTACCCATGTGGTGCGCGGGCAGGATCTTTTCGCGGCAACAAAAATTCATGTCGTCCTGCAAAAACTAATGGGTCTGCCGACACCCCACTATCATCACCATCGCCTGATCCGTGATGAAAAGCATAAACGACTCGCCAAGCGTGATGACGCACGTGCGATCTCTAAATACAGACAAGACGGTGCAACCCCGCAAGATATTCGTGAAATGGTTGGGCTTTAACCTTTCCCACCTTTTTCCGAAAATATCCCCGCCGGAGGCAAAAAAGTTAATTCTTCGTCACCAATGGCGACAGAATCTCGACTTCTTCACCCCGTTTCAACGCAGTGTAGAAACAGCTCTTCCGGTTCGTGTGACACGCTGGCCCCGCCTGTTGAACAACAACCAGCAGACAATCCCGGTCACAATCTATGCGAAGCTCGACCAGATTTTGTACATGTCCGGACGTTTCGCCTTTCACCCAAAATTGCTTCCGTGAACGCGACCAATAGGTAACGCGCCCGGTCTCGATCGTGCGTTGAACTGCCTCGGCATTCATCCAGGCCATCATAAGCACGTCACCCGTGCTTTCTTCCTGTGCAATTGCAGGGATCAACCCTTTTTCATTGTATTTCAGTGTCAAAGGATCGAAAGACATGCCAAAAACCTTTTGCATCGACGCGTTGCAATACTATTTATGTGAGAGCAGACAAAAGGGAAAGCCATGACGGCCGACAATGACCTGATCAACCTCTATTCGACACGCATTCTAGCGCTGGCGTCGGATATCCCGCATACAGAACGGCTCGCTACGCCTGACGCAACAGTGAAACGCCGCGCTCCACTTTGCGGATCGACCGTAACGGTCGACTTATGCGTAAACGACGGCGAAATTACCGATTACGGGCAAGACGTCAAAGCCTGCGCGCTTGGACAAGCAGCCGCATCTGTTGTTGGTGCAAACATCATTGGCCGCAACCGGCAGGAAATTGAACGCGCACGTGATCAGTTGCGAGATATGCTTAAAAATGATGGCCCGACTCCATCTGCGCCCTTTGAAGGGTTGGAAGTATTGCGCCCCGCTCAGAGTTTCAGAAACAGGCACGCCTCTATCCTCTTGGCAATAGAAGCATCACTCGAAGCTATGACACAGGCTGAAAACGCCAGTTGCGCTTAAGTATTCCATAAGACATCGACGCTACTCCTGATTAATAGGGACAGGAGCGCGCATGAATCCAATCATTGATCTTAGCAAAACCAAGCCGGAAAATGTCCGATTGAAGTCGCTTGCAAAAGTCGCGTCCGGACTTGGCTTCGAACTCGTAGATCTTGCTGCTGTGCTCGATAAAATCGATGATCAGGCAAAGACCCAGTTACGTTCCTTTGCCGGGTTGCACGAACAAGTCGAGCATATGGCAAATTCCAATGCGGACGTTCGACAAGCCGTCAGCACGGTTGCGCAAACCACCCAGAAAACATTTGACGTTATCGACACATCGGTAAATGACCTGCGGCGTGCGAGTGATCGGGCAAAACAGGTGGCAAAATGGGTCCAGTCTGTTGACCGGCAAATGCGGGAACTTTCAGGAACACTTAAGGCCGTCCAGTCCAAAAACAATGAAATCACAGCAATTGCGCGGCAAGTGAACATTCTGGCAATTAATGCAAAAATCGAAGCTGTCCGCGCAGGTGATGCCGGACGGGGGTTTGCTGTTGTCGCAGAAGCGATCAACGAACTGTCTCAGGAAACAGCTTCTGCCGCTGATAAAATTACACAAAATATTAACGGTCTGTCCAAGCTCGTTACGCAAATCGGAGAGGAATCGTCCAATGCCTCATCGGATGCAAATTCTGTTCTTAAAGACGCAGAGGGAACAGACAAAGCTCTGATTTCTATTAGTGCTGGCGTCAAGTCGGTGCAGGAAGATTCGAAATTGATTTCCACCGGCGCGAACAGAGTGTATCGCGCAATTCATTCTTTTGAGCCTGAATTCACGACCGTCGCGACTGCAATTAAACTTAATGCAACCAACATAAATCTGGCACGAAATCGCGCAAATGCGCTGATCGATCAATCGGAAATGATTTTACAGAAAAGCGTTTCTTTAGGTGGTGCAACAGATGACACGCATTTCATTGAATTTGTGAAAAAAATGTCGCGTCGCGTCAGTACCGTTTTCGAAGAGGCGATCAAACACCGCCAATTAATCGAGAGTGATTTGTTCTCCAATTCCTATGAGCCGATACTTGGAACTGATCCTGTGCAATACAAAACTCTTTTTACACAGTTTTGCGACTTGGCATTATACGACCTCTTTGAAAACGCTCTTAGTTATAGTCCGAAAATCATATACTGCACTGCAATTGATCGGAACGGATATACGCCGACACACAACAAGAAGTTTTCGCAGCCGCAAGGAAATGACCCGGTCTGGAACATGGCAAACAGCCGAAACCGACAGATTCTCAATGATCGGGCAGGTCTGAAAGCCGGGAACAATCGTGAAGATTTTCTTCTTCAGGTTTATCGGCGTGACATGGGTGGCGGCGTCTTCAAACTGATGAAGGATCTATCCGCACCCATATCAGTAAATGGTAAACACTGGGGCGGGGTTCGCATGGCGTATACCGCATAAAAAAACCGCCGCGCTTCTTTATGAAGGCGGCGGCAGTCGGCGTATCTGAAAGGTCGGCCTCTCGTGGAGAGATGAGGTTTCTCCGGTGTGGAACAGGCAATGTCCATAGTAACGCATCGGATTTGGGGACAGGATGCGCGAGAAGCCGACAGCAGAACGCAGGCAGAAACTTAAATAAACCCAGGCAGGTAAAGCCCGACAAAAAGCATGACAACTAACGAAGCGGCCCCTGCTGCATCTTGCAGCAGTGTTGCAGAAGACCGATCAATCACCGTTTTTATGTCGTCTAACATGATTTACTCCTGCAATATTGATATGTGTTGCCACTTTGTTCTCAAATTTTAACCTGTTTGTAAAGAACTTTTAAAGAACATTTGTGAACAACGTGGCATTGAACAGGCTAACCAACTGAAATTAAACGAATTGATTTATCTTGTTCCATCAACCACAAAAGCACCCTTGCAGCCGTACCTCTTTCACTGTTCAGCGCAGGGTCGTCATTAAGCAGTTTTCGTGCGTCGGATTGCGCAAGCACCATTAGCCCGGTTTGTCGCTCAAGATCTGCAATCCGAAACTTCGGCAGACCTGACTGAGCAGTCCCGATGACATCTCCGGCACCGCGAATTGCAAGGTCTTCTTCAGCAATTTTGAACCCATCCTCCGTGTCGCGAAGGGTGGTCAAACGTCGCTCTGCCCCTTCTGACAGCGGCGCGTGATACATCAGTAGGCAGGTTGATTCAGCCGCCCCCCGGCCTACACGCCCACGCAACTGGTGCAATTGTGCGAGGCCGAAAATTTCTGCGCGCTCAATGACCATGATAGATGCGTTGGGAACATCGACTCCCACCTCGATCACAGTTGTCGCAACAAGAACCTGCGTTTGTCCGGCTGCAAACCGTGCCATCGCTTCATCTTTTTCAGCCGGCGGCATTTGCCCATGCACCAACCCGACTTTTCCTTCACCAAGTTGCGTGCGAAGCCTTTCAAACCGATCAGTGGCCGCCGTAAGATCAACAACCTCGCTCTCGGCGACCAAAGGACAAACCCAATAGGCCTGGCGTCCCGCCTCAATTGCGCCTCTCAGATGTTCCACGACCTCATCCAGGCGTGATGTGGAGACCATCGCGGTTTTGACCGGCGTTCGCCCCGGGGGTTTTTCGTCGAGAACCGAAACATCCATATCGCCGTATTGTGCCAACGCCAGGCTGCGCGGAATTGGCGTTGCCGTCATAACCAGAACATCAACGGCCTTGCCTTTTCCGCCCAACTCATAGCGCTGCCGTACGCCAAACCGGTGTTGCTCATCAATAACCGCAAGGCGAAGATCCTTAAATTCCACATCTTTCTGAAACACTGCGTGGGTTCCGACAAGAATATGTATCGCGCCCTTCGCCAAGGCTTCGAGTTTGGCGCGTCGTTCAGCCCCTTTGTCCCGACCGGTTAGAATTTCCAGCACGACACCAGCGTTTTCAGCCAAAGGCTGCAGCCCTTGCAGATGCTGGCGTGCAAGAATTTCTGTCGGGGCCATTAAAACGCCCTGCCCGCCCGCTTCAACCGCAACCAGCAACGCCATAAAAGCGACCAGCGTTTTGCCAGACCCAACATCACCCTGAAGAAGGCGATTCATTCGAAAGGGTGACGCCATGTTTTCCGAAATTTCCCGGATCGAACGGTCCTGTGCGTCCGTGGGTCTGTAAGGCAAAACGTTCAGCACCTTCGATTGCAGCGCCCCTGTCGCAACAGAGCATTTGCCTTTTAATTTCCGGGTCGCCGCGCGCGCCAAAGCAAGCGTAAGCTGATGCGCAAACAGCTCGTCATACGCCAACCTTTGGCGCGCTGGCGATTCAGAGGACAATTCTGCGGTAGATCGTGGATTATGTGCGGCATGGATTGCGCCGCCCCAATCCGGCCAGCCCTCGCGTGATTTCAACGCAGGATCGACCCACTCAGCAAGCACGGGCACCCGCTCCAAAGCAGACGCAACCGCCTTAAATATCAATTTTTGACTGATACCAGCAGTAAGCGGATAAACCGGTTCAAACTCAGGGATTTCATCAGCGTCGTTCAGGGGTAAAACGTGATCCGGGTGTACCATCTGCGCGATCGAGTCAAAAAGTTCTAACTTGCCTGAAACCAAACGGCGCTGGCCTGTTGGCAATAGCTTTTGCAAATAATTTTCATGTGCATGGAAAAAAACCAATTGGAATGAGGCTTCCTCATCTTCAACGGTGATGCGATAGGGCCGGCCCTTGGACGAAGGCGGGTGGTGCAACCCGACCTCGACTTCAACAGTGACCACTGAAGGCGTGACTGCGCCGCGAATGGTTGCGCGCCTTCGTCTGTCAACAACGCTGTAAGGCAATGTCAGCAAAAGATCGCGGGGCTTTTCTATGTCCATCTGTTCAAAGTGAGCGGCGGTTTTAGGGCCAACGCCAGCCAGGGTTTCAAGCCCTGCAAACAGCGGGAAAAGTATTTCAGGCCGGCCCCTCATGAGATCGTGATCAGCGCGAGCCAGGCATCTTCATCAATTGTCTCCACACCAAGGTCCGCAGCTTTTTTTGCCTTTGATCCAGCACCGGGGCCCGCAATGACAAGGTCTGTCTTGGCCGAAACAGAACCGGAAACCTTTGCGCCGAGCATTTCAGCGCGGGCCTTTGCCTCGGCACGTGACATTTTTTCAAGAGTTCCGGTAAAAACAACGGTTTTACCAGCAACCGGACTGTCAGATGCTTCCCTCGCAACGACATCTTCGACCTCAAGTTCTGCCACCAGACGGTCAATCGATGCGCGTTCCGCATCCTGTTGCAGGGTCGTAGTTAATGAGGTCGCAAGAACAGCGCCAACACCGTCAATTGCAATAAGGTCATCCCAGATCGCCCCATCCCCGATCTGTGCCTGCGAAAGTGTGGTGATGAAATTCACCCAACTGGTATAGTGATTTGCCAAAAGCTTTGACACCTGCTCACCCACGTGGCGAATACCTAGCGCAAAGATCAGGCGGTTCAAAGATATTTTACGCTTTTCATCAATCGCATCAAACAGCTTTAAGGCAGATTTTTGGCCCCACCCCTCGCGATTTTTCAGTTGCTGCAATCCTGAACTGAACCGCTCTTCCAACTTAAAGATGTCAGCGGGTTCTTTGATCCATCCGTCAGCGTAAAATTGTTCCACCTGCTTCGCACCAAGCCCTTCGATGTCAAATGCGGCCCGGCTGACAAAATGCTTTAGTTTCTCAACTGCCTGTGCGGGACAAATCACACCACCCGTGCAACGGCTGACAGCATCACCTTCTTCACGAATAGCGTCTGAGCCGCACTCTGGGCACACCTTTGGAAAGGCGAAAGGAACCGCACCTTTGGGCCGCTTGTTCAAATCCACGTCTGCCAGTTTGGGAATAACGTCGCCAGCCCTGTAGACCTGCACCCAATCTCCAATCCGGAAATCCCGACCTTCGCGAATTGGGTTTCCCTTGGCGTCGCGGCCTGCAATGTAGTCTTCGTTGTGAAGGGTCGCGTTCGAGACGACAACGCCGCCGACTGTCACAGGTTGTAACCGGGCTACCGGCGACAAGGCACCGGTTCTGCCGACCTGAATGTCAATTGCCTCGAGCCGCGTCCAGGCCAGTTCTGCAGGAAATTTATGCGCAATTGCCCACCGGGGTGTGGTAGAGCGAAAACCAAGACGCCCCTGCAGTGCAAGATCATTCACTTTGTAAACGACCCCGTCGATATCATACCCAAGCGTGGCGCGCTGTTCTTCGATCACGCGATACTGCGCGATTAACGCATCAGGGCTATCGCAAACGGTGGTGAGCGGGTTTGTTGACAACCCAAAATCGTTCAACTGCTGAACGGCCCCGATTTGCGTATCGGAAAGAGGGGCGGAAATTTCACCCCAGGCGTAAGCAAAAAACCGGAGCGGGCGTGACTTTGTGATCGATGCATCAAGCTGGCGCAAAGAGCCTGCCGCAGCGTTGCGCGGATTTGCAAAGGTTTTACCCCCGGCAGCAAGTTGACGTTGGTTCAGGTCCGCAAAGTCGTTGTGCGACATGTAAACTTCACCCCGAACTTCCAAAATATCCGGCGCATCGGCAATCTTTTGCGGGATATCCGCTATTGTTCGGGCATTCGCCGTGACGTTTTCGCCCGTTGTGCCATCACCCCGGGTCGCTGCCTGAACAAGTGCACCATTTTCATAGCGCAGCGATAGCGAAAGACCATCAATTTTCGGCTCTGCGGTGTAGGAAAGTGTATCGCTCTTGCTTAGGCCTAGATACTTTCTGACACGTTCATCAAATTGAAAAATATCGTTTTCATCAAAGGCATTGCCCAGAGAAAGCATAGCAACCGCATGCTCAACCTTGGCAAACCCATCTGCAACTTCAGCACCAATTTGTACGCTCGGACTGTCGGCGCGTTTCAGATGCGGGAACCTGGCTTCGATTTTTGCATTTCGAAGCTTTAACGCGTCATACTCCGCATCACTGATGCGCGGCGCATCCTTGGTGTGATAGTCCGTGTTTGCCTGAGCAAGAAGATCGGCCAGATGAGCGAGTTCTGTTTTAGCCTCAGCTTCGCTCAAATTTTCTACGGCTGTGTTTGCCATCTGCCCCTCTCTGCGATGTCTCCTTGCTTTGATAGGAGTGCGTTTAAGAGAGGTCCAGAGGGAGGTGGCGATTAGGTGATCTTTTTCGGCCTACCCAAATCCAGTGTCGCTAAAAATTAAGCGCTTAGCGCGACAGGCGTTTCAAGCTCAGCCGGATCCGGATCACGCAAAACATATCCCCTGCCCCAGACCGTTTGAATGTGGTTGTAGCCGCCTGTTGCTTCATTTAACTTTTTGCGAAGTTTACAGATGAATACATCAATGATCTTGAGTTCAGGCTCGTCCATGCCACCATAAAGATGATTGAGGAACATTTCTTTCGTGAGCGTCGTTCCCTTACGCAAAGACAGCAGTTCCAGCATCTGATATTCCTTGCCCGTCAGATGTACGGTTTTACCATCAACATCCACCATTTTCTCATCAAGGTTTACCGAAAAATACCCTGTTTTTATGATGGATTGTGAATGACCTTTTGACCGCCTGATGATCGCGTGAATCCGCGCGACGAGTTCTTCACGATGGAATGGTTTGGTCAGATAGTCATCAGCACCAAAGCCAAACCCTTTGATTTTGCTTTCTGTGTCGTCCGTTCCGGACAAAATGAGAATGGGTGTTTCAACCCGCGCCAAACGCATCTGGCGCAAGACTTCGTGCCCGTTCATGTCTGGTAGGTTTAGATCAAGCAAAATAAGATCGTAGTCATAGAGCTTTGCCAGATCGATCCCTTCTTCGCCCAAATCGGTGCAATAGACATTCAGATTGGCGTGCGTCAGCATCAGTTCAATGCTTTTTGACGTTGTTGGATCATCTTCTACGAGTAAAACGCGCATTTATTCTCTCCGCTACAAATTCCTATTTCGCCGTATGATTGATCACTAATGGTTAATCACCCGTTATTGGTGTATTTTATTTACACACTCTACCTATGGTTGTCTATACTTTTGCACAGCTGTCGCCTTGAGCGCCTCTTCGCCATGCGAGAGAGATGCTTTTTCCCAGGCCTCATATTCTTCCGAAGAGAGGCCATACCGCTTTTTCGCTTCGGTGACGGTCATCAAACCGGACATCACCCCCTTCACCACGGCGGCTTTCCGGCTTGCGACCCACCTTCTCGTGTTTTCCGGCGGCAGGTCTGCGCGTGAGAAAATGGTTCCGTCGGGCAGTGTGACAGCGCGTGGCCCGTCGACTTTTTTAAGAAACATATTGAACCCCTCAGTCAGTAAGGGCTGCAGATTGAGCAATCAGGCTTAAAGAGAAATGAAGCAGCCCCTTGTTAGTCGTTCGCATTTTCATATATTCCGCTGCATAATCAGGAGCGCGTCATGCCACTCGACAACAAGAGCCAAGCATTGAATTCACTGGGGTTTGCAAAAACGCCCAGCGAAACACGTGTTGTTGTTGCAATGTCTGGCGGTGTCGACAGTTCTGTTGTGGCAGCACAGCTCGCGGAAGAAGGCTATGATGTTGTCGGGATTACGCTTCAGCTTTACGACCACGGCGCAGCGCTTGCCAAAAAAGGCGCGTGCTGTGCGGGCCGCGATATTCACGACGCAAGGCGTGTGGCAGAAGAGATGGGGTTTCCGCATTATGTGCTCGACTATGAAAATGTATTTCGCGATGCGGTGATTGATGAGTTCGCAGAAAGCTACCTTGGTGGCGCAACACCGGTGCCTTGCATTCGTTGTAATGAACGCGTGAAATTCAAAGATCTGCTGGAAACCGCCAAAGACCTTGAAGCTGATTGCATGGCCACCGGCCACTACATTCAGCGCATGGTCGGGGACACCGGGCCAGAGCTTCATTCTGCGGTGGACGCTGGCCGTGACCAAAGCTATTTTCTGTTCTCCACGACGGCTGAACAATTGTCTTATCTACGCTTCCCGCTTGGGCATCTTTCGTCCAAGGCGGAAACCCGTGCGCTCGCATCTAAATACGGGCTGAGCGTTGCTGACAAACCAGACAGTCAGGATATTTGCTTTGTGCCTGATGGCAACTACGCTGCAGTTATTGAAAAGCTGAGACCAGAGGCGGCAAGCCCCGGCGATATTGTCGATATGGACGGAAATGTTCTGGGCGGGCACAACGGGGTCATCCATTATACGATCGGGCAACGTCGTGGCCTTGGCATCGGAGGGCTTGAAGACCCGCTTTATGTCATCAAACTTGACGCCGATAGCCACCAAGTTGTGGTTGGACCAAAAGAAGCGCTTTCAACCCGCATCATTCCGGTCCGTGAAATCAACTGGCTTGGCGACACCCCATTCGAAAGCAAGCCTGAATGGCATGTTGCTGTAAAAGTTCGATCAACCCGCCCACCACGCGACGCCATTATTCGGCCAATCTCTGCAACCGAAGCCGAAGTTGAACTTCTGGTGCCCGAAGAAGGTGTTTCGCCCGGACAAGCCTGCGTATTTTACGACACAGACAGCAGCCGCATTTTTGGCGGCGGCTGGATCTGGCGCGGTTGTTAGGCAGTGGGTCGGCTGCGAAGGCCATCAAGAACGGCTTTTGCAGCGCGCAGTCCCGGTGGTTCCGAGCCCTGCCCCAAGCGTTTCATCGTGAGCGCCATTGCCGCCTTTTGACTTTGGGGATTTTCAAGAACAGATAAGATACCTTTGGCAATATCCGCCGGTATGCATTCTGCGCCAATGAACTCCGGAATGTGGCGGGTTTCCGAGACAATATTAACCAGCGTGACCGTATCGATCATCAGCATTCTGTTCACAATCTGCCGGGTGATCCAGTTCATGTCATAGGCTATTACCATCGGCGTTTGTGACGCTGCAAGTTCCAGAGACACTGTTCCGGACGCGGCAAGCGCGATATCAGCGGCCCTGAAAGCCGCGCGCTTTTCATGTGCAGCCAATTCTTTGCTCTGATCACGAGGGTCCAGCAAAATTGGTTCGCCTGGCCAGCTACTGATCTGTTGCTTGACCAAAGCCACGACAGACCCGGCAGCAGGGACCACAATGCGAATGTCGGGGCGCGCTTTGAGAACGTTCTGTATCGCCTGACCGAACGGCTCCATTAAACGAGAAACCTCTCCCTGCCGCGAACCCGGCAAAGCAAGCAGCACGGTTTCATCCGCGCCAATCCCATATTTTTCACGAAACGCTTCTACGTCGGACGCATCGGCTTGCGGTTCGGCGACAACCGGATGCCCGACAAAATCGCACCGCATACCGTCAACTTCCATAAGCGGTTTTTCAAAAGGGAAAAGCGCAAGCACGTGATCAATTGTTCTTGCCATTTTTACCGCCCGCCCCGGCCGCCACGCCCAGACAGTCGGCGCAACGTAGTGAACTGTGCGAATGTCCCCTCCGGCCTTCACCAGTTTTGCCACCCTAAGACAAAAATCCGGACTATCGATTGTGATCAGCGCGTCGGGCGGGTCTGCCAGTACCGCATCCGCAGTTTGCCTGATCCGGCGTTTAAGTTGGAAATATCTCGGGGCGACTTCGGCAATTCCCATCACGCTTAGCTCTGCCATGGGAAACAGGCTGTCCAGACCTTCTGCCTGCATAAGCGGGCCACCAACTCCATGAAACTGCACCTCGGGAACAAGCATCTTCAATCCGGCCATAAGCGCCGCACCAAGCCTGTCGCCCGACGGCTCTCCTGCGACCAGAAAGAACCGCATCAGGCCGTTTCCGTTGTATTGTCGCGCACCCAAATGAACAAACCCGCTGCATTGGCTTTTTCAATGGCGACATCGGCTTCCATTATCATGACGCCGCCCGCCTCGAGGACCAACCCTCCCAAGCCCGCAGCTGAAACCGCGTCAATTGTTACCGGTCCAACTATCGGCAGATCAACACGCCTGTCCTGATCAGGCTTCGGCGCCTTAAAAAACACACCTGCCCCTTTTGAACGGTCGGGGCGTGCTAAAAACGGGGCGTTGGCCAACTGTGCCAGCATCCAGTCCGTTCCGGGGAGCGTCTCGCAAGCCAGAACCAGACCTTGCTGCACGACACAGCCCTGCCCAACATCGGCTGCCCCAAGTGCCGCCGTTACTTCTGCGGCGCGGGCTGCATCTGCTGTGTCTTTTTCATCAGGAACAACATTTGTGAGCACGCCGGTCGCAGGCAAAAGATCCGGCGAGACTTCATGCGCAGCTCTGATCGTAAAACCAGCATCTTCAAAGAGGCTCAGGACGACTCTCAAAATCGTGTCATCTCCACCCTGCATTGCAGCCAAGAACTTTGGCGCCAGCTTTAGTGTTTCCGGATCAAACGCTGTTGGATCGATTCTGGGTCGGTGTATTGCGCCAGCAAAAACGACCTCCTGAACTTTTTTGTCCTTCAGGGTAGCAAAGAAGCGCGCAAGTTGCTCGACACGGAACCGAATGACAGGCGCGCCGCAGGGGTTCTCAATTTCAAACCCTTCGATTTCGCAAAGGATATAATCCTTCCCGGCGAGCGTCAGTTTTTCAGATAAAGCGCCGGGCAAGCGACCAGTGCCCGCAATAATAGCCAGCATTTCTGCCCCCTAGCCTGGTGTCAGAAAAGAACGACCACTGTTGCCCAGAACAAACTTTACGATGTCCTGAACGTATTCACTATCGCTTTCATTCCCAAGGCGCTGCGCACGGTCCTGAAATGCGCCATCTCCCTGCGCGAGCATCTGGTAAGCAGCCCGCAATGCGGTGATATCTGCCCTGCTTACCCCTTTACGTTTCAAACCAACAAGGTTCAGCCCATCTAGTGCACCACGAGGACCCTGAACAAGACCATATGGGATGACGTCATTTGTTACCATGGTCACAGCGCCGATGATGGCACCCTTGCCGATCCTGACAAACTGATGAATTCCGGATAATCCTCCGATAATGACATCATCCTCGATGATGCAATGGCCGGCTAGTGCTGCCTGATTGGCCATGACGACCCGGTTTCCCACGATCGCGTCATGTCCGACATGTGCGCCTGTCATGAATAGGCAATCGTCGCCAACACGCGTAATACCCCCCCCGCCTTTGGTTCCGGTATTGAGCGTGGCCCCTTCACGGATACGGTTGCGCTTGCCCACGACGAGACGTGTTTCTTCACCGTCAAACTTTAGATCCTGAGGAACCTCTCCAACACAGGCAAAAGGGAAAATTTCTGTTTCATCACCAATTTCTGTTAAGCCGGTAAGCACGGCGTGGCTTTTAACGTGCACACGCGCCTTCAGGGTGACATTCGCACCGATCACGGAAAATGGCCCGACAACACAGCCCTCGCCAACGACTGCGCCGTCGTCGACAATTGCGCTGGAGTGAACCTCAGCGCTGGGATGTATTGCCATGTTTATTCCTCCAGCAAGTGAATCATTGCGGCAAATTCTGCGGTTGCGGCGACTTCATCACCGACTTTTGCAACGCCATTGAATTTCCAGATTTTAGTTCCAGCACGCTTAACCGTCACGTGAAGTTCCAGAACGTCCCCCGGAACGACCTTACGCCGAAATTTACAGGCGTCGACTGACATGAAATAGACCAACAAATCCTTGTCGATCAGATCAAGCGTGATTCCCACCAAAACCGCCGAGGTCTGCGCCATCGCCTCGATAATCATCACACCGGGCATAATTGGTGCACCCGGGAAATGCCCCTGAAAATGCGGCTCATTAAATGTGATGTTTTTGACACCGACTGCCGACTGACTGACTTCGATATCACGTACTTTGTCGATCAGCAAAAATGGATAACGATGCGGAATAATTCGCTGAATAATATCAAGATCAGCTTCTTTTAACTGCTCGGTCATTTATGAGGCCCCTTTCTTTGCGGGTAGATTATCGCCCATATCCTGACTAACAAGTCGGGCAGTTTCAGACAAGACAGAGCTATTCCTCAGGATTACTCTGCAAAGATGTTCCATCTCCGATTTCTGCATCGACGCGTTCGATTGCATCGTTTGTAATGTCTATACTTTCCGCAGCCAGAAATACCGCGCGCCGATCCAGAATCGCGACCGCACCCTTTTCACTGGTGATTTGGGCGAGTACGGGGATAACAGTACTGTAGAAGGTCTGACGCTCTTCGTCGCGACGGCGCGTCAAGGATCTCAATTTATCATCTTGTGCCCTGCGAATGCCCTGCACCTTCACGTCAAATTCATCTGCAAGCAGACGAAATTCGTCCGCAGGCATTGTCGCACGACGTTCGGTCAGATCTTTTTCTTCAGCAGTCAGATCCCGGTCAATTGTTTGGTTCTCTGCTGCAAGTTCTGCTCCGTCGCGTTCAAACTCTGACTGAACGCGACCGCCATACCGCGATTCCAAATACAATCGTTCCGCGTCGATGGTCAGGAGAGCGCTTGAACTTCCACCGCTCTCTTGTGCGTTCGCCAATCCTGAACAAAGGAATAAAGCTATGGCACATGAAAAAATTGCGCGGACTAACACCATATTAGAAAGACGTTGAAACCGTCAGGTCAAAGCTTCGCTCTTCGTCATATGTTTCGCTTTTAAGCGCATTTGAAAAGTTGAAGCGAAGCGGCCCAAGTACTGTGTCCCAAAAGACTGAGAAGCCTACAACTGCGCGCAAATTGGCACTGTCATCTACAGGACCCAACGTTCCGGCGGTGTTATCCAACCCCCAGAGGCTGCCGACATCAAAGAAAACGCCACCGGTGATGCCGTATTCTTCGGGAATACCAAGCGGGAACTCCGCCTCAAAGCGTGCAACCGCGAAAAAATTACCTCCGAGTGCGTCTTGGTTCGTGGCGGTCAGATCGCGTGGGCCAACGCCATTCGCATCAAATCCGCGCATCCTGCGACTGGACAGAAAAAACCTGTCCGTAATTCGACTGTTTCCTGAGATCATGTTCAGCGCACCGCCTTCAAGCGTCGCGCGCAATGTGACTTCTTCTCGCAGAACATCTGCCTCAGCCCCCAGCAGCGCTGTAGTCTGGATATATTTTGCATCGCCGCCCAATCCGGCAAAGTTTTGTCCAAACTGGAAAATAATACCCGCATTGGGGTTTAGCCCTGTGCGCCTTGTGTCGTAGCTGTAGGAATAGCCTACAAAACTTGTAACTTCTGTACCCGCTTCTGCTAGCAGGATGGCAGAGGATGCAGCAGGATCCAACCCGAACAGCTCTTCGCTTGAAATACCATATCGAAGGGTTACACGACCGTTTTCGCTGACCGGAAAATTGAGCGACGGACTAAAGGAAATCGTTTTGGTATTGTATCGAGCATTTTCATTGTCAGTTGTTGAGTAACCAAGATTGAGACCAAATCTAAGGTCGCGCCCTAAAAGTGCTGGCTCAACAAAACCAATGTTGGCTTGGGCGCTGTCAGACGCCGTATTCACGTTGAAACTAAGTCTCTGCCCGCGCCCCAGAAAGTTTCGTTCCGAGAAACCAACCGCTACCGCGACACCAATATCACTCGAAAAGCTGGCTCCGAATGAAAGTGTTCCCGTTGGGGCTTCTTCCACATTTACATCAACGATGACCTGATCTTCAGAGGTCCCTTCACGTGCTTCAACTTCTGAGTTCTTGAAAAAACCAAGCGCGCGGATTCGAGAGGCCGATTCACGGATTTCCCGCGGGTTGAACGGATCACCCTCAACAATCCTGAACTGATTTCGAATAACCCTGTCCAAGGTCGTTGAATTGCCCTCAATATCGATCCGTTCCACAAAAATGCGCGGACCGCGCGAAAGATTAAACTCGACGTCAAGCGTCAGTTCACGATCATTGCGCGTTATCCGGGGTTCAACGCGAACGAAGTTCAGGCTGTTTCGCAGTGCCAGTCTCTCAAGACGTGCAATTGTGTTTTCAACAAGCGTCGGCGAATAGGTAACACCAGGGCGAATGCGAATTGCCTCAAAATACTCATCAGGATCGACCTCTTCCAGATCCGACGTCACGGTGATTTCGCCGAATTCAAAAGGCTGACCCTCGCGAACCGTGAAGGTCACGAAGAAAGCGTCACGACCACGGGCCAGTTCTGAGTTCACAGATAATGTTTCAAAATCGATATATCCACGAGACAGGTAAAAATCGCGCAAGACCTGCTTATCAAACTCGATCCGGTCAGCGATAAAAGTATCGCTTTTTACCAGCCCACGCAGCAAGCCTGCTTGTTTCGTTTCCAGAACCCGGCGCAAACGCCGGTCAGAATAGGCGCGGTTCCCCACGAAGCTGAGCCTGTCAATTTCGATAACCCGGCTTTCAGAAACCTCAAAAATCAGATCAACACGATTGTCGTCGCGGCGAATGATTCTAGGATCTACTGTTGTTGCGTAGCGCCCTAGCTGCCCATAAGCGGCGGTGATCGAGTCTGCGTCCAGTTCTGCGATAGTGGGGCTGTAAACACGACGAGGCTGCGACTGGATGATCGGCAGAAGATTTTCGTCTTTCAAGCGGCGGTTACCCTCGATACTGATTTGGTTGATCGTTGGGTATTCTCTGACGGTAATAACCAGACTACTGCCTTGCGGCGTTAAATCCACCGTTTCAAACAAGCCTGACCCCAGAATCCGCTGATAAGCGGCATTCAATTCGCCTTCTGAAACGCTTTCGCCCCGTTCGATTCCGGCATATGTGCGGATTGTAGCAGCTTCAATGCGCTGGTTTCCAATGACTTCAATCGTCGAAAAACGCTGTTGTGCCTGAGCTGACAACGGCGCCATCACTGAGGCCACTGAAAAGACACAAAACAAAACAAGCAAAGCGGCTCGTGTTAGAAGAAACACTCTTAAAACTGCAGTGCCGCGATCAACCAAAAAAGTCGTCATAAAACCCAACCCGAATAGACATCCCAAGTAGGTTCTGACTAACCCTTCTACCCCCCCTTGTCAAAAGGCATAAGCGCGCTTTTCGCCAGTTTGGCGAATGCGCGCAAATAACAAGTCTTGGCTTAAAAGGTTATGTTTTACAGAGAACCGATAAAAGCGCCTGCCATAAGCGCCCCGACAATGGTTGCTATGTATAAAATTCTATCCCAATTAAGGTCTACTAACAGGGACAGACCGCGGTATCCGCTTTGAATCGATTCCATCGCTTGATCCTCGTCAAACTTTCTGCTCTCTCAGTTACCTAGCAACTAAATATGGCATCATTTTGACAGGCGGCTCTTCGCGTTCAATTCATTGACAAAAAACGTCATTTGAAATTGCGAATACCATGAGGGTTAGCAGCAAACTCAATCCGATCGCCATCAGGATACGCAACGCTTTTTCGTTCGGCGGTTTACCTGTAACGGCTTCGTACGCATAGAAAACAAGATGGCCCCCATCCAAAACCGGAATTGGAAACAGGTTTAACATTCCAATTGCCGTCGAAAGCACCGCAACAAACCAGACGAAGCTTTGTAGTCCCTGGCTTGCCATTGCGCCGGACGCCTGTGCGATTCCGATCGGACCTGAAATGTTGCACGAACTTATGGCGCCAATCGCCATATGATAAAGCCCCGAAAGGCTGGAACGAACGATGTAGTAGGTTTGTGTGACGCCACCCCATAGCGATGTGAAAACCCCGGCACGTTCGGTCTGGGGTTCAAAAAGCAATCCACCGGTTATTCCAATCAGCCAACGCGTTTCAAAACCGCCATCAGCCAAGGGTAAGTCGCGCCTGCGTGGGGTTAAAGTCAGATCAAACACATCCCCTTCCCGCCATATGTTCAATACGAGCGGCTTGCCGTCCGAAGCCCCGACAATTTCCTTTAGCTCCTCAAATGTCGCAATGCGCGCGCTATCGACCGATAGAATAACATCCCCGACTTCAAGACCTGCATCCATTGCTGCGGATTGCGGCTGAAGGGTCACAACAGCAGGCGGGTATGGATATGGCGCAATCACCGTTACCCTCTCTCCATCTCGCAGAACTTCGTATTCAAGCTCTGGCTCGTTGGGCAACGCTTCGACCAACGTGTCAAATTCTTCGAGAGGCGGTGTTTCAATTCCCGCGATCGACAAAATCTGGTCGCCAACCTTCAGGGCTTCTGTCTGCACCGGATGCGCCCGAAGCTGCCCGATTGTCAGCGGTTCAATCGCTACACCCTGATAAGCAAAAACAGACGCAAATATAAGAAAAGACAATATAAAATTAAAAACCGGACCTGCTGCAACCGTTGCGGACCGTGCCCAGAGCGGCGCGCCGTGCATCGTATGTCTGCGCTCTTCGTCAGACATAGCCTCTATAGCGTCACCATCCTTGCCGGACGCGGCACCAGAATCACCCAAAAACTTGACATACCCGCCAAAAGGCAAAGCCGCGATCTGCCAGCGGGTGCCGTCTTTGTCGTGCCGGGACCAAAGAACAGGTCCAAACCCCAGCGAAAAAACTTCTGCATGAATCCCGCACCAACGGCCAACGATGTAATGACCATATTCGTGAATCGCGACGATGACTGACAGAGCGACAACAAATGCAATAACCGTAAAAACAAAGCCACCAAATGATGGCAAAAGCCCAATAATATCCACGTATCTACCTTCTATGCCTGCAGTCTGCGAATGGCTTCACTGGCCCGCTTACGTGCGAGATGGTCCACTTGGCGCACGTTATCAAGTGAAATCTCGGCTTTTATAAGGCTTTGGTCGGAACAAAGCTGTGATAAAACGTCTTCCACAATCGTAGCCATTTGCAAAAACCCGAGTGCGCCTGCGATGAAACCGTCAAGTGCTTCTTCCTTCGCGGCAGTAAAAATTGCGCCAGACAATCCGCCAATTTTCATGACTTCACTGGCGAGTCTCAGCGCGGGATAACGCACTGGTTCAGGTTCTTTGAACCGCAACATACCAATTTGTGCAAGATCAAGCCGCTCAACCGGCAGATGGGCCCGCTCAGGCCAATGGAGCGCGTAACCAATAGCGTGGCGCATGTCTGCGGGCCCGACATGAGCCATGATTGCGCCGTCACAAAATCCGACCAAGGCGTGAATAAGTGATTCCGGATGTATAATTACTTCAATTTTTTCAGGATCAAACCCAAAATATTCTTTAGTTTCTATTACTTCCATAGCTTTATTAAACATCGTCGCACTGTCAATGGTGATCCGCTGACCCATCGCCCAATTTGGGTGGGTCGATGCCTGTTCCAGCGTGGCACCCGCAAGCTGCTCTACCGGCCAATCTCTGAAAGCACCGCCTGAAGCAGTTATTATAACACGCTCAACGTTTGAAATTTCTTCCCCGACAAGCGCCTGAAACACAGCAGAATGCTCGCTGTCCACCGGCAGAACCGTTGCGCCATGTTTCTTTGCTTCGCTCATTAACAACGGCCCGGCTGTGACCAGGCTTTCCTTGTTTGCAAGCGCCAGTGTTGCCCCCTGTTTCAGGGCTTGTAGCCCGGGCGGCAAACCCGCCGCTCCAACAATAGCAGACATTACCCAATCAGCCGGTCGGTCTGCGGCCTCTACAATTGCGGCTTCTCCCGCGGCAACATCCACGCCACTGCCGTAAAGTGCATCACGAAGATCACCCAGCAGTTCGGTATAGGCTGTGACTGCAATATCGGCGTTAAGGGCACGCGCGTCTTGCGCAAGTTGAGCGATATTGCGGCCACCCGTTAAGGCGACCACGTTATAGCGTTCCGGTGCACGCCGTATCAGGTCTATCGTGTTTTGCCCGATTGAGCCTGTCGCGCCAAGAATGGATACTTTTCTCATGAATCACTGTATCGCAGGTGTAAGTTCGATAAAAAGACGCAGAACAATCAGACACAGCGATGCGCCGATCATTCCATCAAACCGGTCAAACACACCACCATGACCTGGAATAATTGCCGAGCTGTCTTTGACACCGGTTCTTCGTTTCAAAGCGCTTTGCGCGATATCACCAATTTGCGAGCTAAAAGACAGCAAGATGCTCATGATGATAATGCCGGACCACATATTTGTGTAGAAAACAAAGACCGCGCTTACCAAAGCAGCGGCAACCCATCCTGCCACTGCGCCTGACCATGTTTTCTTTGGGCTATATCTGGGCCAAAATTTCGGACCACCGATGATACGGCCTGCGAAATACCCCGCGACGTCCGTTGCAACGACCAAAAGAACAAGCCACAACATCCAAATAGCACCAAGGTCTTCTCTAAGTGCAATAAACCCGTATCCAGCAAACAAAATCGAGGCGCAGTAGATTACAAAGCGCACATTATCCTTTTTTAGCAAACTTACCCCAACGAGACATGCCGCCAACAAGACAGGTAATGCATAGAAAACAGGTGCCATCGCAGCAAGGACTGTCGATACAAAACCAAGCATTCCGGTTTGGAATAGCGCCGCACCTGCGTTTGGTGCAATCATACGCGCCAATTCCCAAAGCATCAGCCCACAAGCGACAGCTATAAGCGCGATGAACCACCAGCCGCCTGCCCAAACAGCCGAAAAGCCGACCACTGCCATCACCACACCAGAGGCAACCCGCGGTGCAAGATCGCTCCACTTCCCACTCATCCGGGAACGGCCCCGAACCGCCGTTGGCGGCCCCCATAGCTTATCAGGACTTTCGCAAAAACGTCCGGTGTGAAATCGGGCCAGAGCGTATCAATAAACTCGTACTCGGAATATGCAGATTGCCAGAGAAGGAAGTTCGATATACGGGCTTCGCCGCTGGTTCGTATTACAAGATCAGGATCAGGTAAAACATAAGTATCCAAATACTTTGGAAGCGTTTCTTCATTTACTTCTTCGGGCTTCAACCGGCCTGACGCCACATCATAAGCAAGACGTTTTGTGGCGCGCGCGACCTCGTCACGACCACCATAGTTCAACGCAATCGTCAGATGCACCCTGTCGTTGTCAGATGTCAGAAGTTCCAGTTCGTCCATCATCGCCGTCAGTTTTGCGTCAAGCCGCACCCTGTCACCAATAAAGCGCACGCGAACACCACGTTTCAACAGCGCCTGCGCTTCTTTTGTTATGTAGCGCCGGAACAGCGACATAAGTCCCGAGACCTCGGACTGCGTTCTTTTCCAGTTTTCCGTCGAGAAGGCAAAAATCGTAAGATATTTCACGCCGAGATCGGGACAGGATTCCACGATTTCACGAACACGTCTTGCCCCGGCCTGATGACCAAAAAGCCTGGGGCGGCCCCGTTTGGACGCCCATCGTCCGTTTCCGTCCATGATTATCGCAACATGGCGCGGACGATTTTCTTCGCTTTCATTTGTGGCCACCGAGCGCCCCCTTTTAGTGAAAATCGCAAGTTCAGACCTGCATGATTTCCTCTTGTTTCAGTTCGAGAGCGTTGTCCACATTGACGATGGCCGCGTCGGTCAGTGACTGCACCTCATCAGACCAGATTTTGTTGTCATCTTCGCTCATGCCTGCCGCTTTAGCTTTTTTAAGCTGATCCATGCCGTCACGGCGAACATTGCGAACAGAAATGCGCGCCTGTTCAGCGTATTGCGCCGCAACTTTGGTCAATTCGCGGCGCCGTTCTTCGTTAAGTTCTGGGATCGGCAGCATGATGATCGTCCCGTTGAGCTGTGGATTAATGCCCAGACCGCTTTCGCGAATGGCTTTTTCCACCGCACCCACCATGGACTTGTCCCAAACGTTGATCGTCACCATACGCGATTCAGGCACGTTAACCGTTCCAACCTGATTGATGGGTGTTCTCTGCCCGTAAGCTTCTACCATAATCGGCTCCAGCATTGAGGCCGATGCCCGCCCTGTCCGAAGCGACGCAAACTCTGTTTTCAAAGATGCCAACGCACCGTTCATACGGCGTTCAAGGTCATCCAGGTCAATCTCAAGATCTTCATCCGACATGTTTTACTCTTCTTTATTCCAAGGAATTTTGGTCAGAATATTACTTATATATCGTCAATCGTGAACCGTTGTATAGGTCCCTTGCCCGGCAAGAATTCCTTTGAAACCACCAGGCTCGTCGAGCGAAAACACGATTATCGGCAGATTGTTATCCCTTGCGAGCGCGATCGCCGAAGCATCCATTACGCCCAGATGTTTTTGCAGAACCTCGTCATAGGTCACACGATCATAGCGTTTGGCATCGCTAAACTTAACCGGGTCCTTGTCGTAGACCCCATCAACTTTCGTACCTTTGAAAATTGCCTCGCAACGCATTTCGCTGGCCCGCAATGTCGCTGCGGTATCCGTGGTAAAATAGGGGTTACCGGTACCTGCCGCAAAAATGCAGACACGTTTCTTTTCTAGGTGACGTACAGCACGGCGACGGATGTAAGGCTCACAAACCTGATCCATTGGGATGGCGCTGACAACCCGCGTAAAGACACCAAGCCCTTCCAGTGCAGATTGCATCGCAAGCGCGTTCATCACCGTTGCAAGCATACCCATGTAGTCTGCTGTGGTGCGTTCCATCCCCTGTGCGGACCCTTGCAAACCACGGAAAATATTGCCGCCTCCGATAACCATGCAGATCTCAACGCCAAGGTTGTGAACCGACTGCACTTCACGCGCGATTCGTTCAACCGTCGGCGGATGAAGCCCATATCCAAGGTCCCCCATCAGCGCCTCGCCGGATATTTTGAGCATAACCCGCTTAAACGCAACTTCCGGTTGGTTTGTATCCTCGTCGGCCATCGTGTATCCCCTACCGGCTGTTTACTTTATCTGGCGCGCAAACTGTAGCAAAACCGCGTTAGGTTCAACGGGGAAGAGACAAGGAATTTGCTCAATGCACATTGTAAACTCTTTTCGTTCCGCTGAAACGTCGATGTGCAATACGCTACGATGAACAAACTGCCTGATATCTCACCCGAGCTTCCGGTTCTCATCGCCGGTCCAACAGCAGCAGGCAAATCTGCGCTGGCCTTGAAGATCGCGGAAAAAAGCAGCGGCATGATTGTCAATGCTGACGCGCTTCAGGTTTATGATGGCTGGCGGATTCTAACTGCGCGCCCTTCTGCGAAAGAAGAGGCACAAGCACAGCATCATCTTTACGGTCACGTATCTTATAAGCACGATTATTCCGTTGGGCATTGGTTGCGTGACGTAGCCGCTTTGTTAATAGCATCCGATCAGCGCCCGATCATCGTTGGTGGGACCGGCCTTTATTTTCGCGCGATGACCGAAGGGCTGGCTGAAATTCCAAACATTTCACAATCTGTCCGCAAGGAAGCTGACGCACTGCTGGAAACTCTTGGTCTGCCTTCGTTGTTAAACACGCTCGATGAAAAAACACGCCAGCGTATCGACACAAGAAATCCGGCACGAGTTCAGCGCGCGTGGGAAGTTTTGCGCGAAACGGGGAAAGGCCTGGCGGACTGGCAGGATGAGACGCCTCCGCCGATTCTACCTCTTAGAAAAACGTTCCCGATCATTATTGACGCCGAGCGTGAATGGCTGAATGACCGCATTGCACAGAGATTTGACGCGATGATTGAAGCGGGCGCTTTGGAAGAGGCCCGATCGATGCTGGCAGACTGGGACCCCGCGCGCCTTTCATCAAAGGCAATCGGCGCACCGGAATTAATAGCCCATCTTAGTCGCAAGCTTGATCTGGACGTGGCAATCGAAAATGCGAAAACCGCATCACGCCAATATGCAAAACGTCAGCGCACGTGGTTTCGCGCCCGTATGACCAACTGGCACCCTTATCCGTTGCCGTAATTTAGCGACACTTAAACGCAATGATTCGCTCAATTCGGTGAATTCTGTGTTTTTTCTTTAGTTTGCCTTAATTTGGGTCATTATCGACGCTAATTAGAAAAAATATGCAACGCGACCCGGGCAGTCTCATGATTATGAATCCTATTCCAACACAGTCATCCGAAATCAGGGTGACCCCAATCCCGCGCATGACGCAGGGAGGACGCTGGCGTGTCGAGGCGATGCGCAGTTACACGTCCGATTTACTTTTGTGGTTCACTCGCGGACAGGGCCGCATAACTGTTTCGGGCCGAACGCGAGGATTTGGGGCACATAACGCCGTGTTTATTCCTGCCGGCACAATGCATGGGTTTGAGATAACTTCTCAAGTATTCGGAACGGCAGCATTTTTTCCAAGAAGTTTAAATTTGGCTTTTCCACAAGAACCTCTGCACCTTCGCATACGCGATGCTGCACCACAGGGTGATCTGACATTAATCCTTGAAAACCTTCAGCGTGAACTTGACGGAGACCGCCCTAAAAAAGAACGCGCGGCCGAGAATTACGCTGGCCTGTTCTCAGTTTGGCTTGATCGCGCAAAGCTGCAGTACCCACAAAACGAACGTAAATCAGAAAAAGCAGATCAACTGGTTGCACGATATTCGACCATGATCGAAGAACAATTCAGGTCTGGACGAACCGTTTCTGAATATGCGCAGGCGCTCGGCATTACGCCAACCCATCTGTCCAGAATTTGCAACAAAAGCTGTGGGCGTTCCGCTTCCGCTTTGCTTGCAGACAGAATTCTATACGAGGCGCGGCGCCTGCTCCGTGAAACCAAATTACCGGTTCAGCAAGTCGCAGCCCAGCTTGGTTTTACATCTGCGGCCTATTTTTCCCGGGCCTTTCAGAATCATACTGGTAAAACACCATCCGATTTTCGGCGAGGCGCCTAGAATAAAAACAAATTTCCAGCGATTGTATACATTTGCACTCTGAAAGATGCATGAATACGACCCGTGTCTGTCGTTTTTTTCCCTTAAAGTGACGATAGTAGCCGTTGACCTGTGGCCGATTGTAGTGCCGAATGGGTCCGTGAATTATTTGCGCCACGTGATGTCTGCTCTTGCCGACCTAAAATCAGAAAGCCGCCGTCTCACAACGGCGGACTGGCGCGTTATAAAAAATCCATGTGTCACAGGGAGAAAAAGATGACGCACTCTACCATTAACGGTAAACCCATGCACCCGGCCGTCCGGATGTACGCAGAAGAATGTAAGGCCGGTAAACTAAGTCGCCGCGAATTCCTTGCTCAGGCATGTTCGCTTGGCGTGGCCTCGGCCGCAGCTTACGGTTTGATCGGCGTTGCTGCGCCGACCGAAGCAAATGCAACCCCAGCAATGGGTGGTACTTTACGAATGCAACAGGAGGTGCGTGCGCTGAAAGACACTCGCACCGCGGACTGGTCGCAGATAGCCAACGCGACACGTGGTCATTTGGAATACCTAGTGGAATACAACCGCGATGGTACGATCCGTGGAATGCTGTTGGAAAGCTGGGCAGTCAACGACGACGCTACCGAGTATACTCTGAACGTTCGTCAAGGCGTCAAGTGGAACAATGGCGATGATTTCACCGCCGAAGACGTTGCACGCAATATCACACGCTGGTGCGAAAGAGATGCCGAAGGCAACTCTATGGCGGGCCGTATGGCAACACTGATTGACGAAGCAACTGGCCTAGCCCTTGAAGGCGCTATTGAGGTCGTGGATACCCATACCGTCAAACTGAACCTGCCTGCACCGGATGTGACTATCATTGCCGGTATGTCCGATTATCCAGGCGCCATCGTTCACAGTAGCTACACACCTGAAGAAACCCAAAATGCGGTTGGTACAGGTCCATATCTGCTTACTGAACTAGAAGTTGGCGTGAAATGGGTGATGGAGCGAAATACCAACCACACATGGTGGGGCACGGACGTTTACGGTGGTCCATACCTAGACCGGATTGAAAGTATCGACTACGGCACAGACCCATCGGCATGGATTGCAGCCGCTGAATCTGAAGAAGTCGACATGTTCTATGAAACTGTCGGTGACTATGTCGATATTATGGACGGAGTTGGCTGGACACAATCCAATGCAGTTACTGCTGCGACGATTGTTATTCGCCCAAATCAGCTTGCGGAAGTCGATGGCGTTAAACCATACGCTGATGCGCGCGTACGTCGTGCACTGGCGATGGCTGTTGACAACTCTGTCTGCCTCGAACTTGGGTATGCAGGCCGCGGTGTTACTGCTGAAAACCACCATGTTTGCCCGATTCATCCGGAATACGCGGATATCGGCAAGCCAGTTCATGATCCCGCCGGTGCGCTTGCGCTGATGGAAGAGGCCGGAATGGCCGACTATGAGCATGAATTGCTGTCAATCGACGATGACTGGCGCAAAAACACCACCGACGCCGTTGCAGCGCAGTTGCGCGATGCTGGTATCAAGGTCAGGCGGACAATTCTGCCAGGTTCAACGTTCTGGAACGACTGGGTAAAATATCCGTTCAGCTCTACAAACTGGAACCAGCGTCCGCTGGGCATTCAGATTCTCGCGCTCGCGTATCGCTCGGGAATGGCTTGGAATGAGTGGGGCTTTGCGAATGCCGAATTCGACGAACTGGTCACCAATGCGCTTGCAGTTGCGGACGCTGACAAGCGCCGCGAACTGATGGTTCGGATTGAAGAGATCATGTGGGAACAAGGCGTTACCATTCAACCTTACTGGCGGTCGCTATATCGCCACCACGCCGAGAACGTCATTGGCGCAGAAATGCACCCCTTGTTTGAAATCCACGTCTACAAACTGGGACTTGCAGCCTGATATTACGACTAGGGGGGGGCCGGCTCAGGCCCCCTTTTTCCACCGGAAACAGCATCCGGGGCGAATAAGTTTGGGAAACTCAACATAAGCCAAATGAATTTGCGAACCGTGATGCGCTTAACACGGCAAACGCAGAGAAAAAAATAATAAAATTCTGCTGAATAACGACGGGGAAACGAATGGGACTGTTCATCTTACGCCGATTAGGGGTCATGCTCCTTACGGCACTCTGCCTCACATTTATCGTCTTCTTTCTGACGAACCTTTATCCAAACCTTGAAAAGCTCGCCAAGACGCAGGGAAACATGCGTATGAGCGATGAACAAGTCACGTCCTGGCTTGCCAGCCGCGGTTACTTACAGCCGACTGTTGTGAAATATGGCCAATGGCTTGGTGTCTTGCCTGGCTTCACATTTGTGAACAAAGACGGTGTTGAAACGGGCCGGTGCTTCAAGTCTGGTGTGCCAGCCGAAGAAACACCGAGTTTTTGCGGCGTGATACAGGGCGACTGGGGAGAATCCACAGTTTTCAAAGATGGCGTTGCTGGAATCGTGGGCAAAAGGCTTGGGCTTACCGGTAAGCTGATGTTCTGGGTTATGGTCCTGATGGTTCCCGCAGCTTTGACGGTAGGCGTTTTAGCCGGGATGCGCGAAGGGTCCAAGATGGACCGCACCCTATCCACCTTCTCAATCGCGAGCACTGCGACACCTGAATATGTGTCAGGTGTCATATTTATCGCGATCTTTGCCTCCTCGGCCGTTGGACTAAAGTGGTTCAAGGGTACGGCAACCTCTGCAATGGATGATATTACTTTCGCAAACTTCACGCTTCCGGTTCTTACAATCGCGCTCTACGGTATGGGCTATATCGCACGGATGACACGCGCCAGTATGACCGAAGTTATGACGGCGCAGTATATCCGAACGGCGCGCCTGAAGGGCGTTACCTTTAAGAACATTGTTCTGAAGCACGCTCTGAGAAACGCGCTGATCGCGCCGTTTACGGTGATAATGCTGCAATTCCCATGGCTGCTGAACGGCGTGGTGATCGTTGAGACCCTGTTTAACTACAAGGGCTTTGGTTGGACGCTGGTACAGGCGGCCGGCAACAATGACATTGAGCTGCTGCTTGGATGTTCTGTCGTCGCTGTCGCCGTGGTTCTGGTAACGCAGCTGATAAGTGACATCGGCTACGTCTATCTTAACCCACGCATCCGTATCTCTTGAGGGGACTGAACAATGGAACCACTATCCTGGGGCCTGATTATTGCCCAGATCTTCATTCAGTTCATTCCTGTATGGATTGCACTGTTTCTAACCTTTGCCCTTTCAATCAGCTACAAACGTCGACTGGGGCTTTACGGAAAACTCTTTGACAGCCCGATCGGGATGATAGGCTTCGCCATCGTCATGTTCTGGGTCTTCACGGCTGTGTTCGCCGATTTGATCATTACACATGATCCTATTGGCCAGATTTCAGGCATGAAAAATAAAGTTCCGGGCACACCTGTACCTGAAGGTGCTGCTGGGTATCTTCATTATCTCTTGGGTGGTGACAACCTCGCACGTGATGTCTTTAGCCGGGTTGTGATGGGTGCGCGGCGCGTTCTGCAAATTGCACCAGCAGCAACCTTGTTTGCCTTTATGGTCGGTATAACGCTTGGCCTGCCTGCCGGATACTTCGGCGGACGGCTAGACACGATCTTGTCGTTTCTTGCGAACCTCGTTCTCGCTTTTCCGGTCATCCTGTTGTTCTACCTTCTCGTGACACGCGAGATCGTCGAAACGGGCATTCCAATGTATCTGGCTGCGGTTCTGTTTGCCTTCCCGATCATCTTCATGCTGATCCTCTGGCAAAGTCGTTACTTCACGCAGCCCGCTACACGAAACTGGCTGGTCTCGATAACACTTGTCATTGGTGTCTGGGCCTATCTTGGTCTGGCATTTAATGCCGATCCTTTCGGGGTCTGGGGAATGGACCCGAACCTGCTGAACGTTTTTGTTTCAGTGGTCTTCGTCAACTCGCCCACAGTGTTCCGGATCGTGCGTGGTCTCGTGCTTGATATCCAGACTCGCGACTACGTGGCTGCAGCCCAGACACGGGGTGAAGGCCCATGGTACATCATGCTTTGGGAAATCCTGCCAAATGCCCGGGGTCCGCTGATCGTCGATTTCTGTCTGCGCATTGGCTACACCACGATCCTTCTGGGGACATTGGGTTTCTTCGGACTTGGTGTAAGCCCGGAAAGCCCGGACTGGGGGTCAACGATCAACGATGGGCGCAAGCTGTTGTCGGTCTATCTGCACCCTGCCCTGCCTCCGGCTCTGGCTTTGATGAGCCTGGTGCTGGGTTTGAACCTGCTGGCCGATGGCCTGCGTGAAGAATCGCTGAAAGACTAGGGAGAGAAATCATGACAAAATCGGATTATGACGGCCCTGTTCTGGAGATAGACAAACTCTCGATCAGCTTTTTCACACGGCTTCATGAAATTCCCGCGGTGATGGATTTCTCTGTCTCCGTGCAACCCGGCGAAGCCGTCGGGTTGGTCGGGGAATCGGGTTGCGGCAAATCAACAGTGGCGCTTGGGGTCATGCAGGACCTTGGCGTTAACGGAAGCGTTGTCGGCGGCACGATCAAGTTCAAAGGCCGCGATCTGGCCGAAATGAGCCCGGACGAATTACGCGACATCCGGGGCAATGAAATCGCGATGATCTATCAGGAGCCGATGGCCAGCCTGAACCCTGCAATGCGGATCGGTAACCAACTTATGGAAGTGCCGATGATCCACGAAGGGGCGTCGGCCGAAGACGCTTATCAACTGGCGCTTGAGGTGGTGACAGATGTTAAGCTGCCGGATCCAAAGCGAATACTTAACAGTTATCCACACCAGCTTTCCGGGGGGCAGCAGCAACGTATCGTCATCGCGATGGCGCTGATGTCCAAACCCGCATTGTTGATCCTGGACGAGCCCACAACAGCGCTTGATGTGACCGTTGAGGCCGGGATTGTCGCTCTGGTCAGAGACCTTGGTAAAAAATACGGCACGTCTATGCTGTTCATCAGCCACAACCTTGGCTTGATTTTGGAAACCTGTGATCGGTTATGCGTGATGTATTCCGGCGAAGCTGTCGAACGTGGCTCTATAAAAGATGTGTTCGACGAAATGCAGCATCCTTATACACAGGCGCTTTTCCGGTCCATTCCACTACCGGGCGCGGACAAGAACGCACGGCCATTGGTGGCCATTCCCGGCAACTTTCCTTTACCGCACGAACGCCCAGATGGATGCAACTTCGGACCGCGGTGCGACTACTTCGAACCCGGTCGCTGCAACGAAGGCTACATAAAAATGGAGCCGGTCAAAGGGAATGATCGTCACGAGTCGCGGTGTTTGAAGTTCAAGGAAATCGACTGGAACGCACCTATCACCTTGGCTGACAAAAAGGAAAAAGCACCAATAGGTGATGTTGTTCTTAAGATCGACAACCTCAAAAAATATTATGAGGTTGCCGCAAACGCGCTGTTTGGTGGTGGAAACAAAAAAGTTGTTAAAGCAAACGAAACCTTAAGCTTTGAGGCACGCGAATCTGAGACACTTGCAATCGTCGGTGAATCTGGCTGTGGCAAATCTACCCTGGCTAAAGTTCTGATGGGGTTGGAAACCGCGACGGATGGCAAGATTTCGTTGAACAACATTGAAATTCAGAGCACGCCAATAGAAGAGCGCGACACTAAGACGATCTCTTCTGTTCAGATGGTTTTTCAAAACCCATTTGATACGCTGAATCCGTCGATGACCGTCGGACGGCAAATAATAAGAGCTCTGGAAATCTTCGGAATCGGTGCAAACGAGGCCGAGCGGCGCGAACGCATGCTACATTTGCTCGACCTTGTGAAATTGCCACGCGCCTTTGGTGAACGCATGCCAAGGCAGCTATCCGGCGGGCAGAAGCAACGTGTTGGTATTGCCCGCGCCTTCGCTGGCGATGCCCAGATTGTTGTAGCGGATGAACCTGTATCAGCGCTTGACGTGTCGGTGCAGGCGGCAGTCACCGATCTGTTGATGGATATTCAGCGAGAGAACAAAACTACGCTGCTTTTCATCAGCCATGACTTGTCGATTGTTCGCTATCTGTCAGACCGCGTCCTTGTGATGTATCTGGGTCATGTGGTCGAAATGGGCACGACGGATCAGGTGTTCTCACCACCCTACCACCCCTATACAGAAGCGCTTTTGTCAGCGGTTCCAATTGCCGATACCTCGATCATTAAGAAACATATCGTTCTCGATGGGGATATCCCGTCAGCAATGGACCCGCCTTCGGGGTGCCCGTTCCAGACACGTTGCCGCTGGAAAGATCAGGTGCCGGGCGGTCTGTGCGACAAAGACGTGCCAAAAGTTAAATATCTGGAAAGTGGACACCAGGTTAAATGCCACTTATCAGATGATGTTCTTGCGACGATGGAACCGGTTATCAAAATCGCCGCCGAATAATCTAGACTATTAAACCGAAAGGCTGGGGAAATTCCCCGGCCTTTTTCTATTCAATATCAAAATCTGAAGCTGGTATTAACTTCCCAAAATACGGCGCACATAGTTTCGTGTTTCGCGATACGGGGGAACACCGCCGTGGCGCGTAACGGCTTGTGGCCCAGCGTTGTATGCTGCCAGGGCAAGCCGCCATGAACGAAATGTTTCGTATTGCGCACGCAGATACCTAGCACCGCCTTCAAGGTTTTCCGACGGAATACGTGGGTTGACCCCCAAAGTTCGCGCTGTGGCTGGCATCAACTGAGCAAGCCCAATTGCACCCTTGTGCGATCTCGCATTCGCGTTCCAGCCGGATTCTTGCTGTACAAGTCTCAGAAACAGGTTCTCAGGTATCCCGTGGCGCCGCGCCGCTGCACGTGCCAATGCGATGTAAGGCCCGCTGTAATTCCCACTATAGTTTGGAACGTTGTAGCGCGACGGAGTATTGACCGATCGCGGCTGCAACCTGACTGAATTCGCGTATTGCGACCGAGAGCGGTTATCAAGCACTCTTGTCTGAGAGCTAAAAAGCGCGGTTCTTGAAGACGACGAAAAAGTCAGCCCCTCAGTCATCCCGACTGATGGTGCGCTGATCGACAAAGAAAACAACACAACAAATAGACGTTTCATTACGGACCCCCATCCACGGATCGGTAATATAACGATTTTTATCTATTCTGCCAGCTTTTCAATAATTCCGGTTTTCTTTCGTGTGGCAGGGTGGTGTAAGTTCTTTTGAGTTCAAACCAGATTCGAAGGAGCGACCAATGGCAGGTTCGGTAAATAAAGTGATCCTAATAGGTAATCTTGGCCAGGATCCGGAAGTGCGGACCTTTCAGAATGGCGGCAAGGTTTGCAACTTGCGCATCGCAACTTCGGAAAATTGGAAAGACAAAAACACTGGCGAGCGTCGTGAGCGTACGGAGTGGCATACTGTTGCGATTTTCAACGAAGGGCTGGTGCGCGTAGCAGAGCAATATCTGCGCAAGGGCAGCAAGATCTATATTGAAGGTCAGTTGCAAACGCGCAAGTGGCAAGACCAATCCGGTAATGACCGTTATTCAACCGAAGTTGTGCTTCAGGGCTTTGGTTCCACGCTCGTTATGTTGGACGGTCGCAGTGACAACCAAGGTGGCAGTGGTCAGTCCGGCGGCTATGGTGGCGGTCAATCTGGCGGTAACCAGTCCGGTGGTGGAAGCTTTGGCAGCGGGCCAACAGGTGGCGGCGCAGCAGGCGATATAGACGACGAAATTCCGTTCTAAACAACACCGTATTAGGCGATTTAAAACCACCCCTTTGGATAAAACGGGGTGGTTTTTCGTTCTTGTTAAAAGGAATGAAGAAAATTAGCGCATTGCCAATGCTTCACTCAGAACTGTTTTAACAATATCCAGATCGACGTCAGACGTTACAAAGGCATCGCCAATAGCGCGCGCCATCACAAATTTTATTTGCCCATCGACCACTTTCTTGTCCTGCCTCATCAACGCGATCAGCGCTTCCGCATCCGGCAGAGCGCCCTTAATATCTGCAAGATCTGTCTTCATTCCCATCGTTTTCAGATGCGCGCGGACGCGACTTGGGCTTTCCTGTGAACAAAACCCCATTCGAGCGGAAACCTCAAAAGCCAAAGCACAGCCAACGGCAACGCCTTCGCCATGGAAAAGCCGGTCGGAATACCCCGTTGCCGCCTCCAGCGCATGACAAAACGTATGCCCCAGATTCAGCAAAGCGCGATCACCCAATTCTGTTTCATCCCGCTCGACGATATCTGCTTTCATTTCACAAGAGCGTTTCACCGCATAGGCGCGCGCTTCCATGTCACCGGATGCAAGAGCCGGGCCATTCTTCTCAAGCCATTCAAAGAACGCCTCGTCCCCTAACATCCCATATTTGGCAACTTCGCCGTAACCTGCCAGAAAATCACGTGGCGTAAGCGTGCCGAGAACTTCAATATCAGCCAAAACCAGTGTTGGTTGATGGAATGCCCCAATCAGGTTTTTCCCTTGTGGCGCGTTGATCCCGGTTTTACCCCCAACCGAACTGTCGACCTGTGCCAGCAGCGATGTAGGGATTTGAACAAACCGGACTCCCCGGCGCAGAACCGCCGCAGCAAATCCAGCAAGGTCACCAATGACGCCACCACCAAAAGCAACGACGACATCACGCCGTTCGATCTTTTGTTCAAGCAACCATTCAACAGATCTCTCAAAATGTGGCCAGGACTTAGTCGCTTCGCCCGCAGGAAGCGTCAGTGCAACCATGTCAACACCACTGGCTGTAAGTCCTGTGCGCAAGGCCTCAAGATGTTTCGCCGCAACGTTTTCATCCGTCAGCACAGCGACCCTTGGTCGATCCAGATAGGCCGAAATCTCGGCTCCGGCATTTACGATCAAACCTGTACCGATCTTAATGTCATATGACCGCTCGGCCAGATTAACGCGCAACGTTTCATGCATTTCTATTGATCTCCAAAACATCGGGTCGCGCGTGTAGCGCTTTGATAACAGTCTCTGCCATCTCTTCGATTGAAAAATTCGGGTTGGCATCGACAATAATATCCGCTCGTCCATAAAGCGGCACACGGGCCTCATAAATCTCGGAAAGTGTTTTAAATGGGTCAGACGTTTTTAAAAGCGGACGGGTCGTCTTGTGACGCACGCGGTTCCACAACAAATCCAGATCCGCCCGAAGCCAGACCGACACCCCATGTTCGCGAATGATCACACGGTTGCGTTGCGCTAGAAACGCGCCTCCTCCGGTCGAGAGAATGCAGCTTTCTTCAAGCAGCAGCCGGTTGATAACTTGCGTTTCTTTTTCACGAAAAAATTCTTCGCCGTCACGTTCAAAAATCTCGGCGATGGTCATATTGGCCGCAATTTCGATTTGCTCGTCTGAATCCAGAAACGGCACACCCAGTTTTACGGCCACCGATTTACCGACCGCAGTCTTGCCTGCCCCCATCATGCCAACCAGCACAACGGACTTTAATAATCGGTCACCCATACCGGCACAGTCCCGCCTACTTAAAAAATCAACTCCTGAATGGCGTGATCTTGCTCAAAAGGCTATATATATAATTCATGAGGCCGCCGAAAGCGTGGTCCATTGAAAAAATGTGGGCAGAGGACAAAAACCATGGGGCGATTTTTCAAAGCCGTTGTTTTTTTAGGTGTAGCAGGAATTGTTGCGCTGGTGAGTTTTGCCTATCTGGGTGATTTGTCGCCTATTCAAAGAGATGTAAGCGACACGGTGACGCTGGATGAGGAATAAAAATGCCTTCGCTTTGGCGGGGGTTTTGCTGTTTATTAACGGTCAGGCAATGGCCGAGGCGCCGCTTTCGGTCATCGATTGGCTGTCAGAATCAGTTGCGCTGCCATCTCACTTGGACGCTGATGGGGTGCCCTTTGGTGAAGAAGCTGCGACAGAAAGCGCGTCAATCGAAGTCATCACCAGTCAGCCATTGGATGCGCCCAACCCGGATGCTGTTGGGCTATTGCCCTCCTCGGTGACAGGTCTTCCAAATAACTTGTGGGAATCCAGCAGCAGCGCAGCCCTTGTTCGTCTGATAAGACAGGGATCTACCGAGACTTTACCAGCGATCGCTGAACTTAACCGCAGTCTCTTGCTTGCGGAAGCTTCAGCACCAAATGATGCAGACGGGTCCGGAGCTTTACTGCTGGCGCGTGTTGACCAGTTGTTGGAACTCGGCGCTCTTGATGACGCGCAAGCCTTGCTTGAACGCGCCGGACCGACAACACCGGAACTGTTTCGCCGTTGGTTTGACGTTGCATTGTTGACGGGTACAGAAAATCTGGCCTGTGATGCGTTGCGCAGCAACGGCGATATCGCACCGACCTACCAGGCACGCATTTTCTGTCTGGCGCGGAACGGCGATTGGAATGCAGCCGCCCTGACGCTGAATTCTGCCGAGGCCTTGGGATATGTCGCGCCTGATGAATATGACCTGATTGCCAGGTTCCTCGACCCTGAACTGTTTGAAGGCGAGCCCCCCCTTTCAACGCCATCACGTCCAAGCCCGCTTGTTTTTCGGATGCTGGAAGCGATCGGAGAACCAATTTCCAGCAGTACATTACCGCGTGCCTTTGCGCAGGCAGATCTACGGCCAAGTTCTGGCTGGAAAGCCCGGCTCGAGGCTGCAGAACGATTGGCACGCGTCGGCGCGATACCCGCCAATCAATTACTCGGAATATATACCGAGCGATCACCAGCTGCGTCGGGCGGAGTTTGGAACAGGGTTGATGCCCTGCAACGGTTCGATCTAGCCGTCAGAAACCGTGATGCTGAGGCGATTGATCAGATACTGCCAGTGATCTGGCGTGAAATGCAGCGCGTTGGATTGGAACGGCCATTTGCAAAATTATATGCAAATGAGTTGGACGGTATTTCGCTGGCTGGGCGTTCCGCAGGTCTCGCCTTTCATCTGGGCTTGCTGTCTGACAGCTATGAAACGCTCTCGCGTGCATATTCCCCGATCAACGATGAAGACAAGTTCCTGAGTGCCCTAGCAACAGGTGCGCCAGCGTCAGCCCCTGCGCCTTCTGCAATGGCAGAAGCGATACGCGATGGGTTTGACAGCGGAGAGCTGTCTGATGATTTGTCCCGCAAGCTGGCCGATAACCGATTGGGAGAGGCCATCCTAATTGCCAACCAAATGTTCAATGAAGGGGCAGCAGGCGATCTTGAAAAAGTAAGCCGTGCGCTAAGGTTCTACCGCGCAGTCGGGCTTGAGGATATTGCCCGCAAAGCAGCCCTGCAGCTTATGCTGATGGAACGGCACGGATAAATGGAGCGTTGGATATCCACTTTTCTAGAGGCGCAAGCCGCCGAACTGAATTCAGCGCGCAACACGCAAGAAGCGTATGGCCGTGACCTATTGAATTTCGCCGACTGGCTCAGAAACCGTAAGCTTGATTTTGCATCTGCGGAACGTGCTGATATAGAAGCCTACCTCATATCCTGCGATGCAGAAGGTTTGGCACGCGCCACAAGGGCACGGCGTTTGTCTTCGATTAAACAAATTTACCGCTTCGCTTTTGAAGAAGCCTGGCGCACTGACAATCCCGCGTTACAAATCAAGGGGCCAGGCAAAGACAAACGCCTGCCTAAAACCCTGTCTGAGGCGGAAGTTGATGGGATGCTTTTGGCCGCAGGCGAAGTCGGTCAGAGCAACGACGAAAAGCTTCGCAACACATGCCTCATGCAGATTTTATACGCGACAGGCCTGCGTGTCAGCGAACTTGTCTCATTGCCGGTCAGTGCAGTGCGCGGAGACCCAAAACTGATCCTGGTTCGTGGGAAAGGTGACAAAGAGCGGATGGTCCCGCTTTCCCCGCCTGCACGGCAGGCAACACAGGACTGGGTTTTTGTACGGGACGAGGCCGAAAAACTCGCCCAAAAAAACGGAAAACCGGTGTCACGGTTTCTCTTTCCGGCGCGCGGCAAAGACGGCCATATGACGCGTCAGCGGTTTTTCGTTCTGATTAAGGAAATCGCGGCCCATTCGGGACTTTCGCCAGAAAAAGTAACGCCTCACACATTGCGTCACGCCTTTGCAACGCATCTTCTGGCCAGAGGCGCAGACCTGCGTTCGATCCAGACACTGTTGGGCCACGCTGACCTCGCAACTACTGAGATCTATACGCATGTTCTTGATGAACGCCTGAAAGCTTTGGTTCTGGAAAATCATCCTTTGGCCACCGACGACGAATGAACCCGGTTCCAATTGACGCCTGTCTGAACCCGTCAACCCGCTTGAATAGAAACGCCTGAGTCCCCATAACAAACGAAACCATCTGACGCGGAAAAATCGGAATAAAATGCCCAGTACTGAAACATTTATGGATACGACTTTCTGGACGACAGCAGGCGCAATTGTTGCCCTGCTTCTTTTGTCTGGTTTTTTCTCGGGTTCGGAAACCGCGCTGACGGCTGCGTCACGCGGAAAGCTTCGCGCACAGGCTGATAAGGGGTCAAAGGGTGCTGAATGTGCGCTGAACGTGACCGAAGATAATGAGCGCCTGATCGGGGCGGTTCTGCTTGGGAACAACCTTGTAAATATTCTGGCGACGTCACTTGCGACCGCCTTGTTCACCCGTTCTTTCGGTGAAAGCGGCGTTGCGCTTGCAACACTGGTCATGACGGTTCTGGTTCTGGTTTTCGCAGAAGTGCTGCCCAAAACCTACGCAATCACAAACCCGGAAGTCGCGGCTGCGCGGGTATCTCCTGTGATCAGAATTGTAATTTTGGTTCTATCGCCAATTGTGTCGTCCGTGCGTGCAGTCGTGCGTATCATTCTGAGTATGTTTGGGGTCAAAACAGATCCTGACAGCCATATTCTGGCATTACGTGAAGAAATTGCAGGTGCAATTTCACTTGGCCATTCCGAAGGATCTGTTCAGAAAGAAGACCGTGACCGTCTGCTCGGTGCGCTGGACCTTGGGGACCGAACGGTCGAAGAGATCATGTTGCATCGCTCTGAGATTGAAATGATCAATGTCGAAGAAGAGGCCGAGCAAATACTTTCGCAATGCCTGCAATCGCCCCATACGCGTTTGCCGATCTACAAGGGTGATCCGGATAATATAGTTGGAGTTGTACATTCGAAAAACCTTTTGCGCGCAATGGACCGTTTGATCCGTGGGCCTGAAGCATCTGAAGAAGCGCTCAAAGATTTCAAAGTGCTTGATGTTGCGATGAAACCCTATTTCATACCGGAAACAGCGACACTCGATGACCAGATGCGCCAGTTCCTACGCCGTCATACGCATTTTGCGCTGGTCGTAGATGAATATGGTGCGCTTCAGGGGTTGATTACGCTTGAGGACATCCTTGAAGAAATCGTCGGTGAAATTACTGACGAATTCGACAGTGAGGATGGCCCTCCTATGAAGCGCCTGGAGGATGGACAAATTCTTGTTGACGGTGCGACAACAATTCGCGATCTCAAAAGGGCTACAGACTGGCAATTGCCTGATGAAGAGGCAAACACGATCGCAGGACTTGTGATACACGAAGCACAGATGATCCCGTCACAGGGCCAGGTATTCAGCTTTCATGGTTTTCGTTTCGAAATTGTGACGCGCAAAGCAAACCGGATCACAAAACTGAAAATCCGGCCGCTCTAGGTTTTTTGCAAGTTTCAAGTTCCCCGCTAAACACCTCAGGCAGGGATATTCAGAGGTTTCGAAGGAAACGGGTTAGCGCCCTTTGAACAATGTGCCAAAGATACCGCGCACGATACGACGGCCCGTGGTCCCTTTGAGTTCCTTTATCACGACTTTACTCAGTGATTCCACAAAGCCATCTGGCTCTCTTCTGCGGCTCGAAGTCGAACGTTCGACGCGCGTTCCGGAATAACGCCGCCCTGCCTTATGTTCGCGCTCCGCTTCTTCGGCTTCTTCTTCTAGTCGTTCTGCCTCTTCCGCTTCTTTTGCGGCGCGCGCAGCACGCTCTTTCAGCATTTCGTAGGCTGACTCTCGGTCTTTGGCCGTGTCGTATTTCCCGGCAACCGGAGACTCAGCCATGACAAGACGGCGCAACTCGGCGCTTATGGGTCCCAGTTGAGAAGATGGTGGGCGTACCAGCGTACGTTCCACGACCCCTGGTGCGCCTTTCTTTTCAAGTGTTGAGGTTACGGCCTCGCCAACACCTACCTCGCGGATTGCCTGTTCCGTATCGAACCTTGAGTTGTCGCGGTATGTCTCCGCAGCGTGGCGCAATGCCTTTCGATCTTTCGCGGTAAAGGCGCGAAGCGCATGCTGGATACGATTGCCCAACTGGCCGAGGATATTCTCTGGCACATCCTGCGGATTTTGCGTGACGAAATAAACACCAACGCCTTTTGAACGGATCAGGCGTGCCACCTGTTCGACTTTCGTCACCAGAGCCTTGGGCGCGTCATCAAACAAAAGATGCGCCTCATCAAAGAAAAACACGAGCTTTGGTTTGTCGGGGTCACCAACTTCCGGGAGTTCTTCAAACAACTCAGACAGCAACCAAAGCAGGAAGGTTGCATAAAGGCGCGGAGCCCCCATTAGGGCAGCGGAAGTCAGAATATTAATGCGCCCGCGGCCTGCGTCGTCCACCGTCATCATGTCATTCAGGTCCAGCGCTGGTTCGCCGAAAATTAGGGCGCCACCCTGGTTTTCGAGAACCAGCAAACGACGCTGAATAGCCCCGATCGAGGCGACAGAAACGTTCCCGTATTGCAATGACAGGGATTTGTTGTTTTCGCCAACCCAGATAAGCAGCGCTTGTAGGTCTTTGAGGTCTAGAAGAGGTAAACCCTGCTCATCCGAAACACGAAACGCAATGTTGAGCACACCTTCCTGCGCCTCTGTCAGTTCAAGCAATCGACCGATCAACAGCGGCCCCATTTCAGCGACCGTCGTTCGAATGGGATGACCTTCCTCGCCGAAAAGATCCCAGAACGTCGTTGGGAAAGATTTGTAACTGTAATCGTCAAAGCCGATGGTCTTAGCACGGCTCATGAAAGCATCGTGCAATTTGAACTCGGCAGAGCCGGGGGCTGCGAGACCGGAAAGATCGCCTTTCACATCCGAAAGGAACACAGGAACCCCGGCATCAGAAAACCCTTCGGCAAGGATTTGCAGTGTCACCGTTTTACCAGTGCCGGTCGCGCCAGCAATAAGCCCGTGCCGATTGGCGTATTTCAACAATACGCCCTGGTCGATTGCGTAATCTTCGCCACCGCCGCCTAAATATACCCTGTTGTCCACCCGCACGATTCCCCGTTTTTAAAAGCACATACAATAGAAACACAATGTTAACCTTTTACTGCCAGTCTATCCACTGTCCGACAAGTGCTGCATTTAGCACGGATATTCCTTCATCCCGAATGACTGGTCGCACCATCGTGTGCGACCCTTTTTTTCAGTTCAGGCAACATGGTGTAGTTTGAATTTTTACTGTTGACCGAAAACAGCAAAGAACATACGGTTTGGCCAATAATAAGTCGGCCAGTCCGACGGGGAGAAGTCTTTGGAAAAAGGGTCGTTCGCGACCCTTTTTTTCCGGGCGGACGAAGTGGCGGGTTTTTGCAAACTTTAAGGCAAACCTTTAGAATTAAGCCTGACTCTCGCAAATTCACATGATAAACGCTTTGCAGAAATTGGAATGATGGAAACCAAATGACTGATTTGATGAAAACGCTTGCGTTGTTCGGCCTGATGGCCGTTGCAAGCCCAGCCTTTGCTCAGGAAACCACAACTGAAACGGAAGCGGCCACTGAAGAAGTAACTGAACAAGCAACCTCAGAAACCGTACCGGCGCTTGATTTGGGTGAAGAAGTCACTGAAGAAAATCAGGTTGGACAGCTTTACGTAAAAGAAACCTTTGGGGATTGGACCGTTCGTTGTGTGCGTGCGGAAGAAGGGCCAGAGCCTTGCCAGATTAACCAAACGCTGGTGAGCGCGGAAGATTTGCCAGTTGCAGAGATCAGCCTCTATCCATTGCCAGAAGGTCAGCAAGCGGCAGCGGGTGCAACAATTGTGACACCACTTCTGACGCTGCTTACAGAACAGATCACGATCAAAGTGGATAATGGAACAGCTAAAAAATATTCTTTCAGCTGGTGTGAGAGCAACGGGTGCTATGCACGTGTTGGCTTTACTGCCGAAGACATTGCCGCATTCAAACGCGGCGCAAGTGCCACGATGAGCATCGTGCCAGTTGCCGCACCTGACCAGCGTGTAACGGTTCAGATTTCTTTGACCGGGTTTACAGCAGGTTACGACTCTTTAACAGTCGCCAACTAAAAGCAATTCCAGAAAAATTTAAAAAGCCGCCCCTTTAGGGGCGGCTTTTCTTTTGCGCCTATCCCATTTCGTGTTGCACAGTCATGCGAACCGGGCGTGGGGTGTTTCAGAATAGACCAATGTCATTCTTGGACTCGCCTGAAATGGCCTGAAGCACATCCCAGTGTTCAACAATTTTTCCCACGTCTTCAAATCGGAAAATATCGATATCGGCATTGTCGTCGCTGCCGGGCTAAAGCTGATGACTATGAAGAACAACGAAATCCCTCTCTACGATTGTCCTTTTAAAGTGCGTTAGGTTTGTTCATTTCAGAATTTTCGCTCATTTCATTTCCCTCATGCCAAGCATCTAGTTTATCAAGCTTTGATCAATTAACTGTTCAGATTGAACGCAATTTTTCTACGATTAATTATTGCAACTGGGATCGTCTAAGAAAGAACGGTACGATTTCACGCTACGCTTTACTTATAATGCTATTAAGATTTTCGCAGTGCGATCACAGCATTTAGCCCGCCGAAAGCAAATGCATTGGAGATGGCCACATCTACAACTGCCTCACGCGCCTCATTTGGTACGACATCAAGCGCGCATTCCGGGTCAGGTTCCTCGTAGCCAATGGTTGGTGCTACGACGCCTTCTCGCAATGCCATAATGCATGCCAAAAGTTCGACCGCTCCAGTTCCGCCAATCAAATGACCGTGCATGGATTTTGTGGATGAAATCATCAGTTTGTCGGCGTGGTGCCCAAAGACATCTGCAACAGCCGCGCATTCGGTCTTGTCATTTGCTGCGGTTCCCGTGCCATGGGCGTTGATATAAGCAACATCTTCGGGGTTAAGCCCTGCGTCCTTTATTGCGCCAGCGATTGCACGGGCAGCACCTTGTTTGGAGGGCATAACAATATCTGCAGCGTCCGATGACATGGCAAAGCCAACCACTTCTGCTAAAATTTCGGCCCCTCTGGCTTTCGCGTGTTCATATTCCTCGAACACGAAAACCGCCGCACCTTCGCCCTGCACCATGCCATTGCGGTTGGCACTGAAAGGGCGGCAGGCATCGCGCGACATAACCCTTAACCCTTCCCAGGCTTTCACCCCGCCAAAACACAGCATCGACTCTGAACCACCGGTGACCATGACTTTGCACATTCCGGAACGAATAAACAGAAAGGCCTGCCCCATGGCGTGGTTTGACGAGGCACAGGCCGTGGCAACCGTAAAGCTTGGCCCTTTAAGATTATGCTCGATTGAAACATGGCTGGCAGCTGCGTTGTTCATCAGCTTTGGGACGACAAAGGGATGAACCCTGTTCTTACCCTCTTCGTACACGGCACGGTAGTTATCATCCCAGGTATTTACACCGCCGCCAGCTGTTCCAAGAACAACACCGGACGACTGGGCAAGTTCGCCATCAAAACTAAGCCCCGATTGCGTGATCGCCTCATTCGCGGCCAGCAAAGTAAACTGAGTAAATCTGTCGTACAGTGCTATTTTCTGGCGGTTGAAGTGGCTTTCTGGTGCGTAATCGTGGACCTGCCCGCCAATGCGGATCGACAAACGTTCAACATCGCGAAACTCGAGCGGGCCGATCCCGCATTTCCCTTCGCGCATGGACTGCAAGGTATCCTCAACATTCGTTCCAAGTGCATTGATTGTGCCCTGCCCGGTTATGACAACTCGGTGCATCAGGCCTGCTCTGAAACCAGACCTTCGACTGCTTTTACAATCGAGGCCACAGACGAAATATCAAATTCGCTTTCCGTCGGATTGTTGGCGTTAAAGGGGACTTGAATGTCAAAAGCCTCTTCAATCGCAAATATGCTTTCAACCAGACCCAGGCTGTCTATTCCGAGATCTTCAAGCGTTGAGTCTAGACCAACATCAGACACGTCCAGAACAGCCTGTTCAGCTATGATTTTAAAGATTTTTTCTTTAACACTATCGGACATGAGGCCTCGCAATCAACTAGGGTTGTCTAGTCCTTCTCACCGTTTTTTGAAACAGATTTTTGAAGTTCCGAAAATTGGCGCATGAGCCGTGGCAAACGTCGCAGTGCTTTTTGAATTTCGATCTGACTTTCCATTTTCATGGCTGGCGATCCAAGCAGAACACGTCCGGCAGGGGCATTGCTGAAAATTTTCGTCGCGCCGCCTGCAACAACATCGTCGCCGACGAAAATATTGTCACTGACACCAACCTGCCCACCCAGAATTACGCGGTTGCCGATGCGGGCAGACCCCGCAACGCCAACCAGACCGCACAAAAGACAATCTTCGCCGATCTGGACGTTGTGACCGACCTGTACCAGATTATCGATCTTGGTGCCGCGCCCGATACGTGTGGCCCGAATTGTTCCGCGATCCAATGTAGAGTTAGAGCCAACCTCCACGTCATCGCCGATCTCTACATTTCCCAGCGAATAGATCCGAGTCCAGCTTTGTTGGTTGATGTCGCCCTGATCACCAAGATTCTCGCGCACCTTTTCAACGCTGGATTTTTCCGGCGTTACGAAGGAAAAACCGTCTCCTCCGATCGTTGCATTGGCTTGCGCGATAAAACGATCACCAATCGAAACGAATGGCCCGATCCGGACACCCGCGTGAAGCAGGATGTCGGAGCCAAGTGACGACCCTTTCGCTATCGAGACGTGGCTTGCGATACGCGCGTTATCGCCAATTTTCACGAGATGCCCGATAACAACAAAGGCGCCGATAGTCGCGTTTTTACCAATCTCAGCGGTCGGATCAATGACAGCCGTCGAATGAATGCCCGGCTCAATATCTGGGCCTTGATCCATCAATTTTGTCAGGCTCGACATTGCATAACGGGGTCTAGCAACGATAATTGCGGCCTTCAGCCCAAGTGCTTGCCAGTCCGCACCGTCCCACAATACTGCAACCTGTGCGGAACCATTTATCAACGTGTCCCCGTAATCCGGGTTCATGGCTAAAGCCAGAGCTGTCGGGCTGGCATCTGCAGGTTCGGCCGCATGTGTGACAGAGAGATCAACATCACCAACGGCCTTTGCCCCCAGCGCTGCTGCAATTTCTTTTACAGTGAAACCCATCTCATTCCCCTTCGGTGCGAACGGTCAATTCGCTGTTGGGGTAAGATTTAACTACGAACGGCGCGGAGTGCCACCCCAGCCTGTGACAAGGCGTTCCAGATTCGACGATCCCGCCCATAAATGTCACGACGAAACTGAGTTCTGCCCCGCGCCTGGGTAAATGCGGTTCTGTAAATCAGATGCACTTGTATCGGCACCTCAAGCGGGACAACGGTTTCGCGACCAGTCGCGAGGCGCTCTTGAAAAAAGGCTTCCGGGTTTGAAACCTGACGCGCAAGAAGCGCATAAGCAAAATCAAAGGGGTCGTTCAGACGAATGCAACCGTGGCTGAAATCACGAACTTCACGCGCAAACAGATTTTTCGCTGGTGTATCGTGCAAGTAAATATTGTGCGGGTTCGGAAACATAAATTTCACCAACCCAAGCGCATTCCGACGGCTTGGCGGTTGTTTAATATCAAATGGAAAATTGTGTGTGTCGAACTGAGTGAAATCAATACTCGCGCGATCCACAAGTTGCCCACGAACATCTGTAATACGCATATGCCCTGCTGCATTCGGATCACGCTGCAGCAAAGGAAGATATTCCTCTGTCGCAATTGAGCGAGGCACATTCCAAGTCGGATTAATAACCATGTGCTCCATCACATCGGAAAATTCTGGCGAGCGGCGGTCTGACTGGTTTTTGCCAACCACGGACCGTGTGCTGAATGTAACCCTACCGTTATCAACGATCTTTGCCGTGAAATCGGTCAGGTTTACCAGAACGTGACGGTCCCCTCTGTCGCGGTTCAGCCACCGTTCACGCTCCATGGCGACGATGACGGATTGCAGGCGGTTCTCAACGCCCACATTCAGTTGCTGAATTGTAGCCTGTCCCGCAACACCGTCCGGTGTCAGACCATGTGCAAGCTGAAACTGCTGAACTGCTTGCTGGATCGCGGCGTCGTATGTTTGGGTCGCACTGCGACGCATGTACCCCATTGCAATCAAACGATTGCGTAATATGACGACCAGATTGCCACTATCGCCCGGCTCCAGTTTGCGCGCAGCTACGTCGGGACCCCAACCACCCCGGCCAAGCAGACGCTCAAACCGGAGCTTTTCAGCCATCAATCGGTTGTATTCTGGCGTTTTAGGTGTCAAAGCCCGAAAAACACCGTTAGGCGATCTGCTTGCCAAAGTTCGCAGCAGGGTCAATCTGTTAACACGCGGAACGACACGAACAATGCCTTCGTCAACGCGGGACGGCACAAGAATACCTGTTTGAATATCGCGTGCATATTGCAGGAACTTGCGGCTGAGATCCACTTCAAGCTGCCCACGCGCACGCGGCGTATTTGCAGCCCTTAGCGCCGCACGTATTTCAGTGGGGTCGTACCTGCGAACAGGCAACGCATGGTCGCCGGCGTTTTCCAAAGCAGATAGAAAAGCACGACGACGCTGGGCATCCCGCCCTGCCCGACCTGTCCAGATCGGATCATAACTTCTTGTTCTGTAAAACTCTGCAATTTCAATGTCACCTGACGCAGCTTCTGCAACTGCTTGCTTAAAAGCAGTCACCTGTGCGTGCGCAGGTACAGTCAACCCCAGACTGACAATAATCAGTGCAAACAGGGCGCTCCACACGTTTAAAAATGCTTGGCGTGGTACAAACGATGTCATAAAATTTCCTATGGTCGGCGCAAAATCATGCATACATGCATATAAGCGTGAATTTTCGGGGAACTAGGTATCAGAGTCCATTCACTTTTGCGAGTAAGCCCCCGTATTTCCACAGGGTGTGCACGAAAAGCAACTCTTTCCAATTAAGTGGGAAACAGTGAGTTTCAGCGAATTCTTGCCGATTTTACTTGATTCGGTCGCTCTTTGGTAAAGAGCACTTGGTCACCGATTCGACTTATGCCATAACGCACGGGATAGCGCGCGACGGGAAGCCGTAACTTAAGCGGCGTAAAGCACGGTGGGACAGGCTAAAATAAATGACTAGTAAGACGGATTCACAGTTCACACGACGTGGAATTTTAGGGGCGTTCGCAGCAACAGCCCTTGTAGCAGCGCCAACATATTCAAAAGCAGCTGGGTTTCTCAGAGGTGGTGGCGATATTCGCCGCATCAGAATGTACTCTGGCCGAACCGGCGAAAACATAGACATGATCTATTGGGTTGACGGCGAATACGTTCGCGAAGCCCTGACCGAAATCAACTATTTCATGCGCGACTGGCGGCAGGATCAGGCCACAACAATCGACCCACGTACCATCGACATCATGGCAGCCTCTCACAGTCTGCTTGACGCGAATGAGCCTTATATGATGCTCTCCGGCTACCGCACGCCGCAAACCAATGCATTGTTGCGCTCGCGGTCACGTGGTGTTGCGCGTAACTCGCTTCACATGCAGGGTAAAGCTGCTGACTTGCGGCTATCTTCGCGCAGCGTTGGCCAGATATTCAGTGCAGCGAAATCTTGCAACGCAGGTGGCGTTGGTCGCTACTCAAGATCTAATTTTGTTCATATGGATTGCGGGGATATCCGTAATTGGGGAAGCTGACCGAACGCGTCTTTTCCTAGGACAAAAAGATAAAGCGCCTGCTTTTTGCGGCGCTTTTTTATTTGAAATATTTCTCTTGCTCCGAGCGGAGACGAAGACACCAACAAACTACATCAGCAAGGTGAGAAACACTCAAGCTCGCTCAGACATCCACTCAATTTTTCCAAAATCATATCGACATCCCCTTCCTCAATTGTCAGAGGCGGTCTGATCTTTAGAATGTTATCGTGGGGACCTTCTGTACCAATCAGAACGCGGTGCTCGCGCATTCTGTTCAGAACGTAATCCGCAGCATCCGTCGCAGGCGCAAGGCTTTCGCGATCCTGAACAAGTTCGACACCGACAAACAAACCAAACCCACGTACATCGCCTATTAAGTTGTGCTTTTTCTGAAGGCTGCGAAGGCCGTCCAAAAGCCGACCTCCCATTAGGCGCGCATTTTCCTGAAGCCCTTCATCGTCAACGATATCAAGAACCTCTTTTCCAGTGCGGCAAGATAACGTTGAGCCGCCGAAGGTCGAAAAATATTCTATGCCATTTGAAAAGCTCCTGGCGATCTCTGCCGTTGTCACAACCACGCCAATCGGATGACCGTTTCCAATGGGCTTACCCAAAACAATGATGTCTGGTTTCGCGCATTGTTGCTCAATTGCATAGTAATAATCCCCAAGTCGCCCAAGTCCGGTCTGCACCTCGTCGGCGATGCAGACACCGCCCGCTGCACGAATTTTCGAGTAAACTTTTGCCAGATACCCTTTGGGTGGGATGATCTGGCCGCCAACACTTGGAAAGGTTTCTGCGATAAATCCGGCGAGCTTGCCACCCCGCGCCGCGATTTCATCAAGAGCGTCATCAACCAAAGCAGCATATTTCCCGGCCCGGTCCGGATCATCCCGACGAAAACGGCCACGGTAGTCATCGGCAACTTCAACCAGATGTACCCAGTCCTGCTGCCCTACCCCGCCCGGTTTGTTGAATTTGTAAGCAGACAGGTCAATCGCACCGGTCGTATTGCCGTGATAGCCGTGATCGGGCGTTATCATATCCTTGCCACCCGAATGCGCACGCGCAAGGCGCAATGCAAGCTCGTTTGCTTCAGACCCTGAATTGACGAAAAAGCAGATGCTCAGGTGATCCGGCATCTTAGAGAGCACTTTGTCAGCAAATTCTGTCTGCGCGGGATGCAGGTAACGTGTGTTCGAATTCATCCTCTTTAGCTGGTCAGCAGCAACGGCCTGTATCCTTGGGTGCGCATGGCCGACATGAGGGACGTTATTATAGGCATCAAGATACGGACGACCCATTTCGTCAAACAGATGATGACGCCAACCACGTAGAAACATCACCGGGTTTTCGTAGCTCAGCTTCAAATTCCCGCCAAAATGTACCCGCCGCTTTTCAAGGACAGTTTCCATTTCAACCGGTTGATAGGCTGTTTTCGCATCTGGAATATTCAGCAAAGCAGCCGGGTTTGGGCACAGTTCTTGCCACAGATAAAGTTCATCCGGGTCTGCGACCCCGGGCCAGTCGTCGCCCATTCCGTCAGTCGTCAGCGCCAGTTGAAAATGAACATGTGGCGACCAGCCACCGTTTTGCGCCGGCGTACCAAGTTTGCAAAAGGCTTCTCCCTTTTTCAGGGTCTGACCGATTTTAAGCGTGGTCGTGACTTCCGGATCCAGATGGCCATAAAGCGTATAGAATATATCGCCGTCCGGTGTTTTGTGGCTCAGTATGACAACACCGCCGTAGTCAAGATGCATGTTCCTGTTCTCAACAACGGCAACGGTTGCCTCCATCGGCGCGTGAAGGGATCTGCCAGCAGGTGCAAAGGCATCCACGGCGATGTGAACCGTTCGTCTGTTTGACGCCTTCCAAGGTCCTTTCCGGAACACGTCGGCCGTGTAGATCAATCTGGGCTCTGCATAGTAACCCAACCATATCCGTCCCTGATCTTCAAACTCCTGCCCGACAAGTGCCGCTTCTTGTGGTGACAGATCAAACGGGTTTCGCGGTGTGGTCGAAGCAGCAACAGAAAGCGAGCCCATCGGTGCATCTGCAAGGTCCTCACCCATGATGGGCGCAAAATTTCCGCGCTCTGCGTTCAGGAACGCATGGATACGAGGTGCGGCATCTGTCACCGGGAACCCGCAGGCACAACGTAACCTCGCCCTCATTAACCCAGCGTCGATCTTCTGCCCTTCCAGAAACCGCCACGCCGGGGCCTGCGAGATTGTGACATATGGGTCATCCGGTGTCTGCTCAGCCATAAGGGTCGAATTTACAACGCTCACAGCCAGGCGCATTCTGAGCAGTGGGTAAATCATGTCTATTTCAGCAGCGCTGATCGGATGAACGCTGTGGTATCCGGCGACAAGCGCTGCAAGCGCATTTTCAGGTTCCTCGTGGTCCAGCACAACATAGGCACCTGCAATTGCAATCTCGCAAACACGAGGTGCCGTGACCATATCGCCGAGATCTATCAATCCCGATACTTCGTGCATGCCGGTCAAAGAGCCGCGCACCAGAATATTGTAGTCGTTAATGTCATTGTGAATCGCATGCTTTGGTAAGGCTGCCAGTTCAGGTTCCAGCGCCTCAAAATCAGAAATGACTTCAGATACCATTGCTTTACGGCCTGGATTTGTAAGCACCGTAATCTTTGGCCTGATCCAGCCAGCCTTTGTCAGGTTCCATTTGAAATCCCGTTCAAGATAGGGGTGTGCGAACTGTTCAAGCGCCTTATCCAGCAGCCCGATTTGTCTGCCCAGGAACTCTATCAATGAAAGCGAGTGCGGCTTGAAATCCGCATAACTGACACCATCAAGCGCAGTCATCACCCAGATATGACGCATTACCCCTGCCGCGTCCGGCATCGATGCGTAGCCCCGCCCATCAGGTATCGGAACAAGAAAGGGAGCCGGAAAACCCGGTGCAAATTTTTTGATCTGGTGCAGCGCCTTGCACTGCATATCGACCAGTTGTACGTCACAGCCCACATGCATGACTTTTAGAATGTGGTTTTTCCCATCGTCACCTTTTGCGAAAAAGTTCAGATCATATTCACCATTCAGGCGTGTAAGCTCAGCTGAAATTCCATAGATAGACTTCAAAACATCTTGCCAGTATGCGCGCATCTTTTCTGATCCAAATGATGTAAGATACCCTACGACTATGCTTAATTGAGTGAACCTTCCAGTGAATACAATGAAAACATTCATGACTGTTTCGAATGTCTGAAGGACTGAAACGGCACCAAGTAAAAATCAGCCTCCTTCCAAACACCATGTCGGCAATCCTTGACAAAGGATGCAAATAAAAGAGTTAAATGTCTGATAGATTTGATGCGTCAACCCGCATCGCCGAGTCGGCAACAACATCCTTACCGGACCTGGGGGCCATGGAAGCAGACTACGCAATAATCGGCGGCAGCATTGTCGGCCTTTCAATCGCTTGGGGGCTGCTGAAACGGGGGCGGCGCGTTCTTGTGCTGGACGGGGATGACGGTAGCTTTCGCGCGTCACGCGGAAACTTTGGCCTTGTCTGGGTTCAGGGAAAAGGCCTGAAGCAACCCGCATATGCACGTTGGACGCAAAAATCCGCAGCTGCTTGGGCGGATTTTTCAGCGGAGTTGGGCGAGTCAACAGGCTACAGCCTCGCGCTTCAGCAGGCTGGAGGCTATGACTTCTATTTTGATGAGGAAAGCCTTGAGCAAAGGGTAGCTGAATTTGAAACCCTTAAAAAAGAGCTTGGCGGTGACTACCCCTTTGAGGTTCTGCGCCACAACGAACTCAAACGCGAAGAGCCCAACATCGGCCCGCGCGTTGCGGGCGCGATTCTTCATCATCAGGATGGGCATTTGAATCCGCTTCGGCTTTTGAAGTCTCTGGCTGACGATGTGCGCCGTATGGGCGGAACCGTAAAATGCGGGGTCCCGGTGAAACGCATATCAAAGCGGGATCTTTTTGAGATCGAAGCCGAAGACGGCACGATTTACGCAGCTCCGAAAGTTGTCCTTTCTGCCGGGCTTGGTGCTATGGATCTTGGACCCCAGCTTGGTTTCTCTGCTCCGATCCGTCCGCAAAGGGGCCAGGTGCTGATCACGGAAAAACTGCCGAAAATGATGAACCGCCCGTCCGGAATAATCCGCCAGGTGGACGAAGGCAGTGTGCAGATCGGCGACAGCAAGGAAGAAGTCGGTCTCGATGATCGGGTGACGCTGGAAACAGCATCCGCAATCGCAGCGCGCGCCGTTGCAGTTTACCCGGATCTGGCGAAAGCCAAACTTGTACGAAGCTGGGGGGCATTACGCATAATGTCACCCGACGGTTTTCCGATCTATCAGGAATCCTCAACCACGCCCGGTGCATTTCTTGTAACATGTCACAGCGGTATAACGCTGGCGGCCGCACATGCGCGTTACCTTCCCGCTTGGCTGGACGGGTCTGATCAGGCCCCAAATCTGGAGGTGTTCAGTGAACAACGCTTCGCCATTTCATAACATTTCCCCTTCTGATGACCTCGTAACTGTTACCTTCGACGGTATTGAATACATCTTGCCCGATGGTGCAAATCTTGCTGCTTCCTTATTGGAAGCCGGTTTGCGGTATTTTCGCAATACGCCTGTCTCAGGCGCGCCACGCGGGCCTTTTTGCATGATGGGTGCCTGCTACGACTGTCTGGTTGAAATCGACGGCGAAACCCGGCAAGCCTGCATGACCGAAGTGACTTCCGGTCTGAAAATAGAACGCGCGCATCGCGACAAGGGTCTTGAAAATGACTGAGGTTGATCTGGTTATCGTTGGTGCCGGTCCAGCCGGAATGAGTGCCGCAGTAACCGCTGCAGAAATCGGCCTGTCTGTTCTACTGCTCGACGAGCAACCCGCAGCCGGAGGCCAGATTTACCGAAACGTTGCAAAGGCTGACGAGACACGCGGCGATATCCTTGGAAAAGACTACACCTATGGGTTGGAGCTGGTGACGGCCATGCGAAGTGCTTCCATTACCCATGTTACGGATGCAACAGTTTGGAAAATTGGCGAAGACGGGACGGTTGCGTATTCCGTAAACGGAAAAGCCAGCCTGGTCCAAGGTCGAAAAGTCATTCTTGCAACGGGTGCCCTGGAACGGCCTGTGCCGATCCCCGGATGGACATTGCCTGGCGTTATGACAGCTGGTGCTGCCCAAATATTGCTGAAGCAATCTGGCCTTGTTGCAGAGCGCGCCGTGATTTGCGGTTCGGGCCCGTTAATCTATCTGATCGCGCAACAAATGATCCGCGCAGGAAAGCCTCCACTGGCGATCATTGAGACGCAGACAAAAAGTGATTTGCTAAACGCCATGCGACACCTGCCCCACGCACTGCGCGGCTGGCGTTACCTGATGAAAGGCGCAAAGCTATTAAGCGAAATCAAACGCGCAGGCGTGATGCGCGTTACAGGCGCAGAGAACCTAGAGATCGAAGGTGATACCGAAGTTCGGGCGATTGCATTTACCCATCGTGGGCAAACCACGCGCATTCAATGCAATTTGGTTTTGCTACATCAGGGCGTTGTGCCCAATACGCAAGCGACTCGCTCATTGCGGCTTGAGCATGCGTGGAGTTCAGCGCAGCGCTGCTTTCATCCCATTACAAACGAATGGGGCCTCTCAAGCCTTGAGACGGTTTATGTTGCGGGTGACGGAGCGGGCATAGGTGGCGCAAAAGCCGCTGAACAGGCTGGCGCAATCAGCGCGTTACACGTCGCCTTTGCCCTTGGGTTTATAACAAAGGCAGACCGCGATAAGAGGGCTGCGCCAATACTGCGCCTGCAATCTGCTGAACTTGCATTACGACCCTTTCTGGACAGGGCATATCCGCCATCAGATCAGGTCCTAAAACCCGCCGACGATACCGTGATTTGTAGGTGCGAAGAAGTCACCGCAGGTGATATCCGCGCCTACGCGCGGCTGGGATGCACAGGGCCTAATCAGGCCAAGGCGTTTGGACGTAGCGGTATGGGCCCCTGTCAGGGACGTTACTGTGGATTGACTGTAACTGAACTGCTATCCCAAGAAACAGGTACAACACCTGATGCTGTTGGATCATATCACATCCGCCCACCTTTGAAACCAATCACGCTGGGCGAACTTGCCACTCTGGAACAAACTTTAACAGACGAAACCAAAGGACTGATTTAATGATAAAACGGATCGAAACTGGCACGCGGATGAGCAAAGTCGTTATACACAATGACGTGGCCTATCTTTGTGGGCAAGTGGGGAGCGGTACGACAGTAACCGAGCAGACAAAGGATTGCCTTGCACGGGTAGACGCATTGCTGGAACAGGTCAGATCCTCGCGTGAACACATGCTTCAGGCCATTGTCTGGATGTCTGATATGGCGGATGTAGCCGAGATGAATGCCGTCTGGGACGCTTGGGTTCCACAAGGGCACGCGCCTGCCCGCGCCTGCGGGGAAGCGAAACTTGTAAGCGAAAGCCTGAAAGTCGAAGTTATCGTAACTGCGGCTATTCCCAGTTAAAGCAGACAAAAACTGAGGCGCGGAAGAACGGCATTTAGAACCTCTATTTCCGCGCCCTTCTCAACAGCTTCAAGCCACCAGTTTCTTTTGTTTTGAAAACGGGCTGAGGCCAAGCCAGACTTGCATGGTTTCCGCAACTTCGCGTGAACCAAGCAGCTCTATCTTTTCACTTTCGCTTTTCACCGTGCCAAGCCCCATCCAGATCGCGGTCATCGTTCTCAAGTCTGTGGTGACGTAAAGGTCGATTTCAAACCCCGGATCAGACCAGCATAAATCAACGTCGCCTTCGCGTTCGATAACAAGCCACCAATCCCGTTTACTTGAAGGAAGATCAGAATACAGAAATTTCACCACTGTTCGCTGATCTGGCAAAGGCGACGGGTTGAGGTTGCGGCGCATGTCCCACATCAAAAGCGAAGGATCGAGGTTTTTCAAAGACAAGGATGACTCGACCCATTTCTGACCCCAAACTCCCAGTGCCTCGACAACAGATCGCAAGTCTTTGCCAGCCTCGGTCAGGTGATATTCAAAGACGCCCCGTTCTCCGCGGCAAGGTCGGCGCACGATAATATTTGCAACTTCAAGTTCTTTTAAGCGGGTCGACAAGAGCGACGGTGACATTTTCGGAACCCCGCGCCTGAGATCATTGAACCGCGTCGTTCCAGCGACAAGCTCTCGCATCAAAACCATTGTCCACCTTGTACAAAGTATCTCTGATGCCATCGCAACCGGGCAGAACTGCTTGTAGCCAGCATTTGTCATCAACGCCTCCTTCATTCTTTCACCAGAGTATAATAGAGAACTCAGGCGCTCTAGTTCAGAAACTGTACTCGTCGATTCAGACTTTGAACTAGATATCGCTCGCTTACTGTTCCACTATCCTGAAACAAGCGAACAAAAAAACAAAAGGGAGACAAACGATGAGCGTGTATCTTATTGCAGAGGTCAAAGTAACAGACGACAGTTGGGTGTCCGACTATGTTACCAATGTTCACGACCTTGTTGAAAAGCACGGTGGCAAATATTTGTCCCGAAGCGGCAATATCGAAACGCTGGAAGGGGAAGACAAGGATGCAACGTTGATTGCGATTCTGGAATTTCCGACAAAAGACGCATTGCTGGGTTTCGCAAATGACCCCGCTTATGCGCCATATGGCTCTGCCCGTCAGGCAGGTAGCATAAGTAATTTTCACATGATTGATGATACCGACCTTGCAGGAACTATTCCGTATCTTCCCGCTGGCTGAAAATACGTGAAACAACAGGCAGTCTAAGCTTACTTGCAACAACTTTCTTTTCCCCGAAACAGCGGAATGGCAACAGTATTCGTTTGGGCGTCCTCAATACTGTAGTTCCCTGTTTCGGGAACATCTTTCTAAATCAGATTTAGCCGAGAAACGGCTTGCCTCAGCTATTCAGGCCAGATTCTGACCGGATCAGTTGCGCGTCGGTGAAAACAATAGCTTGATGTAAGAGCGAAGCAACATGACCTGCCTCGGCAACACACCCGGGTCGCGCAACGCTTTGGACATGATGATACCGCCCTCAACGGTGTTCGAGACCATGTCAGCCAGATCATCCAGATCCACACTATCTCTGGCAGGGTATATTTCAGTGATCTCATCGAATGTGTCGCGAAATCGTTTGCGCCAGACAAGGGTTGTCTCGCGGGTCAGATCCCTGATTTCCTGATCGAACAGACGTTCCTGATAACAATAGGTCGCAACAAGACATCCGGGGTGGCCACTTGATAGATCTTCCATCATCTCTGCGAAAAGTTTCAGACCAATAAGGAATGAATGCAGAGGGTCGTCATGCAATTCGCGCGACCGGTTGAAAAGATCATCAAGTATGAATTCTTCTTTTTCGATGTACCGAACCAACAAGGCACGCGCGAGATGGTTCTTGTCTTTGAAATGATAGAAAAAGCCACTTTTTGTAATTTCAGCTGCAGCAATAATTTCGTCGATTGAGGTTGCTCCAAAGCCTTTTTCAAGGACAGCTACCTCGGCGATGCCAAGTAGCCTCTCTCTTGTTTCACTTCCCTTTGCCAACGTAATCGCTCCGATTTTACTGTACCGTAAGTACAGTTTTTAGGTGGTTTGGAAATCTATGGACGTATAGTAAGGCATAACACGTTGATAAACTACGTAATTTTTTTCTGAATTTTTAGAACTTTAACTCTACTAGTTTCATCGCCTCTCAAATTGGATGTTCCCCCAATCAAAACGGAGGAACTGAAATGACAACCCCAAAATACCGAAAGAACCTTCCGCTGCTTGATGGGCGGCGGTTCCTGACTGACGGTGGACTTGAAACCGTTCTTATTTTCAACGAAGGGTTTGAATTGCCCTTGTTCGCGGCGTTTACGCTGCTGAAAGACCAGAAAGGTGTCGCCGCGATAAAGCGTTACTTCGCAAAATTTTGCGATATCGCCAGAACAAATGGGACTGGATTTATTCTCGACACTCCTACGTGGCGGGCAAGCAAACGCTGGGCGGACGAACTGGGATATTCAGATGTCGCGCTTAGGGCAGCGCACGAAGACGCGGTTACATTAATGAACGAAATCCGAGACGCAAACGAAACTGAAACGACTCCCTACATTGTGAACGGCGTCGTTGGTCCGAATGATGATGGTTACAACCCGAACAGTTTTATGACAGCAAAGGAAGCCGAAAACTATCACGCGACCCAGATCGCCTATCTCGATTCTTCTGGTGTCGATATGATTACCGCACTCACCATGACCTATGTGGAAGAGGCTATAGGTATCGCTAAAGCCGCCCGGGCCAGAAACATCCCCTGTGTGATTTCCTTTACGGTTGAAACTGACGGGCGCCTGCCCTCGGGTCAGACCCTGAAGGACGCCATTCAACAGGTCGACATTGAAACAGACAATGCGCCGATCTACTTCATGATCAACTGCGCACACCCCGACCATTTTGTGGACGCCATCGCGAACAATGAAAGTTGGCTCGAGCGTATTCGCGGAGTACGGGCGAATGCATCCCGCATGAGTCACGAAGAACTGGACAACTCTGAGGAGTTGGATAACGGCGACCCGCAGGAATTGGGGAATGATGTTGTCGGATTGACGGAGTTATTGCCTAATCTGACCGTCTTTGGTGGCTGCTGTGGCACTGACCACAGACATATCGAAGCAATGGCGCGATCTTGCAGACATGAACACGCCGCCTGAAGGAAGATAACCGCCCTCTCATTGACGCAGATATGAGAGGGCGGCGGAGGACAATATGGAAACCATAACGCAAAGAATACGCCCCGCCCGCCCGGAAGACGGAATGCACCTTGCCCATCTGATCAATTTCGCAGGCGAAGGTATGCCTTACCATTTTTGGTCAAAACTCGAGGAACCCGGTCAGGACCCGTGGGAGATTGGCGAGGCACGGGCGCAAAGGTCGGACGGAAGCTTCAGCTACAAAAATGCATTTGTCATCTCCGTTGATAACAGCGTTGCAGCCTGTCTGATCACCTACTCAATTGGTGATGAGCCTGACGAGATAACGCCGGATACCCCGACCATGTTCGTCCCACTTATTGAGTTGGAGAACCTCGCGCTATCCACACAGTACGTCAGTGTTTTGGCTGCATTTCCTGAATACCGCGGAAAAGGATTTGGCTCTGAACTCTTAAAACAAGCCGAAGCCGCGTGCACTAACGACCAGATGAGCATCATCGTGTCAGACGCAAACAAAGGTGCACGCCGCCTGTATGAAAAACACGGGTACAAACCCACTGCCTCGCGTCCAATCGTTAAGGAAGACTGGAAGAACCCGGGTGAAAACTGGATTCTGATGAAAAAGACGCTATAAAAAAGCAGCGTCTGAGGAAAGTTGGAGAAACGAAGTTCGATCGACACATCGTCAAAGAGGTGTCGGTCGAACTTTCTCTGTTTTTTTGGTTTAAACGCCATATCGCCAAACACATTTGGCAAACCCAAAACACTTTTTAGAAACTCAGCAAGCGATCGCCTTTTTAGTCACGGATATGCGTAGGCAAACCCAGAGTATCAAGTTGTTTTAAGAAAGGTTTCGGAGGAAGTTCCTCTATGTTCGCCATTTTTTTCACGTCCCATTCACCAGTTGCGATCAGCATTGCTGCGGCAACGGCCGGCACACCTGCCGTGTAGGAAATACCTTGACTTCCAACCTCGGCATAGGCATCTGCGTGATCTGCAACGTTATAGATGAACACTTCGCGCGCAGCACCCTGCCATTCACCCTTCACAATATCCCCAATACAGGTTTTACCCGTGTATTCGGGCGCGAGAGAGGCCGGATCAGGCAACAAAGCCTTGACCACTTTCAGCGGTACAACCTCTACGCCTTCTGCCGTAACAACGGGTTTTTCCGAAAGCAATCCAAGGTTCTTCAAGACCGTGAAAACGGTAATGTAACGTTCTCCAAACCCCATCCAGAACCGCACATTCGGCACATCAAGGTTTTGCGAGATTGAGTGGACTTCATCATGGCCTGTCATGTAGGCGCGCTGGGTGCCAACAACCGGCAGATCCCAGTCTTTGCCAATTTCAAACATCTTGTTTGAAACCCATTTGCTGCCCTGCCAGGACCAAACTTCGCCCGTGAATTCGCGAAAGTTGATTTCCGGGTCAAAATTTGTGGCAAACCACTGACCGTGGCTGCCAGCGTTGATATCAATGATGTCAATCTCATCAATCCGGTCAAAATATTCGTCAGCCGCAAGTTTTGCATAGGCATTCACCACACCGGGGTCAAAACCAGCCCCCAGAATGGCAGTCACGCCTGCTTTTTCGCATTCCTCGCGACGCTTCCATTCGTAGTTGGCGTACCAAGGTGGTGTTTCGCAGATTTTAGCTGGGTCTTCGTGGATTGCGGTGTCGATATAAGCTGCACCGGTTTCAATACAGGCAGTCATGACCGTCATGTTCAAAAAAGCAGAGCCAACGTTGATAACGATCGTTGCATCGGTTGAACGAATGAGCTCGGCAACGGCCCCGGAATCCATTGCGTCCACTTGATGCGCCTCAAACACACCGGGTGTTTTCATAGCATCTTTATCGTTCACGCTGTCGATGATCATTTTGCATTTAGAAAGGGTTCTTGACGCGATATGCAAATCACCAAACAGGTCATTATTTTGCGCGCATTTATGCGCAACAACCTGCGCAACACCACCTGCACCAACGATAAGGACATTCCGTTTCATGTCGCATTCACCCCTTTCAAGTTTCAACAAATAGACCTGCTAAGACAGGCTGGCTGCGTAATCATCGTAGGCGAACTCTTTAACAAGACGAATTTCGCCGCCTGGTTCTTTCACGACGATTGATGGCATCTGAACGCCATTGAACCAGTTTTTTTTGACCATTGTGTAACCCGCAGCATCCTGAATCGAAATTCGGTCGCCAACTTTCAAAGGCTCGGGAAACGCGAATTCACCGAAAATGTCCCCGGCCAGACAGGACTTGCCGCAAATCATATAGCGGTGATCACCCTCGTTCGGCAGGATTTTCGCTTGTTCCCGGTAAATCAAAAGGTCGAGCATGTGTGCTTCAATCGAGCTGTCGACGACGGCAAGGTGCTTTCCGTTAAAAAGCGTGTCCAGAACGCTCACCTCAAGTGTCGCCGCCCCTGTAATCGCCGCTTCGCCAGGCTCAAGATAAACCTGAACTCCAAACCTTTCCGAAAAGGCTTTTAGTCGGGCCGAGAGCTTTTCAACCGGGTATCCATCACCCGTAAAGTGAATGCCGCCCCCGAGGCTGACCCATGAAACCTCTGCAAGCAATGAGCCAAAATCGGTTTCAATATTGCTCAGCATTGCATCGAACAGATCAAAATCTGCATTCTCGCAATTGCAATGAATCATGAAACCGCTGATGCGGCTAATCACCTTTTCGATACGCTCTGCGTCCCATTCACCCAAACGGCTGAATGGGCGTGCTGGATCCGCAAGATCAAAATCAGACGAGCTTACCCGAGGGTTTAGACGAAGACCCCGTTCAATACCCGCTGCTTTTTTTTCAAAACGCTCTAGCTGGTTGATTGAATTGAAGATGATTTTGTCAGCGTAACCGATAACTTCGTCAATTTCACCGTCGCTATAGGCCACACTATAGGCGTGAGTCTCACCCCCAAAATTTTCACGCCCCAACCGCACCTCAAAAAGCGACGATGATGTTGTGCCATCCATATGCGGGCGCATAGCATCAAAAACTGACCAGGTTGCAAAGCATTTCAGGGCGAGCAGCGCCTTTGCCCCGGAAATCGAACGCAGCTTCGCAATCGTTTCCATGTTTCGAGCCAGCTTCGCTTTATCGATCAGGTAATAGGGAGTCTGAAGTTCATTCACGGCATTAACCTTAGGGCAGCTTTAGATCGGCGCAGCTACAGATTCTGCGAAAACTGTTCAAGATAAAGTTTGCAGCATGAGCTTAAAAGTTCAGCCTTCACGCCATTTGCCCAACTCTATCCCATCCAGCGTCCATTCACCAACGCGGTATCGGATAAGCCTGAGCGTCGGAAACCCGATTGCAGCGGTCATACGGCGAACCTGTCGGTTCTTCCCCTCTGAGATCGTTATTTCCAGCCAACTGTCTCGCACCGTCTTTCGGTAACGTACCGCCGGATTTCGTCGCCAAAGATTGGGAGGTTCAATAATTCGATTAACTTCGGCTGGTAACGTTCTGCCATCTCTCAACAAAACACCTTTGCGAAGCTCATCCAGCTTCTCATCACCTGGTTCACTTTCAACCTGCACCCAATAGGTTTTCGATGTTTTGTGTTTTGGATCACTGATTTTGTGCTGAAGCCTGCCGTCATCTGTCAAAACCAGCAGGCCTTCACTGTCTTTATCGAGCCGACCCGCCGCATAAACCCCCGGCACGTCAATAAATTCTGACAATGTTCTTCGCGCAGACCCAACGGTACCCGCATCTGTAAACTGCGAAAGCACACCAAAAGGTTTGTTAAACAGAATTATCTTTCCCATGGCACAAATCTTTGGACGAAGTCAGCGACTGCTGCAACCGGCTCGGTTCGAAAATGATTAGTACCGCTATTCATCAGACAAAATTTCAACGGCATTCAGGCCGGTTTGCCCCATCTGTCGCTCGATCTGCGTTATCAGTATGCGTTTTGACGTTTCAGCAAACCTGTTTGGCAAAGCGCCAAGTTCTTTGCTGCGCGCAAGCAACGTAATGGTACGTGAGATGCCAGCAATTGGCAGAGGTCTGATATTAAGGGGCATTCGTTCGACAAAACCATCAATCAGCAAGCTTGGCGTCAACAAGGTGCATCCCATACCACGTGCAACGCAGGCCGTCACCATGCTTGAACGATCCGCCTGAATAACCCGTGGCGCCTGCAGTTTCAAACGGCGTAAATGCTGCTCTGTCCGCCGACCAATGCTTGTTGTGCTTGCAAAGCGGACAAGCGGTAGTCTCTTGAATATTTCTTCCAGGTTTGACGTTGGACCGTCGTAAGACTTTGGCAATACAAGCAAAAAGGATTCCTTCAGGATCGAATGCCGCTCCAAACCATCCATGTCGTACAGGGGGTTTGAGGTTATGACGAGGTCAACTTGCTTGGTGCGTAACAAGCCTGCGTGATCCGTTTCCTGACCTGCGTAGACCGTCATGTCGTCAACTTTAAATTCGTCCTTCGCAAGCGCAACAAGGTCGGGTGTTAGGGTTGTCGCGGTGGATGCCAGCATACCAACGCGCAGCCTGCTGATTGGGCGTGCACCTTGGTGGCGCATGTCGGTAACAAGATCTTCTACTTCATTCAGAACCCGAAGCGTGTGACGATGAAACAATTCGCCCGCCTGCGTCAGTTTTACTGGTCGAACAGTACGATCTAGAAGCGTCACGCCAAAGGTGGTTTCCAATGTTCGCAAGTGCTGTGACGCGGCTGATTGTGTGATTCCAAGCAATTTCGCCGCGATTGTAACCTGTCCGGTTTCAGCAATGGCAACAAAGACCTCCATCGCCTTTATCAGGTTGTTATCAAAGGAAATTCGACTCACCATAGAAATTCATCCCGGCTAGATCGCTAATACGCACTATTAGATTAACTAATGTTGTTAATCCGTATTTGCAATTTGCAGAGAGAAAATTCAAACATTTGCCAATGACAGTGAGGCTAACAGGTGAACACTCAACCCCCTGACCCACGAGAAAAGAAACGCCGTTCCGGTGGTCGAAACGGTCACGCCGCAAGCTTGGGCCGAACAACAGAAAAGCGCGCGCCATTCATTGTTCGAAAGATCGGGTGTTTTGAGATTCTGAGCGATGAAGGGCTTTCGCTTATAGAACATAACGCTGATTTGCTTTTGCAGCAGACTGGCATGGAATTTCACGATGACGCCGAAATATTGCAGATATTTCAGGATGCGGGCTGTGATGTCGAAGGGACGCGCGTCCGGTTTGAACCCGGTTTTTGCCGCAAGACCATTCAGGCAACCGCCCCGTCCGAATTTACACAACATGCGCGCAATCCCGAAAACTCCGTCAGAATGGGTGGGCGAAATACGGTATTATGCCCGTCATGGGGGCCGCCCTTTGTGCATGATCTTGACCAAGGGCGCCACTATGCAACGCATGATGATTTCACGCGGCTGGTAAAACTTCACCACACAATTCCCTACCTGCACCATTCAGGCGGTGTCGTATGTGAACCCGTCGATTTGCCCGCCAACAAACGCCATCTCGATATGCTTTATGCCCATATCCGCTGGTCAGACCGGGCGTTTATGGGCGCTTTCATCGGGGCAGAGCGTGCGGGTCATGCGCTTGATATGGCGCGTATTGTTTTTGGCAAAGAATTCGTTGCCAATAATCCGGTCCTTTACTGCGTGTCCAACACCAACGCGCCACTGGTGATGGATGCCAATATGTCCGGGGCTTTGAAAACTTATGCCCGCGCGGGCCAGCCGGTTGCCTGCACGCCGTGGGTCCTTGCCGGTGCGATGAGCCCCTGCACCGTCGCAGGAACGCTGACCCAGGTTCTGGCCGAAGCATTAGCTTCTCTTTGCCTTGTGCAACTTATCAATCCCGGTGCGCCCTGCCTGATGGGCAGCTTTGCCTCTACCCTTTCGATGCAGAATGGCGCGCCCACCTTTGGCACACCCGAGGCTGGTCAAATGGTTCTGGCCGCCGGGCAACTTGCGCGACGCCTTGGGGTACCACTTCATACGGTTGGCACCCTTTCGGCCTCAAAGCTGCCTGACGGCCAATCACAGCAAGAGGCAACATGGGGTCTTATGATGTCTATGTTCGCAGGTGCCAATGTCATCAACCACGCGACGGGCTGGTTGGAAGGCGGGCTTGTGACCAGCTTTGAGAAAACCATGCTCGACGCAGATCTTTGCGGCAAGGTGGCCCGGTTTTTCGACGGAATTGATCTGAGCGAAAATGCACAGGCCATGGCCGCTATTGCGGCAACCGGACCAGGCGCACATTTCCTGGGTTCTGAACACACGCAAGAAAACTTCAGAACCGCATTGTTCCGCCCGGATACACCAGACAACAATTCCTACGAGCAATGGGTCGCAGACGGTGAATTGGATGCAGCAACGCGCGCCAACACGCTCTGGAAACAACGGCTGGAAGGCTATCAAGACCCCGGCCTTGACCCAGCCATAGACGAGGCCCTGCAAACCTACATCGCGAAGCGAAAAGCCGAAAAACCAGATGTGAATTACTACTGAGATGGGGCGGGTTATCATCATAGGCGGCGGTGCCATTGGTCTCAGCCTTGCCTATCATCTGGGCAAGCGGGGGGCAGATGATGTGCTTTTGCTGGAGCGCAATCAGTTAACCTCCGGCACTAGCTGGCATGCTGCTGGCATTGTTGGCCCATTGCGGGCCACACCCAACATGACAAAGCTTGCGATGTATGCAGGCGAGCTGTTTCCGAAACTTGAAGAAGAAACCGGGCTAAGTACAGGATACCGCGAAACCGGTGGATATTGGCTGGCCCGTGTACCAGAACGCATGGATGAGTTGCATAGGATTGCGGCATTGGGCCGTCTTTTTGGGCTGCATCCGAAAATCATTACCCCCAATGACGTTGCGAGCGCCCTGCCCGACATAAAAACCACTGGCCTGATCGGCGGCATGTCGGTGGCCGAAGACGCAAGCGTGAACCCGGTTGACCTGTGCATGGCCTATGCGCGCGCTGCGAAAACAATGGGCGTGGAAATTCGCGAAAACACCGAAGTGGCCGCGCTTGTTTGCAACGGCGCGCAGGTAAAAGGCGTGCGGCTCGCTGATGGCGGAATCATAGAGGCCGACCAAGTCGCGCTTTGTGCAGGCGCATGGTCAAAAAAACTGGCGGATGCCGCTGGTGTCGCCCTGCCCCTGCAAGCGGTCGAGCATATGTATGTTGTGACAGAACCGATGCCCGACCTTGCTCAACCTTTTCCAGTACTACGTGATCTTGATACAGGCATCTACATCAAGGGCGACGCAGGCAAGCTTGTCATCGGTGGGTTTGAGCCAAACGCAAAGTGCTGGGACGCCTATGGCCCCGAGGGCAACCGCCCGTTTCTTGAGATGGCAGAGGACTGGGATCAGTTTACCCCTTTCATGGAGGCGGCCCTTGCCTTGGTTCCCGCGCTGGAAACTACCGGCATTCAGCATTTCATGAACGGCCCGGAAAGCTTTACCGCCGACACGCGACCCTTAATCGGAGAAACGCCAGAAATCGACGGGCTGTTCGTCGCTGCGGGAATGAATTCGGTTGGCATCATGTCCTCAGCGGGCATTGGCCGGGTACTCGCGGACTGGATGGTCGACAAAACCGCACCCATGGAGTTGTGGGAGGTCGATATCGCACGCGTTGACCCCAAAACATCGCAGCCTTCACACATGAAGGACAGGATGAAAGAGGCGGTTTCAGACCTGTTCAAACTGCACTGGCCCTATAAACAACCCAAAGCCGGACGCGGCCTGCGCAAATCTGCTCTGCATGACCACTGGGCCAAAGCGGGTGCTGTCTTTGGGCTGACGGCTGGTTGGGAACGCGGGCTTTGGTACGCGAAAGATGAAACCGAACGAAACCTCCCGTACTCCGTCGGCGCGCAACCTTGGCAGAAGATCTTAGAACGCGAAGCGCCGGTGTTACGCCACGGGACTGCGCTGCTGGATCTGTCGCCCTTTGGTAAATTCGACGTAAGCGGCAAAGACGCTGTGGCGTTCTTGAACTGGATTGCAGCAGGGCAAATAGATGTCTCGGTTGGTCGCGCCATCTACACCCCGCTGATGAACGCGAAAGGCGGTATTGAAGGTGATGTCACAATAACCCGGCTTGCTAAAGATTTGTTCCGTATCACCTCGGGGGCTGCAACCCGCAGCAAAGACATGGCTTACTTGCGCCGCGCCGCAAACGGGTATGAGGTAACAATCAACGACAGAACTGAGCAGGAAGTTGTCCTTGGCGTCATGGGTGCCGGGTCGCGGCAACTTCTGCAAAACCAATCACCTGATGATTGGAATAACTTCCCGTTCTCCACTGCACGCGCTGTCACGCTTTCCGGCATTCCCTGCCGCGCAACACGCATCAGTTTTCTGGGTGAACTTGGTTGGGAGCTTGGCATTCCCGTGCCAAATGCAGGCACGGTTTTCGACGCGCTGATCCGCGACGGGGCCCAGCCAATGGGGCACTATGCCCTGGATGCCTGCCGCATTGAAAAGGGGTTCAAACATTGGGGCCATGATCTTGGGCCAGAGATTAGCCCGCTTGAAGCCGGGCTTGGCTTTACGATTGACTGGACGAAGGCATTTTTGGGTAAGGACGTTCTTGAGGCTCAAAAGGCGCAGGGCTTGACAAAAAAGCTGGTTCTGCTGCACGTCAAAGGTTCGCCGTTGCTCCTGCATGATGAACCCATATGGGAAAATGGCCGCGTCGTGGGGCTGACAACCTCGGGCGCGATTGGGACACGAACCGGGCTTAACCTTGCGTTCGGGCTGATCGAAACAAAAGCTGGTGAACCCCTCTCCGCAACATGTCGTCGTCAGTTCACGATTGAGGTGGCAGGAAAACACTATCCCGCCAAAGCACTTCTTAAACCGCCCTATGATCCATCGGGCGAAAGGATGCGCGCATGACTAACGCACAGGTTTTGATTATTGGCGGTGGCGTGATGGGTGTTTCGCTCATGTATCACCTGACCAAAGCGGGCTGGAAAGATGTCGTACTTGTGGAAAAGAACGATCTCACCCATGGCTCCACCTGGCACGCAGCGGGGCTTTGCACTCATTTCGCGCACAACGCAACAATTCAGGAATTGCGTGCAACATCTGTAAGGCTCTACCGTGATACGCTGCCCCAGGAAACCGGACAGGACGTTGGGTTTCACCCGTCTGGTGCTATGAGAATTACCCGAAACCCGGACCGAATGGATGAATTTGCACATGTCGCAGGGCTGTCGAAGTTTACAAGGTATGAACTGGAAATTCTGACACCCGGGCGGATCGCAGAGTTGCATCCACTTGCCAATCTCGACGGTCTGCTTGGCGGGATATACGAACCTGACGACGGCCATGTGGACCCAACGCTTGCTACCAACGCGATGGCACGTATAGCGACGCAAAACGGTGGCGCAATACAGCGCTACAACCCCGTGCTGTCCATCCGGCGTGAGGGTGACGTTTGGCGCATTGAGACCCAGAAGGGCGCGATCAACGCGCGCCACATTGTGAATGCCGCCGGAACATGGGGCTGGGAAATTGGTCACATGATGGGACTGAACATTCCTTCGGTTCCAATGCTGCACCAATACCTTGTCACAGACACAGTTCCCGAAGTGGCAGACCGCATTGCAGCGGGTAAAATGGAACTTCCTATTATCCGCGATCCCGAAGAAAGCTGGTACGTCCGGCAAGAACGCGACGGGCTGATCCTCGGCCCCTATGAGAGCGAAGCACAGCCATGGTCTGTTGATGGTGTCCCGCCAGATTTTGGTGCTGATTTGATGCCGCCAGACTTTGATCGGGTTGAACACATCATTGAGGCGGCGATGGCGCGAATCCCTGCCCTTGGCGATGGCGGTGTGAAATCTGTCGTCAATGGCCCAATCACCTTTACCCCCGATGCCAACCCGCTGATCGGCCCCGCGCATGGGTTGCAAAACGCGTGGTTGCTAACCGGCTCTTCCATGGGTGTTATGGAGGGTGGCGGCGCAGGTTGGTTCCTTGCGCATTGGATGACACATGGCGCACCCCCCATGGACGCGCTCGCCGTTGACAGCCGGCGTTTTGGCAAATGGGCGGACCGTGACTATCGCGTCGCTAAAGCCGTTGAATGCTTTGGTCTGCAGTTCGGCGTGCATTACCCCTATGAAGAACGCCCTGCCGCCCGAAACAAACGCCTGTCCCCGATCCACGATGAAATGCTGGAACGCGGCGCGGTGATGGGTGCGGCTTACGGCTGGGAACGGCCAAATTGGTTCTCGGATAAAACGGGTGACACGGCGACCCATAGCTTCAGGCGACCGAATTGGTTTGAGCATGTGGCGCGCGAGATCGATACCGTGACAAACCATGTTGGTCTGGCTGATTTGTCTGTTTTTTCCAAGTTTGAGGTCAATGGCCCGGATACACGAGAGTTTATCGATACGGTCGGCGCAAACACGGCACCCAAGCCGGGCCGGATCGGGCTGACACATGCGTTGACCCCTGCCGGGGGGACGCGTTCAGAATTCACAGTGGCCATGCTCACAGATGACCATGCCTACCTAACGTCTGCTGCTGCGGCCGAGGAAATGGACTGGGATTTGCTGAAGGAACACGCGGTTGGTTTCAATGTTGCTGTCAGCAATGTCACCGAAGACCGGGGCGTCTTGGGGCTGATGGGGCCAAAATCCCGTGCAACCTTGGCAAAACTGACGGATCAGAACCTTGATGACGGTTTTCCATGGCTCAGTTCAAAGATCATTCAGATTGCCGGAAAAACCGTTTTAGCCTTGCGCATGTCTTATGTCGGTGAATTGGGGTGGGAATTGCACGCGGCAAGATCAGACTTAAGAGATATCTTTCTCGCAATTGAAACCGCGGGAAAAGAACATTCGCTTGGCTTTTACGGGGCTTATGCTGCCAACTCCATGCGCCTTGAAAAAGGGTATCGCGGCTGGGGGGCTGATCTCACAACAGAACGCACACCAGTTGAAACCGGTGTCGGGTTTCTGGTGAAGCCCGAGGGGCACGAATTTACCGGGCGCGAGGCGTTGAAAGCACGAATGTCACGCGACAACCGATGGGAAATGGTCTTGCTGGAGCTAGAAACCCAAGAGGTTGATCCGTTTTATGCCCACCCTGTTTTTCATAATGGCAAGGCAGTTGGCATCATAACCTCGGGTGGTTTCGGACACCGCACCGGTATGGCTCTGGCGCTGGCCTACCTTCGCATCCGAGGATTGCGAGATGATCTGACCGTCGAAATCCTTGGCAAGCCCTGCAAGGCGACGGTTCTTTCGACGCCACCCTATGATCCTGATAACCTGCGCTTAAGGGCCTGATCCTTTCGGAGAGACACGATGAACGATGAAACCCACCTGAACATAGACTGGTCAACCGAAGCAACGGCGGCCCGGCGCGACACCTACTACGCGGCCTCACAGCAAAAATTTGTACCTTTCAAAGACCCTATCGTCTTTAAGAAAGGGTCGATGCAATACCTTTGGGATGCCGAAGGAAATAAGTACACTGACCTTCTGGGCATGAATGTCTGCATTTCGGTGGGCCATTCGCATCCACGCGTCGTGTCGGCTGCGATGGAACAGGCGCAGGAACTGACTCATTGCACGACGATGTTTCATCATCCCGTTCCCGCTCATTTTGCCGAGGAATTTGCTGCAACAATGCCAAAAGGAAAAGATGACAACATCGAATGGGTGGTGCATTTCACCAATTCAGGTTCCGAAGCAGTTGATCTCGCGATGGCAGTTGCGCGCACCTTTACGGGAAATCTTGACCTACTTGCGCTCCGCTCCGGATATCATGGGCCAACGTCGGGTGCACAGTCGATCACCGGAATCGCAAATTTCCGCCATCCTGGCATGTCAGGCAACGTTGCCTTTGTGCCTGAACCAAACCAGTACCGGGGCATCTTTGGCAAAGGTGCCGATCCTTATCTGGATGAAATCGATCAGACCATCAGAGCGGCAACGACAGGCCGTGTTGCCGGAATATTCGTTGAATCCGTGCAGGGATATGGCGGTATCATCGAAATGCCCAAAGGATACATGTCAGGTGCGGCAGAACGCGTGCGGGCCGCTGGCGGCCTGTACATAGCGGATGAGGTGCAATCAGGGTTTGGCCGCACCGGCGACAACATGTGGGGCTTTGAGGCCGACGGCGTGATCCCCGATATCGTGGTCATGGCCAAGGGCATTGGCAATGGCTTCCCGCTTGGGGCCGTTGTTACGCAGAAACACATCGCAGCGCCGATGGCTGAAAAATTCATGTTCCACACCTATGGGGCCAATCCAACCTGTTGTGCCGCTGGCCGGGCCGTATTGGCCGTAATTCGCGACGAAAAACTACAACCTAATGCAAAGAACGTCGGGAACGCCTTGCTGGCACGTCTTAAAGACCTGCAAGACAAGCACAAGGCGATTGGCGATGTGCGCGGTCGGGGCCTGATGCTCGCCATTGAAATGGTGAAGGACCGGAAAACTAAAGAGCCGGACCCAGAGACGACGGCTGCCGTATTTGAAAACTGCCGCGAATCCGGGCTTATCCTGTCAAAATCCGGCCAGTATCAATCCGTGCTGCGGATGGTGCCGCCGCTTTGCCTGTCGATGGACGACGTCGACACGGTTGCAAACGGGTTAGACCGGGCCTTTAGTGCGCTTCGCTAGGAGTGGTTCAACCCAAGAGATCGTGGCATAGTTCCAGCGCGTCGACCAATACGTCGACTTCTTCCTTGGTATTATACAAACCGAATGACGCACGCGCTGTCGCCGGAACACCAAGGTGTTCCATCAGCGGTTGGGCACAGTGATGCCCTGCCCGCACAGCGATTCCTTTTTTGTCCAGCACAGTTGAAATATCATGAGCGTGGGCCGTGCCATCCAGCGTGAAGGAAAAGATTGCTCCTTTGCCTGCGGATTTTCCCTGAACGCTTAGCCAGTTCAGCCCATCAAGGCGCGAACGCGCATAGTCTCGGAGCGTGCGTTCATGCGCGGCAACATCCTCCATCCCGAGGTTCATCATGTATTCAAGTGCGGCACCAAACCCGATTGTCTGAACGATACCGGGTGTTCCTGCCTCAAACATCATCGGTGGGTCGTTATAGCTGACAGCATCCTTGCTGACCTCGCGGATCATATCACCGCCTCCCATGAAGGGGCGCATTTCAGCCATTCGTTCCTTACGGATGTAGATTGCGCCTGACCCTGATGGACCGTAGAGTTTATGCCCCGTAATCGCATAGAAATCGCACCCGATATCCTGAACGTTTACGGGTGAATGAACAGAGGCTTGAGAGCCGTCAACTAGAACCGGCACGCCTTTTGCCCGCGCACCTTCGCAAATCGATTTAACGTCAACAATTGTACCCAGCACGTTTGACATATGCGTCACAGCAACCAGCTTGGTCTTTGGTCCGATCGCATCCAGAATTTTTTGCGGATCAAGATCACCGTTCGCATCAACATCGACCCACTTCAGCACCACACCCTGACGTTCACGCAGAAAATGCCAGGGTACGATGTTGGCATGGTGCTCCATCACGCTCAGAACAATTTCGTCACCCGCTTCCATACGGGGCATAGCCCAGCCGTATGCGACGGTATTGATCCCCTCGGTCGTACCGGAGTTCAGTACAATCTCCCGCTCATCACCCGCATTCAGAAAGCGTGCGATGGTTCCGCGGACGGCCTCATATTGTTCCGTCATCAGATTGGACAGAAAATGCAGCCCGCGATGCACGTTGGAATAGTTTTCAGCGTAACTTTGTGTGATTGCGTCAATAACCACCTGCGGTTTTTGGGCAGACGCACCGTTATCTAAATAGACCAACGGCTTACCGTTCACCTGACGTGACAGTATCGGAAAATCACGGCGAATAGAGGCAACATCATACATGTTTACGTACCGATCACTGGGCTCACGCCCATCAGGTTAAGGATAACGATGATCGGTATCGCGGCGATCAGCGCGGACAAAAGAACAAGCCCAAGTGTTTTTCCGAGAGACATTCCGCCATGCGCTTCGGCGACAAAATTAAGCATCAGCCAGAACAGATAAAAATAAGTCGCATAGAGCACCATCTGCCCAACCCCCGGGCTGATCAAATAGGCGACAATGCCCGCCACCATCAGAACGATTTCAAAAACGCGCAACCAGATATCTGCCAGCAGGATATCAAAAAAATTGCCCGTGCCACCAAAGGCATTTCCGAGACGCGCGATAACGAAATCAATTAAAATCCGCACAACAAGTGTAAAGAAAACAAGAATAAATGGGCTGGGCAGGACAAGTGGGTTACCTTGCAAATCCGTGACAACAGGCGTCACCATCTCGTGTACGTAATTCAGCAAGGTCGCAACGATAACGCTTATTCCAAGCGCTAACCACAGAGTTTGCCGATTTAGCCCAAGCAACAAAACCCGGCGCATCCCGTCTTTGGGACGTTTAAGCGACAGGCGCAGGGAATCCAGCAGTTCAGTTGTAATTGGGGTCATGTCGCTCTCACTACGTGCTGGTTTACTTTGTTGTTACTCATCATATTCAGCGGTTGGCGTCTCTGGGTGCAAGTCCGCGTGCAACACCAATTGCGACCGTTGTAAAGAACAAAAACCCAAGTCCGGCCATCAGGTTCATCAACTGAAGTTGCATACCAGCCCCGACAAGACCCTCTGTTAACCCTCGCAAAAGCATCAGAGGAGTCGTTACAAGAAGAGCCCAAAATAATGCAAGTCGCACGCGCACCCCGGAGAGCCCGGTTCCTGCAAGTCGCAGTATCAGCCACAAAAGCGCAGACAGCGCATAAAGCACAATTGGCGCAAGGAGGACCGCACCCAGAAAGGACCCATAAGCAAGGCTCGCCAGATTACCGTTCTCCGGAGCCAGATGTGCACTGCGTTGCAACCCTGGAAGCGTCGCAACAAACAGAATAATGCAGGCGCTGATGAGGTAGCCAAGAGCAAGGGGTTCATCATCCCCCTCAATCCGGCGCTCTGCCACAAGACGCGGACGCACATAAGACCGGAAGATATCACGAGTGACAGACATCTTGCTTCCCTTACCCGCGTCGCCTTACAAGCCAGCCCTCAAGTCGAGCTGTCAGATCTTCAGAAATCTCTTCGTTTTCAATTTCGTCAATTGCTTCTGCAAGAAAGGCTTTTACCAAAAGGTCCTGGGCTTCTGTTTCCGGAACACCACGCGATTTAAGATAAAACAAGGCTTCTTCGTCAATCGCACCAGTTGTTGACCCGTGCGAACACGCAACATCATCAGCATAGATTTCGAGCTCTGGTTTAGCTAGAAACTGGCTGTCGCCATCTAAAAGCAAAGCTTGGCTGATCTGATAACCGTCTGTTTTCTGAGCCCCTGCTTTCACAAGAATTTTGCCCTGGAAAACGCCTGTCGCGCCATTTCGCAGCACTTTCTTAAAGACCTGCCTGCTTTCGCAATTTACGGCGTCATGTGTGATGAAAATCGTATCGTCATGGTGAAAATCACCATCCCCCAATGCAGCGCCTGCAACATGGGCAACGGAATCGTCACCTATCATTTCAAGGACAACTTCGTTTCGGGTTAGAACGCCGTTGGCCGTGAGGGTGAAAGATTTAAACGTGCTTTCCGCCCCAAGCCGCCCAAACAAATGGGTGACTGCGCGACGTTCATGATCTCTGCCCTGCGCACGAACATGATGGAAGGCAGCGCCGTCACAAACTTCAACTTCCATAACCTTATTGAAGCGCGCTGCGGCTGGACCATTCTCTAGCACGGTCAGTTCAGCACCGGGTTCAACCTTGATTACGTGATGCAACAATACGTCTGAATCATCTGATCCATGGTTATAAATCAAAGAAATCGGTCTGGCGGCCTTCTTCGTCACATGAATAATGAGGCCATCAGTTGCAAAGGCAGTGTTCATTGCCGCAAGCGGGCGCTGAACGGGGGTCTGACCGTTTGTCTCTAGCTTCCCATAAAGCTCTTTCGCCCAGTGAATATCGCTTTCAGCTGCGTGTTCCAGTCGTTCGATCTTTACACCGGCCATAGCCAGATCATCTGATGCCTCGGGGTCAAAAACGCCGTCAACAAAAACAATCTTCAGCCGATCGATCGCATCAAATACTGGCGGTTCATCCTTCGGATCGAAGACCGCTGCGCGGGGGACTTCGGATGAAGTCAGCGTGTCTGGACGCGTGAACTTCCAGTACTCGTCACGACGCGTGGGCAAACCCATATCCTGCAACCGAGCGAGCGCAGATTTGCGCGCTGCTGTCGCCCAACTCCCACCTTCCGGCAGGGAACAACCTTCCAGCCTTGCCGTCGTTGCATCTTCTTTTGTCTGGCGCAGCGCCATCACGCAACCTCCGCCAAAATATCAGCGTACCCATTGTGTTCAACTTCCAGCGCCAATTCAGGCCCGCCGGTTTTCACAATGCGGCCATCTGCCATGATGTGGACGACATCAGGTTTAATATGATCCAGAAGCCTTTGATAATGCGTGATAACCAGAAACGAACGCCCCTCGTCACGCAGGGCATTCACACCTTCTGCCACAAGTTTCATTGCATCAACATCAAGACCTGAATCGGTTTCATCGAGAATGCACATTTTAGGCTCAAGCATCGCCATTTGCAGAATTTCATTGCGCTTCTTTTCGCCGCCCGAAAACCCGACGTTCACGGGCCGCTTCAGCATGTCCGCGTCGATCTTTAAGGTCTTGGCTTTTGCCCGGATAAACTTCAGAAAATCTGCCGCACTCATCTCTTCTTCACCGCGCGCCTTGCGTTGGGCATTCACCGCGGTCCTTAGGAACGTCATGTTCCCAACGCCCGGAATTTCCACGGGATATTGAAAAGCAAGAAACAGGCCAGCCGCGGCGCGTTCTTCAGGCTCCATTTCCAGTATGTCTTCACCGTTTAGCGTAACGGTGCCCTCAGTCACTTCGTAACCGTCACGTCCTGACAGAACATAAGAGGTCGTTGATTTTCCAGACCCATTCGGTCCCATAATAGCGTGCACTTCACCCGCACCAATCGACAAGGAAACGCCTTTAAGGATGACCTTGTCTTCCTCTTCAAGTTTGACGTGCAGATTATTGATTTCTAACATTTTAAACTCTTCTTCACCATCTGCGCCAAGCGACGCTTTGCTTTAACTTTTGTGGCCGCGAGGGCCGATCATTCCGTTCCAGAAAGGGTCTTATCGAACATTCGCAGCCTTACTTGCGCCCTTCAAGAACGGTTTGGGCAAACAGGCTGCCCAGAAAACCAGATGTCCCAGCCCCTAACAGAAGCGCTGTTACAGTCATTGTCGGAAGTACGATGTTCAGTAAAAATCGCAAAAACCGTACAAAACCCACCTGTGAGCAATGCTGCAATAATCGAAATCCTTTTGCCATTTTCCAACAACCGTATCACCTTACAATACCGTGGGCATTAGCCCGGAAACCGCAGCAACGGCGGTTCCGAACAAGAACCCCAGCATCATCCTTCTCAATCCTGTTCGACCTGTCATAAGTGTCAAAGCAAGAATTCCAAGAACGAGGGCAACCACAACCGATAACAATCCAAACCCTGCAGTTCCCGCCAGAACGTTAATCATCTCGGGAGACTGCTCCCGTTCCGCCATAATCAGATCGTAGTTCGCGTTGGCAAAATTCACGCAACTGATCGCAATGAACCCCCACAACGCGCCCAAAAAAGCCCAGCCAATATTCATTAGTGAAAATGCCGGGTTTTCTTCGATGTTCTGAGCGACCAAAACAGGTTCAGAAACAGGCGAACCTACATTATTCTTGTGTTCTATCCTTCGAAGACGGTCCTGAAATGATTCAGACAAGGGATTTACCCTCGCTTCTAGAACCGTTCTGACAACTCAACACCCTAGCCATTAGCCCACTGAACCTTCTAAGGAAATCGCGACAAGCGCTTGGGCTTCAAGCGCGAATTCCATCGGCAAGGCCTGTAGAACGTCTTTGACAAAACCGTTTACAACAAGCGCCACGGCCTCTTCTTCGTCCATTCCGCGCTGGCGGCAGTAAAACAGCTGTTCATCATCAACTTTGGACGTCGTTGCCTCGTGTTCAACCCGACTGCTGTTGTTCCTTACTTCGATATAAGGAACGGTATGCGCACCGCATTTGTCACCAATCAGCAGAGAGTCACATTGCGTGTAGTTCCGGCTGTCCTTTGCCTTGGGGTGCATCGAAACCAGCCCGCGGTAGGTGTTCTGCGCCTTCCCGGCACTGATCCCTTTTGAAACGATCCTGGATTTTGTCTTCTTTCCAAGGTGGATCATTTTGGTGCCGGTATCGGCCTGCTGCATATTGTTGGCGATCGCGATAGAGTAAAACTCTCCTTGGCTTTCGTTGCCACGGAGGATGCAGGAAGGATACTTCCATGTCACGGCAGACCCGGTTTCAACCTGTGTCCACATCACTTTGGACCGGTCCCCGCGACAATCCGCGCGTTTGGTGACAAAGTTGTAGATGCCGCCAACGCCGTTTTCGTCACCGGGGTACCAGTTTTGAACGGTGGAGTATTTAACTTCGGCGTCTTCTTCGATGATGATTTCAACCACGGCGGCATGAAGCTGTGCGACATCGCGTTTCGGTGCTGTGCAGCCTTCCAGGTAACTCACGTAGCTGCCTTTATCAGCAATGATCAGGGTACGTTCAAATTGCCCTGTGTTTTCCGCGTTAATGCGGAAATATGTACTCAGCTCCATCGGGCAACGAACGCCCGGCGGCACATAAACGAATGAACCATCTGAAAACACTGCAGAATTCAGTGTGGCATAGAAGTTGTCAGATGCCGGAACCACCGTTCCAAGGTACTTTTTAACCAGTTCCGGGTGCTCGCGGATTGCCTCTGAAATCGAACAAAAGATGACACCGGCTTTTTTCAGTTCTTCCTGAAACGTTGTTCCAACGGAAACGGAATCAAACACCGCATCGACAGCAACTTTGCGCCCCTCGGCCGGGGCACCCTCAGCCCCTTCCACACCCGCCAAAATCATCTGTTCTTTCAGTGGTATTCCCAGCTTCGCATAAGTTGCGAGCAGCTTGGGATCTACATCGTCAAGAGATTTTGGCTTCACTTCCATACTTTTCGGGCGGGCGTAGTAGTAGATATCCTGAAAGTCGATTGTCGGATAGCTGACCATTGCCCACGTCGGTTCTTCCATCTGTTCCCAACGGGCAAAGGCAGACAAACGCCACTCCGTCATCCATTCCGGTTCTTCATTTTTACCAGAGATCAAACGAACGATATCGGTGTTCACGCCTTTTGGCGCGTATTCCATTTCGATATCTGTTTCCCAGCCGTACTTATACTTTCCGGACAAAGATTGCACCGCTTCTACAGTTTCCTGATCGACGCCTTCTTTTACGTCTACATCCTCAAAGACAGCCATAATCTTACCCGTTCTCTTTAACTTTCATAGGCTTAACGCCCGATCCTCAAGCAGCGCGTGCGCGGAATTTCTGGTAATGCGCCGCCCATGTATCTGCAAAGCGCAATACGTCATCCTCGCTGGTCGTTGGCCCAAGGGACACCCGGATCGCTGATCCTGCAGTTTCCTTGTCATAGCCCATCGCCAACAGCACTGGGCTTGCCTTGACCTTACCGGATGAACAGGCCGACCCCGCCGAAACGGCAAAGCCTGCAAGGTCCATCTGCATCACCTGTGTCTCACTTTTCCATCCCGGAACAGCGAAGCAAGAGGTGTTTGGAAGTCGTTTCGCGCCTTTCCCGACAAAAATAGTACATTTTACAGATTCTGCCAGTTCTTTTTCTAGAATGTTTCTAAGTTTCTCGACCCGATCCCACATTCCATCGGCCAAATCGCGCGTTGCAGCTTCGGCTGCGGCACCAAATCCAGCGATCCCAATCAGGTTTTCGGTACCGGACCGACGCCCCATTTCCTGACCGCCACCTTTAATTTGTGATGGTAAATCAACGCCCTGCCGCAGCACAACAGCCCCAACACCCTTTGGGCCACCCAGTTTATGCGCAGAGACAAGTGCCATTTCGGCCCCGCACCAACTGAAGGCAAACGGAAGTTTGCCGAAAATCTGGGTCGCGTCTGTGACTGCGAGCCCCTCAGGTAGTTCCTGCAGAATTCCGGTTTCGCTGTTCGCCGCCTGAAGCGTCGATGACACAGGATCTGTCACCTCGACCGCCCCGTCCGCACTGACGTTCAGGGTGGGGTTAATCCAGCTTGCAACGGCGTCATGTTCAACGAGCGCTCCGTTCAGGTTACGACCGGCAAGCGCAAGCGCGGCGCCTTCCGTTGAACCAGAGGTAAAGACAATATCCGCCCCCAAAGCACCGAAAGCTTCGGCGACCTGCGCGCGCGCACGCTCAACAATCGCTTTTGCGGCGCGGCCTTCTGCGTGCACGGACGACGGATTGCCGAACACATCCATCGCCGCAATCATGGCTGCGCGTGCTTCGGGGCGAAGCGGCGTTGTCGCGTTCCAATCCAAATAAGTGCGGGTCAACTTTCATCAACCACTTCAAACAAATTTGGTACCGCAGGACATGGCGTAAGGTCGTTCTTCACAACATCAGAAAGACGGGTCTGATGCAAAAATACATAGACATGCGCTGACAACCCTTCCCAAAGCCGGTTGGTAAGCGATTGCGCCCTTGAACCAGACACAGCGCCCGATGCCCCCGCCCCCGTGTGCATCGCCGAAACGGTTTCATCAACTGCGGTCAAAACATCCACAACTCTTATTTCCGAGGGTGCGTGCGCAAGCCTGTACCCACCACCCGGCCCGCGGACCGATTCTACCAGATCTGCACGGCGCAGCTTTACGAACAATTGCTCCAGATAGGGCAGCGACACGTCCTGGCGTTTGGATATTTCGGCAAGCGAAACCAGTGATCCTTTGGGCTGAAGTGCCAGATCAGCGAGCGCAACCATTGCATATCGGCCTTTTGTGCTGAGTTTCATTGGTCTTTCCCTGCAAAAACATTGACGTGCGGCTGTTGTGGCCTTAACTCCGTAACAGCCATCCGGCATACCCGTCGGAATTTAGAATTGTTCTAATGTAGTCGAGTGATTTCGTCAAGAATACCGCCTGCTTAGCAAAAAGAGAGACAAGGACAGCAATGCCCGAGGTTATATTCCCGGGGCCGGAAGGCCGCCTTGAAGGACGCTACCACCCGCAAAAAGAAAAAGACGCACCAATTGCGATCATTTTGCATCCGCACCCGCAGTTTGGTGGCACGATGAACAATCGCGTCGTCTATAATCTGCACTACACCTTCTACAATATGGGGTTCACCGTTTTGCGGTTTAACTTCCGGGGTGTCGGCAGGTCACAGGGCGAGTATGACCAAGGTATTGGCGAATTGTCAGATGCGGCGTCTGCGCTCGACTATCTGCAATCGATGAACCAGAACTCAAAGCACTGCTGGGTTGCCGGATTTAGCTTTGGTGCCTGGATTGGCATGCAGTTGCTGATGCGCCGGCCAGAGATCACCGGATTTATTTCGGTTTCCCCGCCCGCAAACATGTATGACTTCAGCTTTCTCGCACCCTGCCCGGCGTCTGGTCTGATTATCAACGGCACCAACGACCGGGTTGCACCGCCGCAGGATACGCACACGCTTGTTGAAAAACTACACGAGCAAAAAGGCATCACGGTTACCCATCAGGAAATCGAAGGGTCCGGACATTTCTTTGAAGACCCTCATATGGACACGATGCTTAGCTCGGTTGATGCCTATGTCCGGCGCCGGCTGACCGAAACAACACGCTAACTTACAAAGCCAGGGGTTTTATAACGATGGGCATTGTAGAAGATCTTGCAGATGAGCTCGCAGTAGATGCGCTTGCAACCTCTGAACGTCTGGAAAACGAAAAAATCATTCTTGAGGTTTCAGAAATACTGGGCGCAAGTTCGACCACTGCTCAAGAAGCTTATTTGACGGCAATTCGTGTGCGCCGCGCAGAAGCAAGAGCGCGTAAATATCTTGAAGAATGCCGAACGAAAGCCGCAAAAGCGCAATGACAACGCGCCTGACGCAGCAGTTCGCCTTTCTTCAGGAAATTGACAAACTCAAGGGTATTCTTCGCGCGACAGCTATTAACGACGGCTCCCGCCCGGAAAATTCTGGCGAACACAGTTGGCACATTGCCATGTATGCGATGGTTCTGGCCGATCAAGCGGGCTCTGAAGTCGAAATCACCCGTGTTATCAAAATGCTGCTGATCCACGATATCGTCGAAATCGACGCCGGTGATGCGCCGATACATTCGCAGTTCGATACTGCCGATCAAGACGCAAAAGAACAGCGAGCGGCTGATCGGATTTTCAACTTGTTGCCCGAAGATCAGTCAAAGGAGTTTCGCGCGCTTTGGGATGAGTTTGAAGCTGCAATCACCCCTGACGCAATTTTCGGCAAAGCGATTGATCGTGTTCAGCCGCTTCTGCTTAATCTTGCGAATGATGGGAGCAGTTGGAAGCAATACGACGTTAGGCTTGCGCAAATTGATAGCCGTATAGGCGAAAAGGTTAACAAGGGCGCACCCTGGGTCTGGGCCTATATACGCGAGAAGATCAAGCCATGGTTCGCTGCGCGCGGTCTTGACTAGAACCGGCTTGCGACATTTACGTATACAATCGTATACCGTCTTCCCTTGCTGAAGAATTTAGCGTAGAAGACGCGGGAATTTGATTCACTTAGCAAAGAGGCCAACCCCATGACCAAGATCAAGGTGGAGAATCCCGTCGTCGAACTCGACGGAGACGAAATGACCCGCATCATCTGGGATTTTATCAAAAAGAAACTGATCCTTCCTTATCTGGATTTAGATCTGCTCTATTACGATCTCGGCATGGAAGTGCGCGATGAAACGAACGACCAGATCACCATCGACGCCGCCGAAAAAATCAAAGAAGTCGGTGTTGGTGTAAAATGTGCAACCATCACACCGGATGAAGCGCGCGTTGAAGAATTTGGTCTGAAACAGATGTGGCGCAGCCCCAACGGAACCATCCGCAACATCCTTGGTGGTGTTGTGTTCCGCGCACCAATTATCTGTTCCAATGTCCCGCGGCTTGTTCCCGGCTGGACCCAACCGATTGTTATCGGTCGCCACGCCTTTGGTGACCAGTATAAAGCAACAGATTTCCTGATGCCCGGCCCCGGAAAGCTTACAATGAAATTTGTTGGCGAAGACGGAACAGTGATCGAGAAAGAAGTGTATGACGCGCCATCCTCTGGTGTGGCTATGGGTATGTACAATCTTGATAGCTCTATTATCGATTTCGCTCGCGCCTCTATGAACTACGGCCTGAAGCTTGGCTGGCCAGTTTACCTGTCGACGAAGAACACGATCCTGAAGGCCTATGACGGCCGCTTTAAGGACCTTTTCCAGAAAGTCTTTGACGAAGAGTTCGCTGGCAAATTCGAAAAAGCAGGCATCACTTATGAGCATCGCCTGATCGATGACATGGTCGCCGCTGCAATGAAGTGGTCCGGTGGCTTTGTTTGGGCCTGTAAAAACTACGATGGCGACGTTCAGTCAGACACAGTTGCGCAGGGCTTTGGCTCGCTTGGCCTGATGACCAGCCAGTTGATGACCCCGGATGGAAAGGTTGTTGAGGCAGAGGCCGCCCACGGCACCGTGACCCGCCACTACCGTCAGCACCAAAAGGGCGAGGCAACGTCAACAAACTCCATAGCATCGATCTATGCTTGGACAGGTGGCCTGAAGCACCGTGCTAAACTGGATAGCAATGACCAGTTGATGCGGTTTGCTGAAACGCTGGAAAAAGTCGTTGTTGATACCGTTGAAAGCGGCTTCATGACCAAAGACCTTGCTCTGCTTGTTGGACCAAACCAGAAATGGCTGACAACCGAAGGCTTCCTGGAAAAAGTTGATGAAAACCTGAATGCCGCTTTAGCGGGTTAATATTTCATTCGAGAGACAAAGAAAGGGCGGGGTGCGTATGCGACCCGCCCTTTCCCGTATCCATGCATAAATTCTGCTTTGATTCCATATTGATGTGAGTGGTGGCAATCAAAACAATCAGCCGGATACTCCCCCTCCCAGAGTCGTCTCTAATGGTGCAGGGTTGTTACTTTCCGCGATTGTGCGTGCGCGCATATATTTCAGCGACCATCCGGCTTGCGGTTTTTTCGAACATGCATGGAATAACCGCATGCACCATCGCCGCAAAGCCAGCAGCAAGAAGTCTCAGTGAAAAGCCCGACGCAAATCGCGCATGCTCGAGGTAAGTTTCTTCTACGCTTCGCGGATGCTCTAGAAAAACTTTGGTAATCATTTCAATTCCCTTCTTGGTCCTGTTCAAACCGAGATTAAAACAAACCGGTTGTGAATTTTTCCCATCTTTCTACGGTTTCTGCTTTTTTAGGTGAAATTTTCCCAATATGATTCACCTTATGGCTATCATTGATGAAACAGACCGCAAAATATTAAAAGAATTGCAACGTGACGCCTCTTTGGGGCTCGAGTCGCTCGGGGAAAAGGTGCATCTTTCGCGAAACGCCTGTTGGCGCCGGATCAAAGCGCTGGAAGATTCCGGTGTTATTCGGGGCCGCGTCGCGTTGCTTGAACCAGGCAAGGTCGGGCTTGGTTTGACCGTCTTCATGTTTATCCGAACCAGTTCTCACGATGCGAACTGGCTGACCAAATTCGCACGTGCGACAAGTGATATGCCGGAAGTTTTAAGCGCGTACCGCATGACAGGTGATCTGGACTATCTGATCCGCGCCCGCGTCAGCGACGTCGCCGGATATGACCAACTTTATCAGAGATTGATAAACAAGATTGATATGTCGGACGTTTCTGCAAGTTTTGTCATGGAAGAATTAAAAGAAACGACTGAACTGCCCTTGTAAGCAACGAAAGAGACAACAATGCCAATTCATTATGTTTATCTGATACTTGCAGTCATGGCCGAAACGATTGGAACAACAGCCCTTCAGGCAAGCCATCAGTTTTCCCGGCTCATTCCATCAATCATTGTTGTTGTTGGCTACGGTATTTCCTTTTACCTGCTGGCGCTGACTCTCAAATCTATGCCAGTCGGCATTGTTTATGCGATATGGTCGGCCCTTGGCATCGTCTTTATCGCAGCAATCGGTTTTCTGGCGTTTGGCCAGAAACTCGATTTTGCCGCTATTCTGGGGATCGGCTTTATACTGCTTGGTATTCTGGTCATTCACCTCTTTTCGAATTCTGCGACACATTAAACGCTATATTCTGGCGCAATCGCCGGGATTTGTGCTTTAGGGCTGGTCTTTTCTGCGCCTGCACGGTACGCCGCGCGCGAACAGGACAAGGCTACCTTCCAATGGAACTTCGCAATATCGCCATCATCGCGCACGTTGACCATGGCAAAACCACGCTTGTAGATGAGCTGCTGAAACAGTCAGGCACCTACCGTGAAAACCAGGCGACCACGGAACGCGCAATGGACAGCAATGATCTGGAGCGTGAGCGCGGTATTACCATCCTTGCGAAGGCAACGTCCGTTGAATGGAAAGGCACCCGGATCAACATCGTGGATACCCCTGGCCACGCCGACTTTGGTGGCGAAGTTGAGCGTATTCTTTCGATGGTTGACGGTGTTGTATTGCTGGTCGATGCGGCCGAAGGCCCAATGCCCCAAACCAAATTCGTCACGTCCAAGGCGCTTGCGCTGGGGCTGCGGCCGATTGTTGTTCTTAACAAAGTAGACAAACCCGATGCCGAACCTGATCGCGCATTGGACGAATGTTTTGATCTGTTCGCCAACCTTGGTGCAGACGACAACCAGCTTGATTTCCCGGCGATGTATGCATCGGGTCGGTCTGGCTGGGCGGACATGGAGCTGGACGGTCCACGCAAAGATTTGAGCGCGCTTTTTGATCTGGTGATAGAGCACGTCCCGCCTCCCGCGCAGGTTGCCCGTCGGGACGAACCGTTCAGGATGTTAGCAACAACACTGGGCGCCGATCCCTTTATTGGGCGAATTCTGACAGGACGTGTTGAATCCGGCACCTTGAAGGCAGGCGAAAGTATCAAATCGCTGACGCGCGACGGCGAACTTATTGAAAATTTCCGTGTCTCAAAAATTCTGGCCTTTCGCGGTTTGGGCCAACAGGCAATCGATTTGGCCGAAGCCGGCGACATCGTAACAATTGCTGGCATGTCCAAAGCAACGGTTGCAGATTCTCTGGTGGCCCCATCGGTCAACACAGCGCTACCCGCCCAACCGATTGACCCACCCACAATTTCCGTGACATTCGGCATCAACGACAGCCCGCTGGCGGGACGTGAAGGTAAAAAAGTGCAGAGCCGCGTCATCCGCGAGCGTCTGATGAAGGAAGCCGAGTCTAACGTGGCAATTCATGTGACAGACACCCCCGGCGGTGACGCCTTCGAAGTGGCGGGCCGTGGTGAGTTGCAGATGGGAGTTCTTATCGAAAACATGCGGCGCGAAGGATTCGAGCTTTCGATCTCTCGCCCACAGGTTTTGTTCAGAGAAGAAGATGGTCAAAGGCTAGAGCCCATCGAAGAAGTCACAATTGACGTCGATGATGAGTATTCCGGCGCTGTGATTGAAAAAATAACCGGTGTGCGCAAAGGTGAACTTGCTGAGATGAAACCTGCGGGCGCTGGCAAGACGCGGATCATTGCACATGTCCCGTCCCGCGGGCTTATTGGCTATCACGGCGAATTTCTGACAGACACACGCGGAACCGGCGTTTTGAACCGGGTGTTCCATGAATGGGCCCCTCACAAGGGTGCAATTCCGGGTCGGCGCGCAGGTGTTTTGATTTCGATGGAAAATGGTGTGTCCGTCGCCTATGCGCTATTCAACCTTGAAGATCGCGGTAAAATGTTCATTGGCGCGCAGGAAACCATTTATCAGGGAATGATCATTGGCGAGCATTCGCGCGAGAATGATCTGGAAGTGAACCCCCTTAAAGGTAAAAAGCTGACAAACGTTCGTGCTTCGGGCACGGACGAGGCAGTACGCCTCACCACACCTGTGCGTTATTCTCTGGAAGAGGCGATTGCCTATATCGACAACGACGAACTCGTCGAAGTCACGCCAAACGCTATCCGGATGCGCAAACGCTACCTCGACCCACACGAACGCAAACGCCAATCCCGCGCAGCGGGCTAGGGTCGACGTAAAGCGTCGGAAGACTGCTATAAGTCCGAAGAGTTCGTGATCGTATGCTCAGGCTTGCGCGAAACGAAGAGACGCACCATTGATGCAGTGAAGCAATTGGTCTCGAACATTTACGATATGGCCAAGGTGGCTGCCGCATCTGCGGCAGTGCGCTTCTATCATGGCATCTTGGGACATTGCGCTCGTATCATAAGAGGGATTGTCATCAATGCTGGTCAGGACAGCATTGGGACGCGAGTGTTTAAAGAAAACCCAACCGAGATCAAGAACCACTTTCCAGGATGATTCATAGAGCGTCAGGCCACAACCTTTGCATTTATAGGTACCTCGAGGCATTCGGCGGCTATACTGGCTGCTGTTTGGGTTCTCGGTTCCGCCGCGTCGCAGGATTCTGAATTCTGATCTGCTAAGCAGCGCGCGCCATTCCGCCCGGGTGCGGGTGACTTCGTAGGTAAATCCTCCGGAAGCTGATGAAGCCGTTGCCAATGAAGGTCCAGACGCTGGTACGAGAGCAACAGCGGAAATCGCGCTCGCTTTCAAAAACGTCCGCCGCTTAATAAGATTGCTCATAGTTTTCTTCCTTTTCAAAAATAATCAATTTTCTTGATCTTTGCTTTCCATCCTTAAGACCGTACTTTCAGCAGCCTACATGGAAAAGATGCACTCACCCCCTGATTAGTTACATAGTGCACATATAAATGTGGTGCATCAATTCGTGATTTTGATCTGCGGTTGTGGCCAAGTTTACGGCAGGGCAAGCCCCAAAAATTAAAACCAGCTTGGCTAACGACCGCTACGGGCCCAACATGGCCCTGTATAGCGATGGCTCTTTTCTAAGTAGTTTCCGGAACGCCGCTAGCACGAGTTATCCAGCAATTTGCCGATTGTAATCTTCAACATCATACCAGCCGAGGGATTTTGTAACTTGCAGGTTATCGTCCAAGTCCCATTCTTCCCATCCACCAAAGCGGACCAGGTTTCCGGTTTCTACGTGACGACCTTCGAAGGTCCAAGCATAGACAATGTGATGGTCTGCAGCCAAAACGGTATCGCAGGTGAGCTTTAAATCCGGAAACTCCGACATGAATCCGCTTGCCATCTCCGTTATTTCGGCTCGCGAAGTCATTGGGTCGCTGCGGTTCATGGCAAAACTAGTTTGTGCTGAATATCTTTGTGCAACCTTACCTGCTGAAGATGAGCTCCAGGCCGCACAATGCGCATCTGCCAGCTTTCTCGCGTCTTCAAGAGAAGGGAACATGTCACACTCCAATCCATAGTCTAGCTTGAATTTTTGTCATTCCAGCATGGAATTATTTTCCAAAATAAGTCAAATGATGAACTTGCCGTTCTAATCTAGTGAAAAATCTCGTTTGCCAGCTTTGTCCGGAAAAAGGTATTCGCGACATTTGGATTTAATAGGGGCAAAGCTTGGTCTTAGGTTTTCAAGTTTGTTTTTTCGGCTCGATCCACGGAAACCGGTTTCACAAGATCTCCAACTTGTATCTGGCCTTCGGTCAAAACCTCGGCTGTCCAGCCACCATGTCCGCGCATTGCATTGTAACCTCCTGTCCCAAGTTCTGTCTCCATCCGCGAACAGGGGGCGCAGGGTCCGGTGATCTGTAAAATAGTCGTTCCAATCTCAATCGTTGCGCCGCGAAGTGCAGACAAGTTGATACCGCTTACCACGAGGTTCCTTCGCAACCTTTCCGGGGTTACTTCGGTCGCGCCAGAGAGGGCAGCGATAACCGGCAAATGCTCTGCCTGAATAAGGGTAACAGCGCGTTTCCCCGGGCTTGGGTGGCGATCACCAACCAAACCAGAAAACGTTACTTCTGCGGTGCCTGCTGCAGTCATGGCTTCGCGGCGGGCGGGACGCAGCCCGATCCAATCCAAACGGCCAGCAGCCGCATGGATCGTCATCAACTGACGCAGTGGGGAAAGGCTGCTCAAACTTCTTCTACGATGACCAGATCCCGTTCTGCTGCGCCCCGCGCATGACTGAGCGCCTCTTGGTACTGCGGCGAATTATAACAAGCTTCGGCATCTTCAAGGCTCGGGAAACGCGCTACAACATTACGTGCGCGGTCATTTCCCTCTAGCTGCTTGTAACGTCCCGCACGGGCCAGAAACACGCCACCATGTGCAGTAATCGCACCTGTCGCGAGAGCAGCGTATTTTCCGTAAGATTCTTCGTCGGTGACATGCACATTTGCGATCCAGAGTGCGCCCATTTTAGTTCTCCAATATCTGTTCAGCTGCTTTTATAGCAGCGTCTGCTTGTCCGAAATCTGAACCACCGCCCTGTGCCATGTCAGGCCGGCCGCCTCCGCCTTTGCCACCAAGTGCGGCGACAGCGGCTTTCACGATATCAACTGCGGACACCGTGCTGGTCAGATCATCTGTGACACCCGCCGCGACTGCAACCTTTCCACCGGTATCGGCAATCAAAAGTACGGCACCTGACCCGATCCGGGCTTTGTGGTCGTCAATCAATGGGGGTAGGTCCTTGCCGCTTACACCACTTAACGTTTGCGCCAGAAACGCAACGCCGCCTACGTCACGGGTTTCCGGCGCAACGTCCGCCCCCCCTGACATCGCAAGTTCGCGGCGCAATTGGGCAACTTCGTTTTGCAGGGCTTTGCGTTCGTCCATCAATGCTTTGACACGGTCACCCACCTCAGCGGGTTGTGCCTTTAACATCAGGGAAACTTCAGAAAGCAGTTTTTCCTGCTCAGAAAGGTGGCGCAGCGCGGCCTCTCCGGTCAGCGCCTCAATCCGGCGCACCCCGGCGGAAGATGCTGAATCACCAAGCAGTGCAAACACGCCGATATCCCCGGTTTGGCGGACATGTGTGCCACCGCAAAGTTCAATCGAATAGGTTTCGCCATTAGTCCCTTTCTCGGACTTCGCATCGTGACCCATCGAAACAACCCGCACCTCGTCACCGTATTTTTCGCCAAACAGCGCTTGCGCCCCAAGGGCGCGCGCGTCATCCGGCGTCATGATACGGGTTTCGACCTTGGTGTTTTGACGGATGTAGGCATTCACGTCTTCTTCAACTTTTGACAGTTGTCCTGATGTCAACGCCTTGGCGTGGCTGAAATCGAACCGCAGCCGATCTTCTGCATTCAAAGACCCGCGCTGAGACACATGGTTCCCCAGCGTTTCGCGCAGAGCTTCGTGCAGCAGGTGGGTTGCCGAATGGTTCGCACGTATCGCGGAGCGGCGATCATGATCAACAACAAGTTCGGCGCCTGTACCCGTGACCAAAGTGCCCTCTGTCACCTCGGCGAAATGAATAAAGACTCCTGCGGTTTTACGTGTGTCGATTATTTTCGCTTTGCCGGTATCAGATTTCAAAAAGCCCTGGTCGCCAACCTGACCACCGCTTTCCCCATAAAACGGTGTCTGGTTCACGACAACCTGAATGCTGGCGCCTTTCGCGGATTCTTCGACGCTCTTACCGTCCTTTATAAGCGCTAGAATCTGGCCTTCGGCAACCTCGGTCTCGTATCCTAGGAATTCCGTAACCCCATGCTTATCTGCGAGGTCATACCAGATGGTGGCATCCGCCGCTTCACCAGAGCCGGTCCAGGCCGCACGTGCCTTTGCTTTCTGGGCTTCCATAGCAATGGTGAACCCATCAGTGTCAACCGCCCTGCCCTTTTCGCGCAACGCATCCTGCGTCAGATCGAGCGGAAAACCATAGGTGTCATAGAGTTTGAAAGCGGATTCACCGGGCAACGCTGCATCATCGGGCAGCTTTTCCAATTCGTCGTCAAGCAAACGCAAACCGCGGTCCAGCGTCTGCCGGAACCGGGTTTCTTCATTTTTCAGTGTTTCTTCTATCAAAACCTGTGCGCGTCCAAGCTCTGGGAACGCAGCACCCATTTGCGTCACAAGCGCTGGCACCAAGCGGTGCATCACTGGGTCTTTCGACCCCAGCAAATGCGCATGGCGCATCGCGCGGCGCATGATACGACGCAACACATACCCACGGCCTTCGTTGCTGGGCATTACACCATCGGCAATTAGAAAAGACGTCGATCGCAGGTGATCTGCGATAACCCGGTGGTGGACATTTTTATCACCATAGGGGTCCTGGCTTGTTGCGTGGGCAGACGCTTCGATCAACGCCTTAAACAAGTCCGTGTCATAGTTGTCATGACTGCCCTGAAGCAATGCGCCTATACGTTCCAGCCCCATGCCGGTATCGATTGACGGTTTTGGCAGGTCTTCACGGTGGCCATCTTCAAATTGCTCATACTGCATGAAAACGAGGTTCCAGATTTCGATGAACCTGTCGCCGTCCTCTTCTGCACTACCCGGAGGACCGCCCCAGATGTGATCGCCGTGATCAAAGAAAATCTCTGTGCAGGGGCCGCAGGGGCCGGTTGGTCCCATCGACCAGAAGTTGTCATTTGTCGCAATGCGGATAATGCGCTCGTCCGGAAGACCCGCATGCTTTTTCCAGATATTCGCAGCCTCGTCATCCGTGTGATATACGGTGACCAGCAGTTTATCCTTGTCGATGCCAAACTCTTTTGTGATCAGATCCCATGCAAATGGGATAGCGTCTGCCTTGAAGTAATCGCCAAAGCTGAAGTTCCCCAACATTTCAAAAAATGTGTGATGGCGCGCCGTGTAGCCAACATTATCGAGGTCGTTGTGCTTTCCGCCAGCCCGCACGCATTTTTGACTTGTGGCGGCGCGTGTAAAGTCACGATGTTCAACGCCCGTAAACACGTTCTTGAACTGCACCATGCCAGAGTTCGTGAACATCAATGTGGGGTCATTGCGCGGCACCAAAGGAGAGCTGTCGACCACAGCGTGCCCATTGGATTTGAAATAGTCTAAGAAGGTCGAGCGGATATCATTCAGGCTCGGCATTATCGTGGCTCACTTGCGCTAAATTCTAAGTCCCGCCCGGTTTAGCCCCACAGGCAAACGCTGTCCACAGCAAGTAAAAAGGGCCAGGGTTTTTCTGCCCCGGCCCTTTCAAAAAGAAACGTTAGTTTACGCTTCCAAAATGTCTTCGTCTGTGGCTTCCGGGGGCATTTCAAACTCAAGCCCGTGCGCTGCGCGAATCTTATCTTCGATTTCATAGGCGACCCGCTTGTTCTCTTTTAGGTAGGTCTTCGCATTTTCGCGCCCCTGCCCGATCCGCTCGTCCCCGTAAGAATACCAGGCCCCGGATTTTTCAACGACTCCGGCTATCACGCCAAGATCAAGAAGCTCACCATTTTTTGAAATGCCTTCCCCATAAACAATGTCAAATTCGACTTGTTTAAACGGCGGAGCCACCTTGTTTTTAACAACTTTCACACGGGTCGCATTACCGACAATTTCATCCCGGTCTTTCACTGCGCCAATACGGCGGATATCAAGGCGCACAGAGCTATAGAATTTAAGCGCGTTGCCCCCCGTTGTCGTCTCCGGGCTGCCGAACATAACACCAATTTTCATCCTGATCTGGTTAATGAAAATGACCATGCAGTTGGAGCGGGAGATTGAACTCGTCAGTTTGCGCATCGCCTGGCTCATGAGACGGGCATGTACGCCAACGCTGGAATCGCCCATGTCCCCTTCAAGTTCGGATTTTGGGGTGAGTGCAGCGACAGAATCGACGACCACCATGTTCACAGCCCCTGATCTGACCAGCGTATCCGTGATCTCAAGTGCCTGTTCGCCTGTGTCCGGCTGCGAAATAAGCAATTCATCGATATCAACACCCAGTTTGCGGGCATAAAGCGGGTCAAGTGCGTGTTCCGCATCAACGAAGGCGCAAATGCCGCCGGTTTTCTGCATCTCTGCAACACAATGCAGGGTGAGTGTTGTTTTTCCGGATGATTCAGGACCATAAATTTCAATGACCCTGCCTTTCGGCAGCCCGCCGATACCTAAAGCAATATCAAGGCCCAGAGAACCTGTGGAACTCGACTCGATCTCCTGTACAGCGCCTTCCTGACCGAGCTTCATGATCGAGCCCTTGCCAAATTGGCGTTCTATCTGCGCCAAAGCTGAATCGAGCGCTTTTTGTTTATCTGCGTCGCGTTTGTTTGTCATATCGAGTATATCTGCCATCGCCATTTTAAGCTTCCTTATTCCACACCCTTGTACGGGCGGCAATCATTGCCCTTGTTCACCTCTTGTTCCGATTCCTTATGGGACCAAAAGGAGAACATTTCAACAAAATTATTTCTTTATCCACTTTTGATTGCGAAGATTAACAGGTAGTTTACTCTTCAGAACTATTTACAGCGGTGACTGAGAGTGAGAGTGAAATGCTGATATTCTGGAGTAAGAAGCTTGCTTTTCTCGCCGTTCCGAAAACGGGGACAACATCTATCGAAGCGTCTTTGTGTCTTAAGGCAGATATCGTTTTACGAAATCCACCGCGACTAAAACATATGACTGCACGCATGTTTGAAAAAAAGTTTGCTCCTGCAACATCCGGCGAGGATGTGATCAAATTCGAAACCGTCGCTGTTATGCGCGAACCCGTTGACTGGTTGGCCAGTTGGTACCGGTATCGAAAACGCCCCCAGTTGGCGGGAAAGCCTGCGAGCACGGAAGGAGTAAGTTTTGACACATTTATTGAATCTTACCTTTCGGATGAAAGGCCCATCTACGCGGATATCGGTTCGCAGTTCAAATTTATGACCGACAAGGATGGAAACGTCCTTGTGGATCATATCTTTGACTACGCCCACTTCAGCCAACTTATTGCTTTTCTTGAAAACAAGTTGGATCTCTCTCTGGAACTGGGACACGCAAACAAGTCTCCGAAGGAAGAAATGTCTTTATCTCCTGCGCTTTTGTTCGAGTTAAAAAGACTTTATAACAAAGACTTCGAGCTTTATGCTAAAGTCCGAGTGCAGGCGTTAAAATCCGCCCACCCCTAGTTTAGTGAATTTGCTTTCGTACCGTTTGAGTAAGGTCCTTTAAAGAAAACGGCTTAGGTAGAAAGATTGAATTTGGAATCTTTTTCTGCCCCTCTTCAAACGCTTCTTCCGCGTAGCCGGAAACAAAAACGACTTTGACATCCGGCCGATCGCGCAAAGCCTGCCTGACCCAACTGGGCCCATCCAGACCTGGCATGACCACATCTGTAACAAATACATCGACATCAAGACTGGGATCCTCAAGTGTTTTAAGGGCTACTTCAGCGCTATCTGCCTCGATAACCGTGTATCCCCCTAATCTCAGGGCACGCGACGCAAAGGCACGTACCGGCGCCTCGTCTTCAACCAAAAGCACAACACCTTCCCCTTCTTCGTTCTCAGTTTCTTTCGAGTGTGAAAGGACTTTCTGCGCTTCGTTAACTTCTGATGTTTGATAGCAAGGAAGATAGATTGTAAAAACAGTTTCGCGGGCGACCACGCTGTCAACAAAGATGAAACCACCCGTCTGTTTCACAATTCCATAAGCCATTGAAAGCCCTAACCCCGTGCCTTCGCCTGTTTTTTTGTGGTGTAAAAGGGTTCAAAGATCTTTGTCAGCTTGTCGGCTGCGATCCCGATTCCAGTATCGAAAACGCGAACTGTCACGTAGTCACCAACGGGAACCTCTGCCCGGTCGCGCCGCAGAGGGCCCTTCAATGTTTCGACCTTTGTTTCTATTCTGATCTCTCCACCATCGTGCATGGCGTCACGCGCATTCACGACCAAATTCATCAAAACCTGTTCCAATTGCCTCTTGTCTGCCCGTATCGGTGGTAGATCGGGATCATGAATAAGTTTGAGCAGGACTTTCTCACCGACCAACCTATCGAGTAAATGTGTCAAATCACACAAAATCTCGCGTAAGTTCAGCACCTCGGGCTGCAAATTCTGCTTTCTCGAAAACGCGAGCAGTTGCCCGACCAAGCTGGCAGCACGATGAGCGTTTTGATTGATTTGGGTTAAGTCACTAAAATCAGGATCCCCCTTTTTGTGTCTTAGTAGTAACAAATCACAATGCCCGGTGATCGCGGTCAGCAGATTGTTGAAATCATGTGCGACCCCGCCAGCGAGTTGGCCGATCGCCTGCATTTTCTGGCTTTGTACAAACTGAGCCTCAAGAGTCTTCAACTCTGTGGCATCCGTCAGAACAGCTATCAGGACTGGTGTTTCGCCCTGAGTTATTTGGCTTAGCGTGATTTGAAGAAATACTTCTTTTTCTGGTTTTCGCGCCCGAATAACTTCGGATTTCTTATGACCTCGGCCTTGAAATGCATCTTCCAGCCAGTCGCGAACAGAACGGCCAAGACCTTCAACAAGCTCTGAAACCGACGTTCCGGGTAAAAGCGGGTCGGCTAATAGATTTCTTGCCAATCTGTTACCCGCAAGAATATTGCCGTCTCGCCCGATTTTCAGCATTGGCACAGGAAGTTCATCAAAGCTTGGTAAACTTAACCGCGATTGTTCGCTCATTTCATTTTCAGGAATGAAATAAATTTCCCTACGTCCGCCAGAACCAGAAATTTCAGTTATCAACCGGGTGATCTTGCCGTTCTTGGTTGCGATTTCATGCTTGGTTCCCGTTCGAAGCGGGAGCTGCGTAAATATACGATCAAGCGTCTTGACGCGCTCCCCCAAAACAAGCCTCATTTCTTTGTTCATAAACAGGACTGTTCCGGTTTTTGATGCCGTCAGCATCGGCAGACTTACTGTGTCCGCAGACTGGTCCTTCGGAACGAGATTACCAAAATGTTCAATACGCCAAAGAAAAGCATCGCCGGATAATTGCTGTACAGAAATACGAGACCAATCCCGTTTGGTTAAAATGTCTTCCTGAGCCGAGCCTCTGGACATGGCTTTCTTTTTCAGACGACGAATGACCGTTTCAGGATGAGCAAAAAGACCGCTTAGAGATTGTGACATCGTCTGGCCAGGTTGTACTGCGCGGCCACCGCTCGCGGCGAAGTTTTTATATTTAACGACCCCTTTGCCATCAGAAAAAAAGCACTGTGCGCTATCTCGTCCACAAATCGCTTCGACGTAACGAAGGTATTTACTCTCAAAACTCGCCCGGGCTGCAACAAACACGCCTAGTGATAAGACCACTAATCCGAGGACTATGGCACTCCCAAATAGAAAAATCCGAAAATCAGACTGTGGTAAAGAGTTTATGAGAACGAACAGTGCCGATGCAACTCCGGCACTCAAAAACGCGCCCAATTTTCGTCGGGTTAGCAATCTGGTCTCAAAGTTCGTCGTAAATTCCGGATGTTTCACGCAAAGGCCCTTAATCGATTCATGGCCTCGCTATTTCGTCGCGAAAATCTTAAACGCTGCTTAATTTTTGCTGCTGGAAAAGAAATAAAAAAACTTTAGATCGTTTTCTTTGAAATTTTTCTTTTTAGAATAGCAAGATAGAAACCATCACAACCTTCAATAGGCGTCAGCTTCGTTTCGCTAGCCAGATGCCAATCGGAGTTGTTTTCAAGGAATTTATTGATCTGGTCTCTGTTTTCTTCGTTCAGCAAAGAACAGGTAGCAAATGCTAACGTGCCGTCTTGTCCAACGTATGTTGCAGCTTTTTGCAGAATCTCGTCTTGAACCCAGATAAGATCTTCAAGGCGATCTTTCGTTAAATTCCATTTCGCGTCGGGGCTTCGTCGCCAGGCTCCACTCCCCGAACAGGGAACATCGCAAAGAACAACATCGAAAGGTGCGGCGGCGGAAGCATCATCGCTGCTTAAGATTTTGACACGAACACCCGCGCGTTTCGCACGCGTTGGCAGATCAGCCATTCGGGATGGGTCAACATCATGTGCAAAGAAAACAGCTTTTTCCCGCGCTGCCATTGCAAGCGTTTTGCCCCCGCCACCTGCACAATAGTCAAGAACACGCTGCCCGGCTGCAACCGGAATTTGATCCATAATATGCTGCGATCCGGCGTCCTGAAGTTCTACCAACCCATCGCGGAAAGCAGAAGAATTCAAGATTTTTCTTGGGTTTTCCACAACTTCCAAAGCGGTTTCAGACAAAGCGTGTGGCTTTGTTGTGATCCCGTCTTTTAACAACGTTTCCAAAGCCCCTTCGCGCGAGGTTTTCCGTAAATTAACCCTGAGGAATACAGGAGCTCGAAATTTGAGAGCGCCGCAAACGGATTCGAACATTTCGCCAAGGCTATTGCGCAGCATGGGTGCCAGCCATTCTGGACAATCAAGCCTTACCAACTCTGACAGATCAGAAAGGTTGCCACTTGCTGCTTGTTCTTCGGGTGTAAGTGATGATGGCGCGTAACCTTCGCCGTTGAAAATTTGTGCGGGATCGAGATTGTTTGCCCGCAAAGCGCCAATCATGGCGCCGCGTCCGTTTTCAGCCCCGCCAAGCGTCGTATAAGACTTTCGATTGCGAAGGGCGTCAAAGACATGGTCGCGAACGGCGGCACGATCTCCCGATCCTGCAAAACGGCTGCGACGTGCCCAGTTGATCAGGGATTTCTCTGCGGGATTGCCGGCAAAAACCTGATCCAGAACATCAATGGCAGCGGCGATACGCGCAGCGGGAGTCATGCTGCACAACCATTCGCATTTTTCACATCACTATCGGGACGTAACATTCTGATACTTCACATAGCTCTGTAGTTCGGGCTTTCACGGGTAATCTGAACATCATGAACGTGACTTTCTTTAAGACCAGCACCCGTGATCCGCACAAACTGTGACTTCGTCCGCATATCTTCGACCGTTCCATTCCCCGTGTAGCCCATCGCGGCCCTCAGGCCACCTACAAGCTGATGAATAACTGCGTTTGCAGTCCCCTTGTATGGCACCTGCCCTTCAATACCTTCCGGAACCAGTTTGTCACTGGCGGCATCTTTCTGGAAATAGCGATCAGCAGATCCACGCGCCATTGCGCCAAGGCTGCCCATGCCCCGGTACGACTTGAAAGACCGACCTTGATAAAGGATGACTTCGCCCGGGCTTTCATCTGTACCGGCGATCATCGAGCCAACCATTGCGCAAGATGCACCCGCAGCAATTGCTTTTGCGAAATCGCCAGAGAACTTAATACCGCCATCCGCAATAATCGGAGTGCTGGTGTCGCTTGCGCCTGCGGCAGAATCCATGATGGCTGTAAGCTGCGGAACACCCACACCGGCAACCATGCGGGTCGTACAGATCGAGCCGGGCCCAATACCGACTTTCACGGCGTCTGCACCCGCACCGATAAGCGCCCGCGTCGCTTCCGCAGTGGCAACGTTACCTGCAACGATCTGAACCTGATTAGACAGGGTTTTTGCCCGCTCTACAGCGAGTGCCACACCCTCGGAATGGCCATGTGCGGTGTCGATCACCACCATGTCTGCACCCGCGTCTATCAGCGCCTGTGTGCGTTCAAAACCCGCGTCCCCGACAGTTGAGGCTGCTGCGACCCGAAGGCGGCCCAAATCATCCTTGCAAGCATGTGGGTTCAATACCGCCTGTTCAGTATCTTTCAAGGTAAGCAACCCCGTGAGCTTGCCCTGACCATCTGTTACAAGCAGCTTTTCAATCCGGCGCGCCTGCATCAGGCTTTTAGCTTCTTCCAGTTCCGCGGGTTCCTGCAACATCGCGAGATTGTCGGATGTCATCATGACAGAAACTGGCGTTTTTTCATCCGTTGCAAAGCGCATATCCCGGTTGGTCACAATGCCAACAACGCGTCCGTCACCGTCCACGACAGGAAACCCGGTTATACGGTAGCGTTCCATCAGTTGTTTTGCATCAGCCAGTGTCTGATCCGCGGTCAGCGTTATCGGATTAAAGACAATACCGCTTTCAAACCGTTTCACCCGGCGCACCTGGCGCGCCTGTTCTTCGATATCGAGGTTGCGGTGAATCACGCCGATACCACCTGCCTGCGCCATCGCAATGGCCATGCGCGCCTCGGTAACCGTGTCCATTGCGGAAGACAGAAGTGGGATATTCATCCGGATCGACCGGGTCACATAGGTGCTTGTGTCAGCCGTAGACGGCAATACATTGCTTGCGGCCGGGACCAGTAGAACATCGTCGAAGGTAAGTGCCTCGCGAATCTCCATGGGGGTTCTCCTAGGATGCTTCGTTTGACGCGTCCCTATTACATGTCTTTGCCGTATGGAAAACCCCAATTCGTTCAGCAACGCGCTTTCAGTCACAGATTAACGGTCAAATACCGCTGGAAATTAGTTAAGCCTTGCTTACTTAATCTGTTCTTGTGCATGGCGCGCAAGAGCGCGAACCGATGACGCAAACGTTGCAACGTCGCCCCCGACACCCAGAAAGGTTACACCCAAAGCTTTGTAGTACCCTATCTGATCTGGGTTGAAAGTGATCGTCCCCACGGCCTTGCCAGCCGCCAGGATGCGCGAGACAGAATATTCGATTGCTGTAACGACCTCGGGCGCATCGGGTTGCCCCGGGTACCCCATATCCGCCGACAAATCAGCAGGCCCGATGAAGACGACATCGACGCCTTCCGTCGCCGCGATAGCATCAATATTTTCGATCGCTTTTCGGCTTTCTGCCTGAACCATCAGACAGATCTGTTCGTTTGCGCTGGCAACATAGTCTGAATCAGCACCATACCCGGTGGCACGCGCTTGTATTGCCCCCATGCCGCGGTTTCCTTCTGGCGGGTAACGGACTGCGCGCGCCATCACTGCCGCCTCTTCCGCTGTATCAATCAACGGAACCAACAGCGACTGAACCCCGATATCCAAAGCACGTTTTAACAACCAGTCTTGCCCAGAGGTCACACGCATTACGGCCTGTGCAGGCGCACCATTCATTGCCTGAAGCTGTGACATCGCGCTTTTGTCTGAGTTAGGGTTGTGTTCCGCATCGATCAAACACCAGTCAAAACCTGCTCTTGACGCTATCTCTGCAACCGTCGCAGACCCAAAGCCCATCCAGAGGCCTACTTGCATTTTTCCATTTGCGAGGTTCTCTTTCAGAATATTGCGCGGTGCGGCCATATTATATCCTTTCCGAATAATTTGGCGGAGTATCAACCTCTTTAAACCTCAAAGTCTAACCTTTTCTCGCAAAGCCGCTGACCCTATGCCAAATACCAAAAATTGACCAAACTAGCTAAAATTCGTGCTAACGCTTCCCCAGGTAACGAGAGCAATTGATGGCCAAACACTCTGTAACAAATCGGCATTTGGTTGCTGACATCGGCGGTACAAACACACGAATCGCGCAAGCGGAAGGGTCTGTTCTGATTTCCGGCACTATGGAGCGATTCAGGAACAATGAATATTCCTGCTTTGATAACGTGCTACGAGCGTACTTGGCGACGCACACTGGTGTCAGATTTGAAAGCCTATGCTTCGCCCTTGCAGGCCCTGTCTGGAATGGCTGCGGAACACTGACCAATCTAAACTGGAAAATCGACACGCGTCGTATCTGTGAAGATTTTGGAATACGCGAGGCGTTTTTGCTGAATGACCTCGAGGTACAGGGCCACGCAATTGATCATCTTGAGCATGAAGCGATTTCAACGATTTTTCCTTCACAACGCGGGAACGCCGCGATCAATAGAAATAGTGCAAAGCTGGTTGTTGGGCTCGGCACCGGCTTTAATACTGCAACAGTTCAAGAAACTAAATCTGGTCCGCTCATCTTGTCATCAGAATCTGGCCATATGGGGCTAAATTTAACCACCCCAACCGCGCGCGCACTGATACAGCATTTGGAAAAAGATATTAATTTCGTCGCTTGCGAAGATGTGCTGTCCGGGCGCGGAATAGAACGCGTTTTTCAGTGGCTTTCTAACGGTGTAAGGACGGCACCCATCCTTTCTGCACCAGAAATAGTGCTAGCCGCAGACAATGGTGACGAAAAAGCAAAAGAGACGATCAGAAGCGTTTGCAAAATTTTGGGGGCAACCGTTGGTGATCTCGCCTTAACGCATCTTCCGTTTGGCGGAATATTTCTGGTTGGCAGCGTCGCGCGTGCTTTGTCGCCGTATCTTGCCGAAATGGGCTTTGACGAATGTTTTCGCGCGAAAGGCCGTTTTTCTGATTTCATGGACGAATTCTCTGTATCCGTGATGGACGATGACTTTGCAGGCCTGAAAGGGTGCGCTGTATTTCTTGGGCAATCTCAGGGAAGAGCCTGAATTTCTTCATACGTAAGCGAATGTTAACGCACGCGCCTTAGACCGTTCTGAAACGGCTTAAGGAAAGGTACATTTTGCGAACGTGTTTAGCTTCTCTACGACGGGCATTCTCATGACCCTTCGTATCGAATTACAGCCCAAACTGGATTTGCGCGCGGCAAACTCGCTTGTGGACGCGTTGCGCCATGCAGCAGGCGCCGATGTAATTCTTGATGCGTCAAAAGTTTCGCATCTTGGAACACTTTGCCTTCAAGCGCTAATAGCGGCAGCAAAAGATCACAAAACTGAAGGCACAAAATTTGTCCTCGAGCGTGCGAGCGATACGTTCATCAATCATCTGGCGATCTTTGGGTTTTCAATCGAAACATTTGCAGAGGATGCAGCATGAGCCTTAATATTCTTGCCGTTGATGACAGCCGAACGATGCGCGATATGTTGAAACTCGCGTTGGGCCAAGCCGGTTTCACCACCCATCTTGCCGAAGACGGCGAGCACGGGCTCGAGGTTTTGACACAGCTTTCGCCCGACGCCATCATAACAGATATTAACATGCCCAATCTTGATGGTTTTGGCTTTATTGACGCGGTTCGAAAACAACAAAAACATCGCGGTATACCCATTCTCGTTCTTACAACCGAAAGCGCACCCGAGCTCAGAGCGCGGGCGCGCAAAGCAGGTGCAACGGGATGGATTGTTAAGCCATTTGATCCAACAAAACTTGTTCAGGCCATAACCAAAGTCGCCGGTTAGGACAAAAGATGTCAGCTTCCATAGCAGAAATACGCGACTCTTTTTTCAGGAGTGCATTAGTCATCTGGAAGCGTTGCAAGATGGCCTATCCGAAATCGAAAATGGCACTGAAAACGAAGAGACCATTCATGAAGTGTTCCGTGCCGTTCACTCCATAAAGGGCGGCGCTGCCGCTTTCGACATCGTTACCCTGGTTAAACTTGCGCACCGTTTTGAAACCGCGCTCGAAGCGGTGCGGAGCAAACAGGCGGCCCCGGATAAAAAAGCGGTAAAACTGTTTCTTCGTGCGTGTGATTTGCTTGGAGATTTGCTACGGCTGGCCGGAACAAAAAATTCGGAAGAGCCAGAAGGGTTTCGTACCTGCCTTTCAGAGCTCGATGCATACATTCAGAACAACGCTGAATCCCCGGTAAAATCAAAATCTACAGAGAACGCTGCTTCAAACGCACAGGATAGAGAAAGCACATCAGTCGGGATCCAGCAGGCAGAGCCAATATTCGACATTTTCTTCGAACCAAACTCGGAAATATTTCCATCCGGAAACGAGCCTTTATATGTATTGAAGTCGTTGTATGAGCTTGGACATGTTACCGTGACGTGTGACACCGCGAAAATACCTTGCCTTTCAGATTTAAATCCAGAAAACAGCTACTTAAGCTGGAAGGCAGAGCTGCTAACCACCTGCGATTTAGCCGAGGTCAAAGAAGTATTTGATTTTGTCGAAGACCTTTGTGTACTGAATATTTCCGAACGGCAACAAGCGCATTCGCATACCCGAAATCTCGATCTAACGAGCAATAGAGTAACGGAGTCCGATAGCAACGCAGAGCAGCAGCCAGCCGAGCCTTTTCAGATCACGCAACCGGATGCATCAGGCCGTCAAAGTTCAGCGAAAGCATCTGTAGAGAAAGCACGTTTTGAAAGCCGTCCTCCCGAAGAAATCGCCGCACCGGCAGCGAAACCAACGGTCCGCGTCGATCTGGATCGTGTCGACCTTTTAGTCAATCAGATCGGGGAACTGGTCATCAATCAGGCCGTTCTCGCACAAAGCATAGCCACCACAAGCCTTAACACAGACGCAAGCATATTTGCAGCACTAGAGGATTTTTCACAACTTGCCAGCGACCTTCAGGACAGTGTTATGATGATACGCGCGCAGCCTGTAAAAACACTCTTTCAACGTATGGCACGTGTTGTTCGGGAAACATCAAGAACGACGCAAAAAGACGTGCGTCTGTTGACGGAAGGTGAATCTACTGAAATTGACAAAACAGTTATTGAAGGGCTATTTGATCCTCTAACGCATATTATCAGGAACGCGATAGATCATGGGATCGAATGTCCCGCCGAAAGGTCTGAATACGGCAAACCAGAAATCGGGGAAATCCATCTCACTGCACGCCACAAATCGGGCCGTGTTACGATAGAAATTTCGGATGATGGCCGCGGCATAAACCGCTCGGAAATTCTGCGAAAAGCAAAAGAAACCGGTTTGGTTGATCAAAGCGCCAAACTTTCCATCTCAGAAGTCGACAATTTGCTGTTTCTACCCGGTTTTTCGTCCTCGAACAGTATATCAAACGTTTCCGGCCGAGGTGTTGGTTTGGATATCGTGCGAAATTCAATCGCGGCGATGGGCGGGCGGATTTTCGTGACAACAACCGAAATGAAGGGAACAGTTTTTAAGATTGACCTTCCACTAACACTCGCGGTCCAAGATGGTCTCGTTGTCGAGGTGAGCCACAACACACATGTGATACCTCTCAGCAATATCGTCGAAACGCTGATTTTGAAAAATTCTGATATCCATCTGTTCGGTAGCTCAACAAAAATGATCAAAATACGCGAAAAATTTCTTCCGATCATCGACCTCGGAGCGGCTCTCGGATATCGCAAACGGAAATCACATTTTGATGGGTGTAACGTTCTTCTCATTGCTCAGGAAGAAAGCTATTTTGCGCTGATTGTTGACGCAATTATTGAGCAGCGCCAAGTCGTTATTAAAGCACTACAGAACAACATCGGTGCGTGCCCTGGCGTCTCTGGGGCAACAATTCTTGGAGACGGTAAAATTGCCCTCATCCTTGATCCGATTGACATCGTGAAAACCACAGCGCCTCAAAATCGATTTCGTAAAGAAGAGTATTCTCTAGCAGGTTAAAAAATGCACGAAACAAACGAACTGGATAGACCAGCCGATTCCGAGCTTTTATCTTTCTGGGTCAACGGCCAGGAATACACTATTGACGTCATGTTCGTGCGCGAACTTCGAGGTTGGTCAAAATCAACACCGTTGCCCCACGCGCCAGATTTTGTTCACGGCGTTATCAATCTTCGCGGGAATATATTAACCGTACTGGATCTCGCATGCAGGCTTGGACTTCGACCCATCAATGCGACCGAGCGCAATGTAATCATTGTTGCTGAAATACAGGGCAAAATTGTTGGGCTGTTGGTTGATCGTGTTTCAGATATTTTTTCCATACCAACAAACAGCCAACAGGCCTTGCCGGATATCGGCTCAGGTTCAGGTCAAAGGTTTGTAACCGCGATTCTCACCATAGAGGATCGTCTGATTAGGGTGCTTGATCTGAAAGCCATTGTAAACGTCGACGCTGCAAATGCGGCATAAGCTAAATCGAGAGAGCCTTTATTTTGATCGCCCCAATCTTGACTGACAGGGATTTTCAGGCAATTTCAAATCTTGCTCTGACAAGTGCCGGACTCTCATTCTCAAAGGAAAAACGTCCAATGATTCGAAGCCGCCTGGCCAATCGAATCCGTGTATTGCAACTCTCAAGCTTTTCAGAATACTGCGACATTCTAAGACAAAAAAACGCTGTCAGGGAACGTCAGCACATGATTTCCGCGCTCACAACAAACGTGACGCGGTTTTTTCGGGAACCACACCATTTCGATCTTCTGCGCCAAAAAGTTCTTCCGCCTTTGGTTGCGAGTTTAAGGAAAGGCGAAAGCGTCAGAATATGGTCCGCAGGATGTTCAAAAGGACAAGAAGCCTATTCTATCGGTATGACTTTGCTGGATCTTGCGCCCGACGCCGCTTCTTTGGATGTAAAGATTCTCGCTACAGATATCGATCCAAATGTTGTCAGAACTGGCCACAATGGATGTTACCAGATCCCGGAAATGGCAGAAATAAGTTCTGGACAACGCTTAAAATATTTCAAGTATCACGATCCACCATCGATCAACGAGATGACAGTTCGAAACAGACTCAGAAGAATAGTCCGCTTTCGAGAGCTAAATTTGATCAACAACTGGCCGATGAAAAAGCACTTTGATGTAATTTTCTGCCGGAACGTCCTTATCTATTTTGATGCGCACGCACGGCTCTGCTTGTTGCCACGCTTTGAGGCGGCAAACACGGCTGACGGCTGGCTGTTTCTGGGGCACGCAGAGAAACTGCCAGCCGGGTCACAAACGACCTATGAAAGTGCCGGGGTGACAGCCTATCGTCGATACAGCGTTTAAGTTTTCTTTCTTCACCGGAGACGATGAAATGCGCAACTGCACTTCACATACCAAATGAAAAACCTGTTTGGAATGCTTGAGACAATTCAGTAACGACGCCATGATATCTGTGAGTATCACCTTTTCAATCTTTGCGAACCCATGAGCAAACACAAGACCTTTGAGAACGAACTGAGGTTTAAATTTGCTTTTTTGTAGGTTTGAAAAGGCTCCGAAGAGAGTTTTGATGTTAAAACTCTTTCCAATCCTGAGTGTCCGGTTCGCGATCTAGTTCGTAAGCGACATTCTCCGCAACAACAGCGGAACCGGAATTTTGTGATAGCATTTTGCTTGTTGCATCAATCCTCGAATGTATCGACTGCCCATTAAAGGCGGGGGCAATGATGTTTGACATGTGCCTTTGTGTTTTAAAGAGAGACAGCGTTTGCGTTAGGTTTTCAGCTTCGCACGTCAAAGAATGGCTCGCTGCAGTCGTCTGTTCAAACATTGCCGCATTATGCTGCGTAACCTGATCCAGTTCATTTACAGCCGTATTTATTTCAACCAGTCCAATAGACTGTTCTTTTGCTGAAACCACGATTTCGTTAACATGCATCGAAATATCGCTGACAGAGTGAATTATCTGCTCAAGCGATTTCCCGGTTTGACCAACGAGTTCCACACCCTGTTTAACATGTTGTCCGCTTTCTGAAATCAACTGGTTGATTTCCCGCGCTGCCTCTGACGACCGTTGTGCAAGCGCCCGAACTTCTGATGCAACAACCGCAAACCCACGCCCCGCATTACCGGCACGCGCGGCTTCAACCCCTGCGTTCAATGCCAGAAGGTTGGTCTGAAATGCGATGTCATCAATCACACTTGTAATTCTGGAAATCTGACCCGAAGACGTTTCGATTTTTCCCATAGCATCAACTGTTTGCGCAACAATCAGACTGCTGGCCTCCGCGTTGGTTTTGGCATCAATAACAACCTGGTTGGCCTGTTCCGCTCCCTCCGCAGCGGACCGCACACTTGAAGTCAACTGATCCAGGGCAGCCGCTGTCTCTTCGAGTGTTGCCGCCTGCTTTTCCGCCCGTCGAGAAAGATCATCGGAAGCACTGGTTATTTCAGAAGCTTCACCTCTGATTGATGTTGCATTTTCAGCAACGCGCAGGGTTGCATCCCGCAGTTTCATTACGGCAAGGTTAAAATCTTCTCTAAGCTGCTCATAATTTTCGGAAAAGGCCTTTTCAATTTCAGCAGTAAGATCACCATCGGAAAGCGCTTTCAGGCCCACCCTCAATGCCTCCACCACTTCCAACTGAGCGTGCTCCATATCGGCGCGCTCTCCCTCTGACTGACGCATTAGTGTCTGCGCTTCGGTCACATCGTTTCCAATAAGAAGAATTCGAACAGGTTTTTTGTCGCTGTCCACGACCGAACAAAACACACCCTCGATCAAACCGGCCTTCCCGTCAGGTGGGTTTACCTCAAACCGTCCAAATACCGATCTCCCCGAAAGCAACACATCCCAAAACGATTCACCCTCTTTCAGGCAAACCTGCTCTGCTGTTATGATCCTGTCCTGAGGCAACCCGATGATAGATTGCTCCGAAACAGAAACCATCGACAAAAATTTTGCATTTACACCAAGAAACGCGCCGGTCAGGTCAAACTCCGCCCTCGCCTGATGTGTTTCCAGCGCATTCAGTATCGCGCGACTTGTTAGCGACTTAGACGCATCGCGCCATTCAACCACCCAACCGACCTGCATTCCGTCAGCGTTTGTAATTTTGTCGATGGTATATCCATACCGGTTCTCAGTAAATTTTGTGCTACCACAGAACGGCAAAGATTCGGCTTTTGTTGCGGCGCGTTGTAGCTCAGATAAATCGCCCAGGAAAAACCCCGTGTTATCCGCATTCGAAAAAGATTGGCCCGTTTTCTGTGCCTCGATCGCAGACCTGTCCTTGCTGCTTTCAAGCAGACGGGTCGCAGCTTTGTTTTGACCCGCGATATTAAACTCATTGTCCAAAATCATCAGCGCCGCTGACGTATGCTCAAACGCTGCACCTATTATAAAACTGTCCACAGCAGCTTTTTCCGGATTCGTTGGTTTCTGGTGCTGATCTTTCAAAGCCCGTATGATTTCGCCCACTCCGTCTTTCCGGCCCAGCCCCTTTGGTGTAGCGCTAAGATCGGAAAGGTCGCTGATTTGCATCGCATTAATGTACCCAAAAAACTGATTCAGAAAGCGCCGTAAAAAAACCGCAGCAGCACAAAAGCAGACCGTTAACGTAATAGCAGCCGCAACGAGTAAATAAAAAACCACGTTCCCGGGTACCGCCACGTAAGTCGCGGCTCCAACCCCAGCCAGCACAAAACAGATCATAAGCAAAATCATCAACGGGAATTTTCCAGGTATTCTGATAGTGTTGAGAACTTTCATAAAATCTCTCCAAAGGTGCGATCGCAATGCTGAGGCAACCAAGTAAGCGGCTTCACCCAGATCAATGAAGGCAAGGAATGAAGAATCGTTTAAAGTTGCAGAACCAGACGTTGTTTTTAGCGCAGAATGAGCTTGCCCCATCAGGGTGGTCATTCCTGCCTTGCAAAATTCTTGCAATAATTGGTAATTAAACAAACGTTCAATTTTAGCTGACAGGAGGGCCAGACATTGGATTTTTCCCTGAGTGAAGAACAAAGCGCAATTTTTGACATGGCTGAGGCCTTCGGTGCAGAGCATATCGCCCCGTTCGCGCGAGACTGGGAAAAAGCTGAGTCCATTCCCAAAGACATTTGGCCAAAACTGGCAGAGCTTGGCTTTGGTGGCCTATATGTAAGCGAAGAAAACGGCGGCTCCGGCCTCTCGCGCCTGGACGCTACACTTGTGTTTGAGGCATTGTCGATGGCTTGCCCGGCAACCGCCGCCTTTCTATCGATCCACAATATGTGCGCAGCCATGATCGACAAGTTCGCAAGCCCTGCCTTACAGGAAAAATATCTGGCCAGCGCGACCAGTATGGAGACATTTTTTGCCTATTGTCTGACAGAACCCGGTTCCGGTTCAGATGCCGCTGCCTTGAAAACAAGAGCCGAAAAAACCGAACAGGGGTACAGCCTGACAGGCACAAAAGCCTTCATTTCTGGGGCCGGTTATGCAGATGCCTATATCGTAATGTCGCGAACTGGTGGTGAAGGTCCTAAAGGTATCTCGGCAATTGTCATTGATGACGGCCTGGAAGGTCTGAGTTTCGGCGGTTTGGAAGACAAGATGGGTTGGCGTGCCCAACCCACCCGTCAGGTCCAAATGGATAACTGCATCGTCCCATCAGCCAATCTGATCGGTGAAGAAGGCTGCGGTTTTTCTTATGCAATGGCGGGGCTTGATGGTGGGCGACTCAATATTTCTGCCTGCAGCCTCGGGGCTGCACAGGCTGCCCTCAATGCGACTTTGACATATATGGGAGAGCGAAAAGCCTTTGGACGCTCAATTGACCAGTTCCAGGCCCTCCAATTTCGTATTGCCGATCTTGAGATTGAACTGCAGGCGGCGCGCGTGTTCTTACGCCAGGCGGCGTGGAAGCTGGACAATAACGCGCCAGATGCAACGAAATTCTGTGCAATGGCAAAACGCTTTGTCACGGAAACTGGTTCAAAGGTTGTAAACCAATGCCTGCAACTTCATGGTGGCTATGGTTATCTCGCCGACTACGGCATCGAAAAACTGGTGCGTGATCTGCGTGTGCATGAAATTCTGGAAGGCACCAATGAAGTTATGCGCCTGATCGTTTCGCGCCAGATGCTTGCGGATCGCGGTTGATGGACATCAATATCCGCAAAGAAGGCGTTGTTGGGCGCATCACCCTGAACCGCCCCAAAGCACTGAACGCGCTTAGCTATGGCATGTGCCTGAAAATAGAAAAAGCACTGGATAGCTGGAAAGACGACGCGTCAATCAAGTTGCTTCTGATTGATGCCGAAGGAGATCGCGCCTTTTGCGCGGGTGGCGACATAACAGAAATGTATAACACCGGCAAAAATGGTGATTTTGACTATGGTCGAAAATTTTGGCGCGATGAATATCGCATGAACGCCAAGATGTTTGAATTTCCTAAACCTGTCGTAAGTTTGATGCAGGGCTTCACCATGGGGGGTGGAGTAGGCGTCGGGTGCCATGCGTCGCATAGGGTTGTTTGTGACAGCAGCCAGATCGCGATGCCAGAGGTCGGCATTGGTCTTATCCCCGATGTAGGTGGTTCTTTGATACTGGCGCGCGCACCGGGACGGTTGGGCGAATACCTTGGCACAACCGCAGCACGGCTTGGCCCTGCAGATGCGATTTATGCTGGATTTTCTGATTATTACATTCCGGAAAATGAATGGCCCGCGCTGATTGCCAAGCTTGTAGAGTCCGGGGACCCTCAGGCTGTTGACACCCTTGCAATGATAGCGCCGGAAAGCACCTTCGCTAAACAAAAAACGGAAATTGACAAACATTTTGCAGGTGAATCGCTTTCGGATATCGCCCGGTCTCTGACTGCATCGGAAGATGCGTTTTCGGATGAGACCCTTAAAGCACTTAACCGGAATGCGCCTCTTTCCATGGCATGCGCGGTTGAGATCATTCATCGCGTCCGTGGGCTCGACACCATTCGCGCCGCTTTGGAACAGGAATACAGATTTACGCACCGTGCTATGGAACACGCTGATTTTCTGGAAGGCATCCGCGCGCAAATCATTGACAAAGATCGCAATCCTCAGTGGAAGCACAAAGATTTGCAGTCCGTTCCGCTGATTGATGTTACGAGCATGCTATTGCCCGTCAAAGACGTGGCGTTGGAATTTGGGGAGTGAAAAAATGAAAATCGGTTTTATCGGACTTGGAAATATGGGTGCGCCCATGGCGCTGAACCTGGCAGCCGCTGGCCATGACGTATCGGGTTTCGATCTGACCGCCCCCTGCCCCGAAGGCGTTAAGAAAGCCGCAAGCGGTGCCGAAGCTGCAAAGGGTGCTGACGTAGTGCTCACCATGTTGCCTAACGGCGCGATCTTGCGCGCTGTCGCGGCAGAGATCATTCCGGCAATGTCGGTTGGGTCTGTCTTACTGGACTGTTCCACCGTTGATGTCGAAAGCGCGCGCGCCGTTGCCGAACAAGCCGAAGCTGCCCAGTTGATGGCCGTCGATGCGCCTGTTTCAGGGGGTATCGGGGGCGCGGCCGCCGGCACGCTTACCTTCATGGCAGGCGGAACCGAGGCAGGTTTTGCCAAAGTGAACCCTCTTTTCGACATTATGGGGCAAAAGGCCGTTCACTGTGGTGCATCTGGCGCGGGCCAGGCCGCAAAAATCTGCAACAACATGATCCTTGGCGTCACGATGATTGCCACGTGCGAGGCCTTTTCCCTTGCCGACAAACTGGGGCTTGATCGTCAAAAAATGTTTGATGTTGTCTCCACGTCTTCCGGTTACAGCTGGACCATGAACGCCTATTGCCCGGCACCGGGTGTCGGGCCACAATCACCTGCGGACAATGACTATAAACCGGGCTTTGCTTCCGAATTGATGCTGAAAGACCTGCGGCTAAGTCAGCAAGCAGCCGAAGCTTCTGACGCCGACACGCCAATGGGTAAAGCGGCGACAGAACTTTATGCAAAGTTCGTCGAAGAAGAAGGTGGTCAGGGTACCGATTTCTCCGCAATGCTGCCCCGGTTCGAAAAACGCGCACGCAGCGGCTGATGCAATTTACCAGCTAAATTGCGGTTTCAGTAGCTCGAAGAGGAGGAGTCTCCGCCACCATTCGTACTGCTATCTTGCGGGTCAGCAGCTAGCTGAGTAGCGCAAGCGCATAAAAACCTACGACTAAGAGCCCACGCAGAAAATTCTTTATGAATTTATCCCCTTAAAGGTTACCTTGATTTATTTGAAACTGCTGTCGAGGCACAGCTGGTCTGTGTATGCAAAAGCCTTGATTAGAAATTGAAACCTATTGGTAGGTTTAAGAAAACTGACCTTATGACCGAAGGTAAATCCTTAACCGCGTTTGATTTCGACTTTCTTGGACGTTTCTGATTCGGGTGCGGCTTTTGGCACTGTGATTGTCAGAACACCGTCCTTGAGGTCTGCATCAACACCGCTCTCGTCTGCATCAGGTGGCATGCGAAAACTGCGCGAAAAAGAGCCATACTGGCGTTCGCTAAAGTACCAGCTATCGCTTTTTTCCTCGCGGGACATTTTCTTTTCGCCTTTGACGGTCACAACACCGTTGTCGACGCTTAAATCAATGTCTTTTTCATCAACGCCCGGCAGCTCCAACGCGATGGTATAGGCGTCTTCGCTCTTTGAAGCTTCTGCTGCTGGTGCAAGCCATTCGGAAAGCCGCGTGCCCATGTTCTGGAACGGTTGGTAAAGTGAGGGCCAAAGCCCTGTCGTGTGAGATTTCTCGACCATTGGGTTCCCCGCATTTTGAAAATTTATGCTTTAGACCCTGCGCCAACTCTCTGTTTTCCGCATTGACTATTCTCAATTGGGAGCAATACTGCCGCCGCCAAGGATTTCAAACGGAGTTCGTCCCCTCGATCACAACCGACATCCCGAAACAGAAAACGAAATGGAACCTAAACAGCGACCTGTGCAAGACGACGTTCGCGCATAAACGTGAACAGGCCCGTTCCGATTACAATCGTCGCGCCCAGCAACATCAGAAGATCCGGACGTTCATCAAAAACCAGAACACCTGCCAAAAGAGAAAACAATAGCCGAGCATAACGAAACGGCGTTACGACAGCCGCATCACCAATACGCGTCGCTGCGACAATTCCATAGTAGCCCAAGACACCAAAGATCACGCCGCCTATAAATAGATAGGTTTCTGTTCGCGTCACGGGCACGAGATCATCCGAACTGATCAGTAACAAAACGACACCCGCAATAATCAGTGACGAAAAGGCCTGAAACGAAACAACGGTTGAAGCGATATTCATTGGAACACGGCGTGTAATAAGGTCCCGGATTGTTACCCCTATAACCGCGATTAGGACAAAAAGAACAGATGGGTCAAACCCTGAAAACCCTGGCCTGATGATAAGCAATACCCCAAGAAAACCAACGATAATCGCAGCCCATCGGCGCCAGCCAACGCGCTCTCCCAAAAACAATGCAGCCCCCATTGTTATGACCAAGGGCGTAACCTGAAATACAGCAGCAACCGTTGAAATTGGCACAAGCGATAGCGACGTCACGAAAGCAACGGCTGCAACTGCCTCGGCACTTGCCCTTGCAAAAGTCGCACGAGACCAGACATGGCTGGCAAAAATACTGTGGCCTTTCGCATGCGCCAGCAACGCAAAAATCGTTGCACTAAACACTCCAAGCGTGATCAGAATCTGACCCGTTGAAATCGTGCTGGAAAGCTGCTTCACAAACAAATCTTCCAGCGTGAATCCAGCCATAGCGACAATCATCAACAAAATGCCGTTCAGGTTGTTCATTTGTTTTTCCTAAAGAAACAGAGCAATCAAAATGGGCTCTGCGGAGTCTGCACACGCCCCGCACGAAGAACTGAAATCGCAGAGGTGTGCAAGCGAAATCCGGGTGGAAAAATTGAGATTATTGGCCCGCACCAAAAAAGTGTTGAAAAAAGGTTGGATTACGCAAACCAATATACAAGCGTTACCTTTGTCTCTTTCGCTAACGGGCTGTCAGCGCTCGAAACCTTTCCAGACCAATATTGGACCCACATGCCAAAAGCCCTACTCTCTGCCCCTCGCACTGTTCGCGCAGGGGGCCGAGCGCGCCAGCCAGCGACGCGGCACAGGCTGGTTCTGGCATAAGTTTCAAAGTCTGAGACATCAGCGTCATTGCCTCCCTCAGATCATCGTCACGAACACGAACAACCTCATCAACATATTTTTGGGCTAACCCGAATGAATATGGAAGTGCGGTCGGCGACCCAAGACTGTCTGCGATGGTATCAACCTTATCAATAGACTGTGGCATACCCGCCTGCAGACTTCGGTATAATGCATCGGCGCCGAACGGCTCCACGCCGTAGACGGTAATCTCTGGGTTCAAAAGTTTAAAGGCAGCGCTCATCCCACTGATCAATCCCCCACCCCCGACAGGAAGGATGACGGCATCAAGATCATTTGCATCCTCGAAAAACTCCTTGGCGCAGGTCGCCGCGCCAAGCGTCATCGAAATTCCTTCAAACGGATGAATCTTAATGCGGTTTTCCTGCGTTTCGATCTCTTCCATCGCTGCGAAGGCCGCAGCAATATCATCGCACAAAACGACATCGGCCCTCAGGTTTTCGCACGCCTCAATGCGAAACGGATCCGCCGTGCGCGGTATCGCAATTTTTGCGCTTACCCCTGCTGCCCGCGCCGCCCAGGACACAGCAAGCCCATGATTGCCACCGCTTGCAGCAACCACTCCGGACTTTCGCTGGTCTTCAGAAAGGGCATCGATCGAAAGATAGGCACCCCGGGCTTTGAATGACCCCGCTTTCTGGAACAGTTCCAGCTTCATCGTGACCGTGCTGGCATGGGGTAGCTTTTCCTCAAGCCCCGACTGCCGAACATCTAGGACTGGTGTTCGAATTATTTTTCCCGCCAGCTTCGCCTCTGCAAGCGAAATTGCGTCAAGGTCTACGATTTCGGATGAGTTCGCCAATATGATGTCCTTGTCGGTTGCTTGGTTTAAACATGCCGCTGGCCGTAATCGCATATACCCCGTGTAATGCGCTAATAATCACTGAACTTGAATGCACCCGTACTGGCAATACCAAAAGCAAGCGTAAGGATATTTCGTGTGATGACCTTCAGAACAACGACGCTGCCAATTGCTTAAGTTGATCCAATGCTTCAGCCTTCGTCAGGTAACATGGTGAGGAACCCCAAAATGAACGCACCAGAATATATCTTTGATGCAAAAGAAAAACCTTCACTGCCATGGCACGAAGTTCCGCTGATACGCGCGACCGAGGACACCGTTAAGGACTATGGATATCTTGTCGATGACCCCAGGGTTTTGAAATTGAAATAACGCGCTGGCCCGCGCAGGGATGGCGGCCGGTAGATGAGGGCACCGGCGACGAGGGCGGATGGGTCGAAGGTGTCTTTTCCGGCGAATGGAAGGGTGACGTGCTTTATGGATCAAACGAAGCGGTCAAGGGCAACTATGTGTTGGGATGGTCGACTGATCCGCAAAACGCCTTAACCGAACGGCAGACGGTCCCGCGCGATCAGGTTCTCTTGTGGCACATGAACTATCACCCGGATGGCGGGCAGTTGTTCTTCCCTCTCGACAAAAAACCGTTCAACGTTCCGGTCGCCTTACCGGGGGATGACCTGAAGCCTGAAAAAGTTGTGGCCTTTTGGTGTGACGGATCCCGTGGCCTTTATATCCACGCCAACATCTGGCACGAAGGCATTTTCCCTACTGACAACAGTCAGCGATTTGTGGACAGGCAAGGCAAGGTCCATGCCCGTGTCAGCTGCGATATCGGTGAAGAATTTGGTGTCTACCTCGCATGCCCGTTGCGCGCCGACAAAATTCAGGATGCTTAGTCTGGCTCTCCGCCAACTCTTTCCCAGAATTCGTTTAATTCATTGAGGTGTGGAAACGGTCCATCCGGAACAGGAACTTCGAGGAAATTACACAAAGGGTCCCATCCTTGGGCCACATCAAAAACCAAAAGCCGATCTGCAGGAAGAGCAGCCTGCACATCCAGGGCACGTTTGCGAAATGCTGCCAAGGCCATTTCACGATCCATGAACTGGCCGTTGAATGTCGTTTTTCCGATAAATTCGCTTGCAGCATCCAACATATCACGGACGTGCGGCGGCAATTCCATCCTCTCATAAACTGTTAACAGCTTACCGATTGTAGTAGAGAAACTTTTCCACCACGAATCCTCGGGGCGAACGCTATGTATGACCTTTGCATCGGGAAACGTTTCGGATAGTTCACGCCAGATGTGCGAACCCGGCCAGTCGATCTGGGAATTGTAACCTGCAAAAAACTTATGCCAATCAATGCGTTCCCCGGCCACAAATGCTTGCCAAACCGGGACTTGGTTGGGGTTGTTAAATACTTCTTCCATATGGTGGCACGGCCCAAACCCAAGCTGTTCCAGCGCTTCTTTGAGCGATCTTGTTCCGGTACGGCCAAACCCCGACCCGATGATTTTAAGTGACATGATAAACCCCCCATTTCTTTCAGACGCTGTCTAAATTGATACGCAAGAATAGTCCCTAAAAATCAAATTGCATAACAATTTGAAAATTCCGAAACTTGGAGGCAGTCCATGGGTCTTGAACGAATGTTTCTTGGGAAACTTCAGATTTAAAATCCGAGCTTGCCAGAAATAACCGCGACGGTAGCTAAATCCTGCACACCAAGCCCAACGAGGCTAGCGATTGTTATGTCATCGTCAGATTTTCTTCCGTTGCGTTTTTGCGAAATGATCTGGCCGAGCTCCGCAATAGACCCCTCGCCGCACTCTGTCAGATATCCGCTATTGTGCAGGTTCCCGTAAACATGCGCGGCATCAACAGCGTCTACTGCAACCACATTTGCGCGTCTGAAACAGTTGATATCCAGTTCTTGCTTCGTCGTATCGTCGGCACCAACAGACATGACGTGTTGGCCCGGAACGAGCCATTTCCCCTGCAGTATGGGGTTTCTTGCAGCGGTTGCTGTGACGACAATATCAACCTGTCGTACCGCGGTTTCCAATTCTGTACAGGAACGAATAGAAAGGGCAGGATGTTCATGCAAAAGCCTTTCACGCAATCTCGCAACCTTCTCAGCGTTTCGCCCCCAAAGCAGAACTTCGGAGATATCCCTTACAGTCAAAACCGCCTGTGCCTGTAGATATGCCTGCGTACCAGTGCCTGTGATCAAGATTCTTTTCGAGTTCGGACGGGCCAGCAGATCTGTCGCAACTGCCCCGGCGGCGGCTGTCCGAAAATCAGATATCACATGGTCATCGCGCAAGATCGCCAGTGGTTTGCAAGTGGAACTGTCAAACACGGCAATCAGGCCGGAAGACGCTGGCAATCCCTGGTCAGCGAGCACCTCTGACCAACCAGCCATTTTCACGGTGAAATAGGGTACATTCTCGATAACTGCGGATTTGACGTGAATGTCTGATTTGTCCGTCGGATGCAGCACTGCAATTGGCGCCTGAACCCTCCCTTCGGACAGATCAATAAAGACTTGCCGCATTGGCCCAATCAATGCGGCAATTGAAAGCAGAGGCCTGATGTCTGACGCCTCAAACACGGGTAGTGCTAACATGGCAATACCTCAAGCTGACCCGTTCCGACAAAAGCGACAGGCCCTCCGACATGAACGCTGGTTACGTCTTCAGGATCGCCAAATGCCGTCACCTCAATTTTGCTCGGGCGTCCCATATAGTGACCTTGCTTTAATAAAAAAGCTTCCGCGTCTCTGACAATGCGATGTTTCAGAGCGTAGGCCCCGACAACACCAGCGGCACTTCCTGTTGCGACATCCTCAACCACACCATCGTTGTTCCAATGACGCCCCTCAAAGGTTTCGGGATTGAACAAATACGCAAATTCTGCGCCATGAGCGCGCAGCTTTTCTTCGAGATCAGGAACGACTATTTTTGCGCGGTCCAAATTCCGACGAACAGGAATTACAAGGTATTTCAACCCGGTCGAGATGACTTCCATAGGCAGGTTGGCAAAGTCAGCTTCCAAAAGGTTAAACGCTTCAGAAAACTCGGCGCGCATTGCATCTGGAATTCGGCCTAAAAACTCTGGCCGCCCCTGATGAAGAACAGCGGAGTATTCCCCTTCCCGCAATTTTGTCTGTACCTGGACTTTACGGTCACCTGTCAGCTTGAAGGTCCAGGTTACATCATCTGCCGAGGCAGATTGACGATGCAAGGTGCAGGCTGCCCCTATAATTGGATGCCCTGCAAAAGGCAGCTCTTCAAACAGGTCAAATACCCGGGCTTGATAGACGTAATGATCCTCTGTCGGATTGAGAAAAATGGACTCGAAATGGCGAAGCTCTTGCGTAATCGAGAGCATTTCCCTGTCGTCAAGTTCGTGACTCTCTGGAAAGACAGCGAGGCTGTTACCGGAATAAGGTGTCTCTGTGAAAACGTCACAATGGACGAATTTCAATGGCGCGCGCGTGTTTGATGGCATGGTCAATCCACATTTATCTTTATCTATATTGCATAATATCTATGTAGAATAACTCAAAACGTCAAGGAGAGGATACGACACCTCATGTGCCCCATCTTTTAATCGACTCCGCCCACGGTACGAAAGCGGGTTTAAACTTTCCGCCTCCGGCGGGGATATTTTAAGGAAAAAGAAAGCGTTTACTCTGCCGCCAAATTCTTGACCTTCAATGGGGCCAGAATGTCTTTCAGGTAGTGACCGGTATAGCTTCGCTCATTCTTTGCAATATCTTCAGGCGTTCCGGTCGCGACGATTTCGCCACCGCCATCGCCGCCTTCGGGGCCGATATCCAGAATCCAGTCAGCCGTTTTAACAACGTCCAGATTATGTTCAATGACGATCATCGAGTTCCCCTGCTCTACCAGTTCATGCAGGACTTCGAGAAGTTTCTTCACGTCTTCAAAATGCAAACCAGTTGTCGGTTCATCCAGAATATAGAGCGTCCGGCCAGTAGACCGCTTTGCGAGCTCTTTGGACAGTTTCACACGTTGTGCTTCACCACCTGACAGAGTTGTCGCTTGTTGGCCGACCTTGATGTAGCCCAGTCCGACCCGTGCAAGCGCAACCATCTTGTCCCGAATACTTGGCACGGCTTTAAAAAACTCTTGTGCATCTTCAACAGTCATATCAAGAACGTCGGCTATGCTCTTGCCTTTAAATTTTATTTCCAGAGTTTCCCTGTTGTACCGAGCACCCTGGCATGTCTCGCATGTCACGTAGACATCGGGCAGAAAATGCATTTCTATCTTGATGAGCCCATCACCCTGACAAGCCTCGCACCGTCCGCCTTTAACGTTGAAGCTAAAGCGCCCGGGCTTGTAGCCGCGCGTCTTTGATTCTGGCAGCCCTGCAAACCAGTCACGAATCGGGGTGAAGGCACCGGTATAAGTTGCAGGGTTTGATCGAGGGGTGCGCCCGATGGGGCGCTGGTCAATGTCGATCACCTTATCGAGGTGCTCTAACCCTTTGATTGTTTCACAGGGCGCTGGGGTCTGGCGCGCGCCGTTAAGGCGCATGGAGGCGGTTTTGAACAAGGTTTCGATTGTCAGCGTCGATTTCCCGCCACCGGAAACGCCTGTTACGCAGATAAACTTACCGAGCGGGAATTCAGCGGTCACCTCTTTAAGGTTATTTCCCGTGGCCTTTACGACTTTGATTTTCTTGCCATTTCCCTTGCGTCTTTTGGCTGGAATACCAATTTCTCGAGCGCCGGAAAGATACTGGCCGGTAAGCGAGGTCGCGTTTGCAACGATGTCAGCAGGTGTTCCCTCTGCAACCACACGCCCCCCGTGCACACCCGCGCCGGGCCCAATGTCGAAGACATAGTCCGCCTCTCGGATCGCTTCTTCGTCATGTTCTACGACGATCACGGTATTTCCCTGATCACGCAGGTTTTTAAGCGTTTGCAACAAGCGGCCATTGTCGCGCTGGTGCAAACCGATTGACGGTTCATCCAGCACATAAAGGACGCCTGTCAGCCCAGAGCCGATCTGGCTTGCCAAGCGTATCCTTTGGCTTTCCCCCCCGGAAAGCGTGCCGGAGTTGCGCGCCAATGTCAGGTATTCAAGTCCAACATTGTTCAGGAATCCGAGCCGTTCGCGAATTTCTTTCAGAATGGCGCGTGCAATTTCGTTTTTCTGCACACCCAGCTTATCAGGGACAATCTTGCACCAATCAAACGCTTCGCGAATCGACATCTGAACAACCTCACCCGCGTGCAGCCCGGCGATTTTGACCGCCAGCGCCTCTGGCCGGAGACGGTAGCCACCACATTCACCGCAAGGCCGGTTGTTCTGGTAGCGTTCGAATTCTTCCCTGATCCAGTTTGAATCCGTTTCGCGATAGCGGCGTTCCATATTTGGAATGACGCCTTCAAAGCTGCGCATAACTTCGTAAACACGTCCGCCTTCGTCGTAGCGAAATTTGATTTCGTCTTCGCCGGACCCATAGAGAAACACCTGTTGAACATGCGGTGGCAGACTTTTCCAGGGCGTGTTTTTGTCAAACTCGTAGTGTCGCGCGATCGCCTCTATCGTTTGCAGGAAATAGGGGGATTTGCCTTTGCGCCAAGGCGCAAGTGCACCATCGTACAGCTTTAGCGCCGCGTCCGGAACGACCAGTCGTTCGTCAAAAAACAGCTCTACCCCAAGACCATCGCAAGACGGGCATGCGCCGAACGGGGCGTTAAAGGAAAACAGCCGGGGCTCAATTTCTGAAATCGTGAAGCCCGAGACCGGACAGGCGAATTTTTCCGAAAACGTAATGCGTTCAGGCACTTCTGGTTCGTCTTCATCTGCACTGGGCACGATTTCGAGAACCGCTATTCCATCTGCCAGATCCAGCGCGGTGCGGAAACTGTCAGCAAGCCTGGTTCCCAGACCGCCACGAATGACAAGGCGATCAACGACAACATCAATGTCGTGGCGGAACTTTTTGTCAAGCGTTGGCGGCTCGTCCAACTCATAAAACGTACCGTCGACCTTTATGCGCTGGAACCCCTGTTTGCGCAGTTCCAGAAACTCTTTGCGGTACTCGCCTTTGCGGTCACGCACGATAGGTGCCAGAAGATAAGCGCGCGTGCCTTCTTCCATCGTCATGACACGGTCGACCATGTCCTGAACCTGCTGCGCCTCTATCGGCAATCCCGTGGCCGGGCTGTAAGGGGTGCCGACACGCGCGAACAGCAACCTCATATAGTCGTATATTTCGGTCACGGTCCCGACGGTGGAGCGTGGGTTTTTAGAGGTGGTTTTTTGTTCAATCGAAATCGCCGGGCTTAGCCCGCTGATGTGGTCAACATCCGGCTTTTCCATCATGTTGAGGAACTGACGCGCGTAAGCTGACAGGCTTTCAACGTAACGACGCTGGCCTTCAGCATAGATCGTGTCAAACGCCAGCGATGACTTGCCAGAACCCGAAAGCCCGGTAATCACAACCAGTTCGTCGCGCGGAATATCGACATCGATCGATTTCAGATTGTGTTCACGTGCTCCGCGCACTTCGATCTTTTTCAGATCCGCCATAGCAGCCCTCATTCATCGGTCATTAATTGATAGGGCACCGGAAGTGAGTCTCCAATCAAAAAATGAGAACAAAGATGGAACTCTTGAAGTTTTATGGAAATACCTACCTACAAGGCCTTCTGAGGAACCGAGCAATCAAACTGCGGGAAGGAACTGTAATTCCGTTAGCCGCTAATTGTCTGCTATGCGGATGGGGTGGATGGCTCCTGCATCATCTGGCGTCACAATGCGCCATAGTGCAGTTGTCTTGAACTGCTTATGAGAGGAGCCACCCAATGGAAGTTACAACAATTGGCCTAGATTTGGCTAAGAATGTTTTTCAAATTCACGGTATCAATGATCAAGGTGAGGTTGCATTCAATCGGGCTCTTAGAAGGGTACAGGTTCTGCCATTCTTTGAACGCCTTGAACCTTGTTTGATCGGTATTGAAGCTTGTGGCACCAGCCACCATTGGGCGCGTGAACTGATCAGACTCGGTCATCACGTGAAACTGATCCCACCAACGTATGTGAAGCCCTACGTCAAGCGTGGTAAATCAGATGCCGTTGATGCAGCCGCTATTTGCGAGGCGGTCACCCGACCAACTATGCGGTTTGTTGAAGTGAAGACGCCGGAACAGCAGGCGATCCTTGCTGTTCACCGCACGCGCGACTTGATCGTGCGACAGCGTACTCAGACCATCAATATGCTGCGGGCACAATTGGCAGAGTTTGGGGTCATCCTGCCCCAAGGCGTTTATCACGTGCTGCAATTTGCCAAAGACTGCGCGAATGGAGACCTGCCTGAACTGCCAACGGATGCAGAAGAGGTCATCTTCGATCTTTGCGATCAGCTGTTGTTCCTACATACGAAGATTTTGCGCCATTCGCGGCATATGACGCAGATTGCCAAGCGGGAGAAACGCGTTGCACTGTTGCGAACGATACCCGGCGTCGGCCCGATCACAGCGTCAGCAATTGTTGCCACGGTCGGCAGCGGCAAGCAGTTCAACAATGGCAGAGAGTTTGCCGCCTGGTTGGGGCTGACACCGCTTAACAAATCAAGTGGTGGGAAAAGACGCATAGGCCACATCTCGAAGATAGGAGATCAATACATACGCCGTTTGTTGGTCCTGGGCATGACGTCCCGCATTCGGTCGATCAGGTCGGAGCCAAAAAAGTTTGATCCGTGGTTTGCAGACATCCTATCACGCAAGCCA